>NZ_JAUSTY010000004.1 GCF_030813115.1 Bacillus horti | reverse complement strand
CAACCTGCTAGGTTGCTCGCATTCCTTACGGAATTGCTTTGTCACAGGGCTTCAACCTTAGGATTTCTCCACCAGTTGCCTGTCAGCTACTAAGCGACTTGGTTCTTACTTAGATCGGACTTCCACCGACTAGCAATTAACGGCTTGCTGGGCACGCATAGTACAAAAAAAGCTATCCCTAATGTAGAAATCTACTTTGGAATAGCCTCTTTTCATGAGCTTGCTCTAATTTGTTTTCACTAATTTTATTAGCCCTTCTTAATCGTCTCTACAGTAGAGTGATCCATCTTCTTAACCAAACTTACTAAAAGCTGCTTCGCTGCTGCATAATCATCAACATGAGCGATCGCGGCATGGCTATGGATGTATCTTGAGCAGATACCAATAACAGCTGAAGGTACACCATTTCCGCTTATATGCACTCTTCCTGCATCTGTACCACCTTGAGAAATAAAGAACTGATAAGGGATATTTTCCGTCTCAGCTGTATCTAACACAAATTCTCTAAGACCTTTATGTGTAATCATAGAACGATCATAAATCCGTAATAAGGCTCCTTTTCCGATCTTCCCGAAGCCATCAGAGACACCAAGAATATCATTAGCTGGACCGGCGTCTAAAGCAAAAAAGATATCGGGCTGAATCATGTTCGCTGAGGTAGCTGCTCCACGCAATCCAACCTCCTCTTGAACGTGGGCTCCTGAATATAATACGTTTGGAGTGGATTCATTCTGTAGTTCTTCTAGCAATTCAATTGCAAGACCACAGCCGTAGCGATTATCCCATGCTTTAGCCATGATTTTTTTCGGATTAGCAAGTGGAGTAAATGGACATACAGGAACGATTTGCTGTCCCGGACGAATACCAATCTTCTCAGCATCCTCTTTATCATCCGCCCCGATATCAATAAACATATTTTTAATATCCGTTGGTTTATTGCGTTGCTCGTCTGTTAACACATGTGGAGGAATTGATCCGATTACCCCTTCAACAGCTCCCTTATCCGTTATGATCTGAACACGCTGAGCCAATAAAACCTGACTCCACCATCCGCCTAGGGTCTGGAAGCGAATAAAGCCTTGCTCTGTAATTTGAGTAACCATAAAGCCTACTTCATCCATATGACCGGCTACCATAACAGTAGGACCTTTTTCATCTCCACGCTTCACACCGAAGATACTACCAAGTCCATCCTGTACGATTTCATCCGTATACTTACTGAGCTCCTCTCTCATTAAAGCACGGACCTGATGCTCAAAGCCTGGTGCTCCTGGAGTTTCTGTCAGCTTTTTAAATAATTGAAATGTTTTTTCATTCATGATTGATACAGCTCCTTCCGTTACTTACCTTTGCTTTCCTTACTGTATGTATCTATAGCTCCTTTATACTGTACCATAATTCGAGCCTCGAAAGAAATGCTTAGATAGAGAAATAAAAAATAGATCCATTATTTGGTCCAGTCAAAAAAGAGGTAGCCTACCTGATATAAAGGAAGCTACCTACTTAAAACAACTTAGCATTTAAGAATCAATTTTATCTATCGTTCTTTCATTTTGTTTTCTATTTGTTTTAAATTACCATTCCCTTAAAATCAGGAAATTAACGAAAACTAATAAGCAAAAACATGCTTCCCGATCTGCCCCATCTGTGTTCTAGACCAAATCCATGAAGATGTAGCCGTTTGGGGATTGAAATAATAAAGTGCTCCTCCTGAAGGATCCCAGCCTTGAATAGCATTGTATACAGCACGATAAGCATCCCGATCTGGAGTCATATAATACTGTCCATCATCCACAGCAGTAAACGCTCTTGGCTGAAAAATAACTTCTTTCACCGTATCAGGAAAACCTCCTGCAGCTATACGATTTAATACTACAGCTGCAACAGCCACCTTTCCTTCAAATGGCTCCCCACGTGCTTCACCATAAACAACCTTGGCAAGCATCTCAATTTCATCCTGAGTATACGTATGACGGCGTAGTGTATTCCAAGTCTGCTCTCCAACCACTCCATCTGATACAAGTCCATAGCTGCTTTGGAAAAGCATAACAGCTTCTTTCGTGTGATAACCAAATAATCCGTCTAGTGCAAATTTATAGTATCCAAGCTGCTGTAAGCGGTGCTGAAGATCCCACACATACCCATTGCGATCTCCTTGCTTCAATTGCTGCCCGGTAGCTTCAATATCTTGAACTGGAAAAGCCAGTATAGAGCTGATGATTAAAAGTAAAGCCATACTGATTTTCCATGTGCGATTAAACTGCATCAAATCCCTCCCTATTCTTTTCTAAAGTTCTGTATGCAGTAGGCAAAAGAAAAAGTCTTCTTCACTATGAAAAAGACTAGTACTAGTATAGAGAGGTTCCAAAAAGAACTCAATATGAGATTGTTGGTTGGCCAACCATTTTTTTCTGATCGTTAGCTTTGATAGGCAATCGGATCTGAGTAGCCAGCCTCTTCAAAGCCTTTCAAACGTAAGCGACAGCTATCACAGACGCCACAAGCAACCTCTTCTCCATTGTAGCAAGAAGTTGTTAACTGGTAGGGAACATCAAGCTCCATACCTCGGCGAATCGTATCTGCTTTTGACAAGTGGATGATCGGTGTTTCAATCTGTAGATCAGTTCCAGTTTGTCCTGCTTTAGTGGCTAGATTAATCGTCTCTGTCATGCTAGATATAAATTCAGGACGACAGTCTGGATATCCGCTATAATCAACAGCACTAACACCTATATAGATTGCTTTTGCTCCTACTACTTCTGCATAAGCAGTGGCTAAGGATAAGAAGATAAGATTACGAGCAGGGACATACGTAATGGGAATACCTCCCTCTTCACCTTCCGTTGGCACATCTAGCTCCTCGTCCGTTAACGCACTCCCGCCAATTTCCTTCAAAAAGGACAGATTAACAATACGATGATCCTTCACTTTATAATACTCTGCTACTTTCTTCGCTTGCTCTACTTCTCTATTATGTCTTTGACCATAGTGAAATGTAATTGGGTACAGCTCATACCCTTGCTCCTTGGCTATTCCCATACATGTCGTACTATCTAGTCCTCCGCTCAAAACAATGACAGCTTTCTCCATCCATCTAAACTCCTTGTCTTTCAAGATTATTTTTCTAATATCTCTTTTTCATGTTTAACAAGCTACCCTGTTAAACTCCTCTTTGGTTAGGGTCCCATATGATTTTATGCATTTGCAAGCTAACCTTGACATGGCTGAGCTTTCGTTCTAGCACCTTTTCCACTAATTTATGTGGAGGCATCGTTTCCCATACTGGACTCATTAATACCTGTCCCTCTTCATGGTATTTGTCTAGCACCTCAAGAGCCACCTCAAAGTCCTGATCCGTCCCGATCACAAACTTAATTTCATCCTGCTTTTGCAGCCATTTAAAATTCTCGTATACCATCTTATCCATTTCCCCACTATCAGGAAGCTTGTAGTCCATGACAAATCTAACCTTTTGCTTCCACTTAGCATCAGCAGCACGACTTTTGGCAAACGTTTCTATCGGAATAGCCCCATTTGTTTCAATATGAATGTCTTCGATGTGATCCAAATAGCTAAGAGAGTGAATAATACCTGCTGATTTTTCCCGATGAATAAGGGGCTCTCCTCCAGTAAAGCAAATGGATTGACTCGGATACTTCTGCACGTCGGCTACCAGCTCTGCAATACTTGCTTCATATTCTGGCTCGGCAGGAGCATAGCTATAAGGTGTATCACACCAGGTACAGCGTAAATTACAGTGAAACACTCGAACAAATACGGTCGGAAAGCCGGCCTTCATCCCTTCCCCTTCAACCGTTTCAAAGATTTCAACCATAGGAACCTTCCAGTTTCGGACCTGTTCTTGTGTGTAAGTCTTATTGTTCCAAAGTAAATCTGGAAGGACTTGAGTGAACACAAAAAAACCTCCTTAAAGTGATTTTCTATCGCTAATAATGACTCATGCTAATGATTAGGATATACTATTTGATATACGTATAATGAATTCCACTGTCATTCTGTGATTAATGGCTTACTTTCAATCATTCAAACTCATAGTTTATCATAATTTTATGAAATGCTACAGCTTTTGTCTATACTATTAGAGCAAGGAGGTTCTTTTATGAAATTAGGTAGATTTTTGCTAGGTGTGGCAGCTGGTTTAGCTGTTAGTTATGTAGTGATTAAGAGCTCTGAAACTAAATTTGTAAAACCCGAAAAAGCACTGGCTCAAATCAAAAAGAAGTATAAGGATAAAATGAGTATTATGGGAAGCTGGATTCAGATTGAACCTATAGCCGAGGAGTTTAACGGTTTAACGTATAATATCTATCAGGGTGGACTTACCACGTTAAAGGATGGAAACCCTCATTACATTGATTTTAAAGTGGATGCAGATACGGGGACAATTCTTGAGTTACAGTCATAATGAACCAAAGATAACAGCTACATAAGCGTTCACGGAAAAAATTCAACAAATTACCGAATCTAAACTACAGATCATGGGAGCTCAAATCTAAAAAGCTCATTGCTTAAAAAACTGAAGCAAGCCATGATCTGTATTTTATTTCTTCATGTTAATAGCCCTAATTTGTTCTTCTAATCATTCCAGCTAGACATGTACTTAGGGTCTTCAAAGGTAAGGGCTAAGGATGTGGCGTGTAGTGGCCTGAACGTATCAATCATCACGGCCAACTCCTCTGTAGCTTTTTTACCTATTGAAGCTTCAATGGTTCCTGGATGTGGGCCATGTGGTATTCCTGAAGGATGTAGCGTAAACGAGCCTTGATCAATCCCCTTACGACTCATGAAATTCCCCTCCACATAATAGAGAACCTCGTCGCTATTTACATTACTATGAGCATAAGGAGCAGGAATAGCCTCAGGGTGATAGTCAAATAGTCTAGGAACAAAGGAGCAGACTACAAAATTGTTCCCTGAAAACGTTTGATGGACAGGTGGCGGCTGATGGATTCTCCCCGTAATGGGCTCAAAGTCATGAATGCTTAAAGTCCAAGGATATAGGTAGCCATCCCAGCCTACAACGTCAAATGGGTGATGCTCAAACAGATAGGAAGTAACCTGATTATCCAAATTAATTCTTACCTCAAACTCACCCTTTTCCTCCCTTGGCTCTACCCACGTAGGAATGTGGATATCTCTTTCACAATACGGGGAGTGTTCTAGCAATTGTCCATATTCATTACGATACCTTTTGGGAGGCTCAACTCGGCTATTTGATTCAACTACAAGAAAGCGATGTCCTTCACCTTCAAGTACCATTTTGTATGTTGTACCGATAGGAATCACAATATAATCTCCAGGCTTAAAAGCAAGACTGCCGAAGACACTTTCTAAAACTCCAGATCCCTCATGAACAAAAATCAATTCATCCTTAAGTCCATTCTTATAAAAGTAATTCATATTTTCCTTTGGAGTACAAAGTCCAATCTGAACATCCTCATTCGCCAAAAAATACTGCCTTCCGGTAATCGGGTCCCCTTTCCACTCAGCCCCTTTTGTACGAAAATGTCTATGCTGTAAAAGAGGCTGCGCTTCCATGTCATAGCTGATCGTTCCCTTTGCTTTAACCTCCTTGACCTTCGTAGGAGGATGTAAATGATATAGAATACTCTGCACACCAGAAAACCCTCTAGTTCCCATCACTTCTTCATAGTATAGCTCTCCACTTGCCCTTCGAAATTGAGTATGCCTCTTATTTGGGATTTGGCCCAGCTTATGATAAAAAGGCATGACATGCCTCCTTTACGCTTTTATTCTACTCTCTAGAAAACCGATTCTTTCTACCTTCAGGGTAACCTGATCACCAGCCTTCAACCAGTCTTTGCCCTGCTCTAATAATGAGCCAGTACCTACAGTCCCTGTTCCCAATATATCCCCCGGGTACAAGGTACAATCCTGTGATGCCCGAGCGATAAGTTCAGGTATGGAAAAGTAGAGCTGATTCAGGTCACCAGTAGACGTTCTTTCTCCGTTTACATATGCCTCCATTTTAAGCTGCACATGCTCACCCTGTCTGCGATCCTGCCATTCATCCACCGTCGAAACAAAGGGTCCCATGGTGGTGGCAAAATCCTTTCCTTTAGCTGGTCCTAAGCCGATTTTCACTTCCTCTGCCTGCAAATCTCTTGCACTCCAATCATTTACAATCGTTAAGCCAAAGACATGCTCAATGGCCTTTTCACGTGATATGTTCCTGCCCTGCTTACCAATTACAATGCCCACCTCTAGCTCGTAATCCCATTTCACTGAAGAGGAAGGGAAAGCGACCTCCTCATTTGGTCCAAGGATTGATTGATGATTGCTAAAGTAAAAGCTAGGAAAGTGATACCATTCCTGAACCATATCTAAGCCTCTTTGCTTTCTAGCGTTCCGCACATGCGCCTCAAAGGCATAGAAGTCTCGAAAGCTAGGAGGTCTAGGGAGTGGAGCAGACAAAAGGGCTGCGTCAAATGCAATAACCCAAGGAGACTCGGCTTCTATTTGTCGCTTCCATTCCTCTTCCTCCCAGTTCATAAACTCTGTTTCCAAAGCTTTTAAACACGGCTTATACGTCTCTTGATGCTCCAAGTAGCCAAGCAGGGTGATTGGAAACTTCTGAATAGTGGAAGACTTTTCTATTAGCTTTTGTTCAAATGGTATATTTTTCTGTTCGGATCTCTGCTTTTGCAAGGTCACAATAAATTGCAGGGACTTTTCAAAGTCTATGATATAGCTCTGCCACAAATACCCTGCTCTCTGCTCACCTGTGGAAGGATGTCGATACGTCAGCCACTTCATGCTTTCCCTCCAATTCAAACTTTTGGCAACTTCCCTAGAACCTCAAGGATTCTTTTCGCAGATTCTACAATGCCTATAGACACGAGGTACTACCGAAGCGATAAAGCTGCTTCTACTCTTACAAATTCCCTCGTAAAGCCTGTTCCCGTTCAATCGCTTCAAATAAAGCTTTAAAGTTCCCTGCTCCAAAGCCCCTGCTACCCTTTCGCTGAATTATTTCAAAAAATAGTGTAGGACGGTCCACGACTGGCTTGGTAAATATCTGCAATAAGTATCCCTCTTCATCCCTGTCAACCAGAATATCTAGATTCTCTAAATCCTTAATCTCTTCCTCGATATCTCCAACCCTTTGCCTCAAATCCTCATAATAGGAGGCAGGAACATTGAGAAACTCAACTCCCTTGTCACGAAGAGTAGATACCGTGTGAATAATATTTGAAGTGGTTAAAGCAATATGCTGCACACCAGGTGTTTTGTAAAAATCGAGATATTCCTGAATTTGTGATTTTCGTTTTCCTTCAGCAGGCTCGTTGATCGGAAATTTAATGCGTCCATCTCCTCCCTGCATAACCTTGGACATTAGAGCAGAATACTCTGTACTGATATCATCATCATCAAAATGAATCATTTGCGTAAAACCGAATGCCTTCTCATAATAGGAAACCCATTCTTCCATCTTGTTTAACTCCACATTACCAACAATATGATCAATACCTAATAGACCCGTTTCCTCCGTTTGGAATGCAGCATGATAAGCTGTGTAGCCGGGAGCAAAGGGACCAGTGTAGTCCTTACGTTCAATAAGGGAATGAATCGTATCGCCGTATGTTCCTACGATTGCTTTTTTCCAAACTCCATACTCATCCTGTATTTCCTCCGGTGGCTGTAGCGCAATGGCTCCTCTTACTACAGCTTCATTGTATGCGCTTTCAACATCATCTACCTCTAGAGCAATATCCTTTACTCCATCTCCATGAAGCTTAACGAAATCGGCAATCGGATGGGTATCAGAAAGAGAAGAAGTTACGATTAAACGAATTCCTTTTTGCTTTAAAACATATGACGTCGTTTCACGATTTTTGGTTTCAAGTCCAGAATAAGCAACCGGTTTAAAGCCAAAGCCTTTACAGTAAAAATGCATCGCCTGCTTTGCATTACCAACAAACAACTCGATATAATCTACCTTTTTGATGGGGAAAAAATCCTCCATATGAACGCCTCCTTTTTCTACTTCATTCCTTACATTGCCTTCATTGTAATAGAGAAGCGTAAGGGGGCTCAAGAATACGCGTTAAAGCTCTTCTGCTGTGCCACCCAAAAGGATTGCTGTGTTTTAACTTTCTATTCTTCTGTCTATACTTTTAATACGTAATAAGGAAAGGGGAGAGGGGCGTGAATGGGTTTTGGTCATCTGTTTTGATTGTACTAGGAATGAGTCTAGGATTCGTTTTATTTTTCTGTGCTTTCATCGTAGCTGGCTTTAGGTTCGGCTGGTTTTTTTGGCTCAGTAAAAAAATTCTTTCCCGACGCTCCAAGCAACAGTCATCCTCCCAAGGGAGTAGCCCGTCTACTGAGCATGCAGAGAAAGAATCTATTAAGAAATAGATGGAGACCATTTGACGATTTCGTAGCGCCGCAAGATCTAGTAGATTCGTCAATGACTTAGATCCTTAAGGTGAAGTCTATTACAAAAATCACGCCACAGATTACTACCTAGCGTATGATAACTAGCTGGTTATTTTGCCAAGTAATTATTGTCTCTTTCTGCGCCTGCCAATCCCCATTTTCTTTCATTTGCTCGACATAGCCTGAGATATCCTTCCACATCTTTTTGATGTTAAATCCGTCCTGTTCCTCAACAAACTGCAAGATCATTTCAAAGTTAAGGTCATCCATCCTTTTTAAATCGGAGGCAATCAAATCATATTTTTCAAGAGTAAGCTGTCGTCCCTCTAACAGCTCCTTATGCATATCTATAAAATCCTGTCTCGCTTGAAAAAGCATCATTTCATGATTCATGGAGTCCTACACCCTTCTATTCTGGCCTTATCCTTTTCACTTGCTCTAGCTGCTCATTCTCTGCATTCCATTTGATAGCCCTATAATAGGCATCGTGATAAAAGGTCACCCACCACTCACCATCCAAGGCCTCTTTTACCCATTTCTCCTTAGCAAAAATAGAGTCCATTGGATAATCATCATAAGCTAATACCCAGAGCGGATTTTGATGAGCATGAGTGGGCATCAAATCCCCGAAGTGAATTCCCTGATCACCAGCGCTTTCATATCGTACGATTGAGTGACCTGCACTGTGACCTCCTGTATGATACATTGTGACCTCAGATGTAATCTGAATCTGCTGCTCAAAGGGCTCAACTAAATCCTTAATCGCTTCCCAATTCTGCTTCCAATACGTATTTCTAGAGCGAATATTAGGCTGCTGCATTTCCTCCCATTCTATCCTTGACACAATATGCTTAGCACGTGGGAATACTGCTTCAAACTTTCCTTGCTCCACTTCCTTTGTTAATCCACTGGCATGGTCAAAATGAAGGTGGGTCATAAGGACGTAATCAATATCTTGACATGTTAAACCAAGCTCTTGCAAACAGCTTTCTATTTTTGATTCTTCCAATACACCAAAATTTTTAAGCTGTTTCTCTGTCAGCTTCCCCTGACCCATTCCAGAGTCGATCAGTAGATTCTTCCCTTCACTTTGCACAAGAATGGGATCTGTGCGAAGCTCAATTTGATTTTTTTCATTGCAAGGATATTTTTTACTCCATAGAGGCTTGGGAACAACTCCAAACATGGCCCCTCCATCTAAATGATTCACTCCACCCCGTAACCAGGTCAGCTTGATCCTTCCGATTTGTAGCTGTTCCACGAGAACCTCTCCCCTTTAAGCTTATTTTTGTGCTGGTAAGACAGCCTCACAACGGTAAATCTTCATCCCTTGACTAGAAAATTTCTCCTCATACTCCGTCATGATATTTCCTTCCATATCACTCTCATGAAGGTTTAGTGTGATGTTTTTCAAGCGACAGCCGAAATCTGAAAAGCTGTTTAGGGAAAATTCAAAGAGCCCTTCATTATCTGTCTTCATATGAATTTCATTACCCTCTCCAAGCAGCTCTAGGTAAATATCTAGGAAAACCTGATGTGTTAAACGTCGTTTGGCATGTCTTGTTTTAGGCCATGGATCTGAGAAATTTACATAGATTCTTTCAAGCTCTTCTGGCTCAAAGAAATCTGGTAGCTGTAAGGCGTTTTGATTAAGCAAGCATAAATTTGGAGCTTTAACTTCCTTAGCTTTTTTCAATGCCATCGCTATAACACTAGTCTGTAGCTCCATACCAATGTAATTGATATGCGGATGAGCCTGTGCCATCCCTGTGATAAATTGCCCCTTTCCTGTACCAAGCTCAATATGTATCGGATTATTATTTTTGAAAAACTGATGCCATTTTCCCTTTAGCTCAGTCGGGTTAGGCACAACTATATGTGGAGAAGCTTCTATTTCAGCGTCAGCCCACGGTTTTTTACGCAGTCTCATGTTATTCTTTCCTCCTACTACTTAGCTGTAATCCTAGTGTACATGAGTCAAGGTTTCGTTTCAATTTGAATCCTGTTCAAATTGTGTTCTCCCTATAGTGCCTATGATATAATTCCTATATGATTACGGCTAAAATGAGGAGTCGATGGAGAGAATGAATGTTGTCGATAACGTCGCCGCACTAATTGGTGACACCCCTATGGTAAAGATCAGAACCTTAACTGGTGAGCAGGATGCCACACTTTATATGAAGCTAGAAATGTTCAATCCAAGTGGCAGTGTTAAGGATCGTGCTGCCTATAATATGATTTTAGAGGCGGAGAAACAAGGGTTATTACAAAAGAATTCCGTCATCATTGAGCCTACTTCTGGAAACACGGGAATTGGGCTAGCCATGAATGCTGCTGCCCGAGGCTACAAGGCGATTTTAGTTATGCCTGATACGATGACTCAGGAAAGAATTAATTTGTTGAAGGCTTACGGTGCTGAAGTTGTTCTTACACCGGGAGATTTGAAAATGCCTGGAGCCATTCAAAAGGCAGAGGAGCTTGTGGCTGAAATCCCCAATAGCTTTATGCCTCAGCAGTTCGAAAATCAAGCGAACCCCGATATGCACAGGAGGACTACCGCTATAGAAATCATTGAACAAATGAAATCTATTGGTGTAGATCAGCTGGATGCTTTTGTGGCCACAGCAGGAACAGGTGGAACAATAACAGGCACTGGAGAAGCACTTAAACAACACTATAAAGAGCTAGAAGTGTATGTGGTGGAACCAGATGGGTCACCTGTATTATCTGGCGGAAAACCAGGTCGTCATAAGCTTGTAGGAACAAGCCCTGGTTTTATTCCAAGCATCCTCAACCAACAGGTGTATAAGGAGATCTTCCGTTGTACTGATGAAGATGCGTATGATGTAACTCGTCGACTAGCTAGAAATGAAGGAATATTGGTTGGTCCTTCAGCAGGTGCAGCATGCTTTGCCGCCCTGCAGGTTGCTAAGCGTTTAGGGAAAGGAAAGACGGTCGTGTGCATTGCTCCAGATACAGGGGAGCGTTACTTATCCAGTGATGTCTTCAATTTGGGGAATAGTTGATCTAATTAAGATGAAACTTTAAACTATTCATTTTAGATTAGATACGGCTTAGAATTTGAGCATTTAAAAGAAATGGGAGGAATGGATAATGGCATTTGAAAAAGACGGTGTGAAGCAGCTTAGCTATGAAGAGGTTTTAAAAGCCTATAAAGCTAAGGATGAAAACGTAGTTTTGTTAGACGTAAGAGAGCTTGCGGAGTATGAAGAAGGACATATCCCTGGCATACAGCTTCTTCCAACTAGCGAGTTTGTGGAGCGTTATGAGGACGAACTAGATAAAACTAAGGAATATATTATAGTATGTCGAAGTGGAAATCGTAGCCAAAACGTATGTCGCTATCTACAAGAGCAAGGCTTTGAGAGCTTAGCTAACTATGATGGTGGAATGCTTGTTTGGGAAGGACCTACTGAAAATAGCTAATTTATGTTTGGCTGATTGATTACAATACGAATCTGCAAAACACAAACTGAAGTAATAATATTGTCCGATTAAGTTTGCTTGACATTGGCACCGTGCTATTTGCTTTGCACGGTGTTTTATCATGGATAAAATCCACTCTGTTAGAAAATGCTAATGCTATGTGTACTAACTCTATGTGTACTAACGCTAATGTAATCATTATAGTATGGCTTTATCGGAGGAGGAACAAGCATGACCTTGACAAGAAAAATTCTCATCATTTTCACCACACTTATTACACTGACTGTATCAACCCTAAACCCTTCTACTAAGGCTAACTCTACACCAACTACACCGATCTCTGAACAATCTCTATATCGTTTTATGCCTTACGACGTAGTTATTGATATTGGTCATGGTGGAATTGATGGGGGAACGTTCCACAAAACAATCCTGGAGAAAGATATTAATTTAACCATTGGACTGGAACTTTATAAGGAGCTAAAAAAGAAGCATTATCTGGTCGGTATTACTCGTACCCATGACTATGCTCTTAGCGATGATTATCATTTTTCAGCTATAAGAAGCAGACACCAGCGGGATCTAACTCAGCGTAAACTAATTGCTGAGGGACTAAATCCAAAACTATTGATTAGTATCCATGTCAATTACTCATCTTCCAAAAAAGCACGTGGACCAATGGTCATTTACCAACGCAGAGGGAATAGTTATTTAATCGCCGCATTACTTCAAGACAATTTAAATAAACTCGCCCAAACAAAGCATTCAATTGTACCAAGCTCAACATTCTTTTTATTACAATCCGTTGATTCTCCAGCTTTAATAGCAGAGGTTGGCTATATAAGTCATCCGCAAGAGCGTGCTTTACTTCAACAGCCTGCCTATCAGCAGCAAATTGCTCAAGCTATTTCTAACACCATTGATCAATATTTTACCTTGTACCCGTCTATAGCTAACTAGAGACTCAGCTCTACAGTCAACTAACAACTAATCCCCATATGAATTGGGAGGCATAAACCCCTCTTGACTAACAAAAAGCTCATGATCAGTAAATCGTGTCTTAAACTGGTTCAGCACTTGCACATACGCTGTTGGAGAAAACCAAGACTCTTCAGCTACTTCCTTGTAGTATTGCTCCATTCCAAGCTGTTTAGTACGCTTTCCATTTTGTCCATCTCCCATAAAGTAATCATCAATTACCACTCTAGACGCGACCTCTCTTACCTTTTGGGCAAACGAAGCTGTGCTTGGCAAAACAGGCGAGACAGCTATCTGAACAGGGAGCCCTGCCTCTTTTAGCTTTTGAAGAGCCTTGAACCTGGCCTGAACCGGAGGGGCTGTTGGAGTAAATACCTTTCTAATATCCTCTCTGTCCGTTTCAATCGTTACACTAACTAAGAGATTCTTTTTTAATTTTAGTAACAAATCTATATCTCTCACTATTAATGGACCTCTTGTTTGGAGAAACAGGAAATCTGGAGGTTGTACCGTCATAACCGTTAGCAATGACCTAGTCAGCTCTGTATTTGATTCAATAGGCTGATACGGATCAGTACTCGAAGACATGAAAATAGTGATGTCCCCTTTTTTCCTCGCCCTGACTAAATCCTTTTCCAAGACTTCCGTCGCCCCTTTTTTGATATCGACCCACTTACCCCATTCCTCTTTTCGGAAAAGCCCCACTGGCATTCTACGAACATAGCAATAGGAACATCCAAAGCTACAGCCTACATAAGGATTCAAAGTATGAGTATATCCCTTCAAAAAACCACTTGCTGGAGTAAGAATTTGCTTAGGGTGGCTCTCCTTAACAGTCAAAGACCGGTTCATGTGAACACCTCCTATAACATACATCGTCAATATAATTGTAACAGAGCAGGAGTTCCCTCGTATATGATTAACTAGTTTGTATGAGAAATCTAGGTCATGAATTTTTCCACCAGTTGGAACCTATCATTTCAAAAAAAATAAACAAATTCTTCTGCTAAAAGGGTAATATAACAGTAAGGTTACTTTTTTTAATATACAGAAAGCTTCTCTTATACATCTAGAGAATAGCAAGTGGGGAGGAGGGTTTCTATGAAAATGTACAAGAGACTTCAGCTTCTGGGAATAGCTTTTTATTTTCTGTTCATCCTATTTGCTCAGCTATTATGGTTATTTGACCCATTACGCATTGGCAATAACATCTATTGGATTGATTTACTAGACATTCTCCTTTATGTAACTGTTATGATTCCCCTCATATGGTGGCTAGCTTCTATCACTGGGCTATATACCATTTGGAGACGTAGAAAGTTTAGAGAAAAACGAACGATACTATCAGCCATTCATATTCTTATTAAAATTGGAGTCCTTGTCTGTTCCTTTATTTCTATATACTATATTTGCTTTAAAACCGGAGATTTGGTAGGAATTGGTGTTATCCTAACGATCACCTGTGTTTTGGTTGTCCTAGATACACTCATTGTTGATTTTACTATTTATCATAGGATTCCCTGGAAAGGATGGATGAGAGCTATTGTGGTCCTTGCTCTAGGAGTTATCCTTCTTTATCCAACAGCCTATACGGTTACCTTTCCAGGCCTGACCATGGATATGAATAGATACGCACAGGTCGTTGATACAAATCCGCAAGGGGAAATTATGGGAGTTCTCGTTTTTAGCCGGCCAGCTACACCGATTGATTGGCTTTACGCCCAAATCTTTCCGTACTATGATATTGAACCAAGGAGAAGGACAGATCAAACTCTCACTGAGCAGCTAGAGCGAGTTTTAGACATGAAAGTTAACGCAAATCGAGTAGCTAGTACGATCGCTTTTCAACAAGCGGGACTTGGCAATGGCTTTACGTCTAATGGAGCGCTGATTACTGCACTTGTCCCAGGGTCTCCTGCTGCTAATCTTTTACAAGTTGGAGATAAAATTATCAATCTTAATGGGTATGGGGTATCCTCTGTAGAAGAATTTCAGGAACTCATGGCCATTACCACACCTGGTATGGACGTTCAACTAACCATTGTACGGAGTGCTGAGGAAATCGTCTTTGTTACCACAACTCAATATCTACCTGAGGATCAAGATACAGCTGTTCTTGGCGTCTCCATTATCGATGATATTGTTTATGATATCCCAAACGAGGTTCTTTATTATACCTACCTACTTCACAAGGGTGGACCATCACATGGGTCAATGCTTGCCCTAACATTATTTAATCAGCTCTCTCCTAATAGCATTATGAATGGGAATAAGGTAGCTGGTACTGGGACGATTCAAATGGATGGAACAATTGGTCGAATCGGTGGGATTAAACAGAAAGCCTATACGGTTGAAAGAGCAGGGGCGGATGTCTTTTTTGTACCAGCAAGTCAATATGAGGATGCTCGGGAAGGATCAAAAACCTTAAACATTGTACCTGTTCGAACATTGACTGATATCATAGAATGGTTGGAGGAAAATCCAAAATAAGCTGCTCATAAACATTTCATAGCATTTAGCATATAAAAGAAAAAGACGCTTCCATTTCCACTTTTATGTGGTTTGGGAGCGTCTCTTATTCCAAAAAAAGCCTGTAAGCAAAATACCTCTCGGTCAATGCTTACAAGCTTTCCTTTCTACAGCTCCATCATGAGCTTAATTACGTACCTCTTAACCGTTTGTTCTATCTCCTAACGTAAATCTTCCATTTTAACAAATTCCATATCCTTAAACGTATAGTTTTCTCCAGCCATAGCCCAAATGAAGGTATAATGACTCGTACCTGCTCCAGAGTGAATCGACCAATTTGGTGAGATAACGACCTGTTCATTGCTTACAACAAGGTGACGTGTCTCACTCGGTTCACCCATAAAATGAAATACTCGACCATTTGAGCTCATATCAAAGTATAGATAAACCTCTGCTCTCCGATCATGAATATGAGCAGGCATTGTATTCCAAATGCTCCCCGGCTTTAAAAGCGTCATCCCCATCATCAACTGACAGCTTTTAATACCTCCCTCATGAATGTATTGATAAATAGTACGTTCATTACATTCCTCTGCTGACCCCATCTCAACAGGTGTAGCGTTTTCAATGGCTAGCTTTTGAGTAGGATACTCTTTGTGAGCCAAACTTGAAATCAGATAGAAACGAGCAGGTTCGGAAGAATCACTACTATGGAAGGTTACCTCTTCATGACCAAGTCCAATATACAAGCAATCCTGTTTCTCCAGTGAATGCTCCTCTCCACCGACTTTAACAGTTCCTCTAGCACCGATGTTAATAATTCCAACTTCACGTCGTTCAAGAAAATACTCAGTTTTCAGAGCATCCCCCGCTTCCAATTTTAATGGCTCTGATACAGGTACTGCTCCACCAATCACCATTCGATCATGATGACTGTACACCAAATTCAGCTCTCCATTTACAAACAAATCTTCAATCAAAAATTCCTTTCTTAATTTGTCAGTTGTATACTGCTTAGAATCAGTTGGGTTTGTTGCGTATCTTATCTCCACTTTAGTTCCTCCCTCTCATGAATCTATATTATTTAAATTAAATATTTCATTTTTTCAATTTCTACACAGGCCATGATAAAAGCTCCTACACCATGCAGATCGTTAGAACTCTTCTCGCGCTCCACGTAGTAGGCATACTCTCCAGCAGATGTACCAATACATATATCATTTAAGGAAAGCTGTCCTTCCGCACTCAAATCTACTTTATCCCGAATGGTTCCCTCAAATCCTTTTTCGACATACTCAGCATAGGATTTATCGACAATTCCAAGGTTAATTCCCTTCGCTATCGTATATAGGAAAAGGCTAGATGCAGAAGTTTCTAACCAATTATCTGAACGATCCCCTTTATCTACTATTTGATACCATAGTCCTGACTGTCCATCTTGGTATCCTACTAAGCTTTCAACCAGTTCTTGGACCACCGTAATTAATTCATTGCGCTTTGGATGGGAGACAGGTAAGTCTTCAAGAATATCAACGAGAGCCATCCCGTACCACCCGACAGATCTTCCCCAAAATTCAGGTGAACAATGATTATCAGGATTAGACCAAGGAGTTTCGCCTCTTTCGTCCCACGCATGATAGTAAAGTCCAGTTGCTTCATCCTTCGTATTTTTACGCATTAGAGCTTCCTGTAGCATGACTAATTCAACAAGCTCAGGTTCGTTAAACAGCTGTCCGTATTTTACAGCAAAAGGACCAGCCATATAGAGTCCATCTAGCCACATCTGATATGGATATTTATCCTTGTGCCAAAATCCCCCTTCAGATGTCTTATTAATTGTATTTAATAAGTTGCGTAGCTTTTTGGTAGCGACTAGATAGCGTTGATCCCATGTATTTTTGTAAAGAGGAAAAAGTAAAAGTCCAGCTTGGATGGCGTCCAGCTCATCTCTACGAAAGTAAAAATTTCCGTTCTCATCAACAAGATAGTCCACATACTTCTTCAGATATTGAAAGTATTCATCCTTGCCACCATGTTCCCATAAACGATACAACCCGTAAAGAAACACACCTTGATGATAATGCCAGCTTTCTTGCGGGGGCAGCATATGTGGCTCATATGTATTCATTAATGATTGCCCTGCTTTTTCAGCCCACATTAGTGGTGTTATCGTTTGTACGGATTCGCCTTTTCCATGATTCATTTCTATTCCCTCCTAATTCTCCACTTTTACTTACGTTACTCAGTAGTATAATTTTGTTCGATTTAATTTGCTTGTTCATGCCTTAATCGCTTAAAGGAAGCGCTTTCAATGATCATTCAATAACAACGTTGTTATTTTTATTTTATATGATATAATATCAAATAGCAACGTAAGTTTTTCATATATTTGTTCTATTTACTCTATCATAAATAAAGGCACCTCTTCGGCATGGTTCTGATTGTGTTTACCTCAGCAATCTCACGATCCAATCGAAGTGGTGTTGTTTTGACTATAATTTAACAAATTCAACTACACAACATAAAATATAGTATAGAAATTATAGCTGGTTTCTGGAGGGTTTAGATAATGAGTGTAACGATAAAGGATATTGCCCGCCTTGCTGGCGTGAGCTACTCTACTGT
Organism: Bacillus horti; assembly: GCF_030813115.1. NCBI lineage: Bacteria > Bacillati > Bacillota > Bacilli > Caryophanales > Bacillaceae > Caldalkalibacillus > Caldalkalibacillus horti. The sequence goes on along the minus strand of NZ_JAUSTY010000004.1, from coordinate 301,072 downwards.
TTCAAAAGCGTTAAATGACAGTCCATTGGTACAGCCTACCACAAAGGAAAAAATATTAAAAATAGCCCGGGAGTTAAGCTATCAACCAAATATTGCAGCGAAAAAGCTGGTTTCTAATAAAAGCAAGACGATTGGAGTTGTTTGGCCTACGATCAATCGTGTAGCCTTATCTACTATCGTGACGATGTTAAATGAAGAAATTGAAAAATCCACCTATTCCATGATCCTTTCAATTAGTAAAGCAGAAGTTGCGATTAATATGTTTAAGCAATTTCAAGTGGATGGGATTCTTGTTTTTGAATCTAGCCATGAAATTCACAATCACAGTAATACTCAGATTCCAATTACTCTCATTGCAACATCGGACAGCCTTTACCCCTCTATTGATTTACGTAGAGGTGATGCGATTTACAAAGCGGTTGAATATCTAAAATCTCTTGGTCATCGAGAGCTGGCTTATATCGGGCATTTACGTAATGACAATGATGGCCAATTCGAGAAATATTTTGGTTTTACTGAGGCATTAATCCGCTTAGGCTTAAACCCACGTTCTGAAATGTTTGTTAATACGGAGGGTTTATATGCCGATCATGGTTATCAAGCGATGAATAAGCTCCTTGATTCAGGATACAGACCTACAGCTATAGTAAGTGGCTCTTATGAACTGACACAGGGAATAATCCGTGCCACGAAAGAAGCCGGGCTTAGGATCCCTGAGGATATCTCCTTGATTGGGTATGATCATATTCCTCAGATGGGTGAGCTGGAAATCCCCGTTACAGCAGTCGGTGTACCGTCTAATTTAATCGCCAAGACAGCGGTAGAAATGTTATTTAGATATATCGATCATCCTGATGAAAAACCTATTGTTCAACGGCTTGAACCTGAAATTTGCATTAGAGAAACATGTAGAGCCATTGAATAAATCATGAACAATTGATTCTTAGAGAACAAAATTGAAAGGTCCTTTACATTCACTACTGTGAGCTGTAAAGGACCTTTTTTAAAAACTTTTTTGACAAATGAAGCTAGTTTAAATACGACTATCGGTGGACCTCTGAATTCGGAAACAGGATTTTATCTAGTAAGATCGGAGTACGCTCTTTCACCGAACGCCAAATCGCTTCACCCGTTCCAATCGCATAAGCACTTTCCTCTGCTCCGGACAGGATTTTATAATTTCGGCTTGGATCAACTCCAAGAAAAATATCTTCTAGCATGATCGGATCAGCACCACCATGACCACCTTCTTTGTGTACAACATGGATCGTCTCTTTTGAACCGAACAGAGGGAAATAATCTATCGTTTGTTGTGGTACTGGAAAAGGAATACGTGCGGGTATATGATATTCTGTCGTTTCAATTCTACCCTTTGTCCCATTTATCGCCAGACGGTAGCCTTCATAAGGTGTTGAAAAGTTGATTGAGTAGCTTAATAAAGCACCTTTATTATATCTTACTGTCGATGTGTATGTGTCTTCAATATTAATTTCTGAATCAAAAATACATTGGTCCGGCCTGTAATCTGTATAATGTTCATGACCATTTTTTAAGCCTATGGCTCCAATATGATCGTCCTTTACTACAGCACTTTGGCTACGGGAATTCCATCTGGTATAGTAGTCACAGCTTTGGCGAACATCACATGTCCCACAATAACGTCCATCCTCTTTGCGTGGATTTAGCTCTCCTTCTGGACCATAATAGTTTAAGGCTCCGAAAGCGAAAGCTTCAACAGGCTTCTGATCAATCCACCAGTTGACCAGATCAAAATGATGTGAGCTCTTATGTACTGAAAGACCTCCAGAATACTCCCTTATTCTGTTCCAGCGTTTGAAATAGCTTGCACCATGGTACGTATCAATATACCAGTTCAAGTCAATTGAGGTCACTCTTCCAATTTTCCCTGCGAGAATAAGCTCTTTAATTTTCATATGCACAGGTGCATAGCGATAATTAAATGTTACGGTGACCTTGCCCTTACTTTTTTCCTCTGCTGCTATTATTTTTTGACAGTCCTCTGCCTTTGTAACCATTGGTTTCTCAACAATCACATCTAGGTCATTAACCAATGCTTTTAGAATATAGTCAACATGCGTATCATCCCGCCCAGTTACAATGACTGTATCTGGATTTGTTTCAGATATCATTTGCTCAAACTGATCCTGGCTATAACACGGAACAGAATCAAGCTCAGGATGAATAGACTTACACACTGAAAATCTTCTAGGGTCAATATCTAGCAGTCCAACAACCTCCGTCATTTCTGAAAATTGATCTAGCATTGCCCCTACAAACATTTTGATCGCACGATTACTAACTCCACATATTACATATCTTTTTTTCATTGCTTAATGCCCCTTCCTCATTCCTACTTTCATTACTTTATTCCTGTAGTAGCGATTCCTTTTACGATATACTTCTGACAGAACAAGAACAAAATAAATTGCGGCAGTAATGACAGTGCAGACATCGCAATAACTGGTCCCCAAGAAACGATTGTATCAGGATCCATAAACGCCCTTAATCCTAATGCCACCGTGTACTTACTCGTATCCTGAATGAAGATCAATGGGGTAAAAAAGTCATCCCAAGTCCACATAAAGGAGAAAATAATAACGGTAATAATCGCTGGTTTACATAGTGGTAAAATAATTCTCCAAAATATACCGAATGGGGTACATCCATCAATAACCGCAGCTTCGTCCAATTCTCTTGGTATCCCCCGAATAAACTGAACCATTAGGAAGATAAAAAACGCTGATCCTCCAAGGAAAGCTGGTACAATTAACGGCAGAAAAGTATTTATCCAGCCTAAATTATGGTACAAAACATATTGCGGAATGATAACCACCTGTACCGGTAACATTACCGTACCAAGTAGGCAGGCAAACCATAGCTTTTGAAATTTGAACTTTAAGCGAGCAAAAGCAAAAGCTACCAAACTAGCAGAAAATAGATTACCCACTACAACAAAGCTTGTGACAATCATTGAATTTTTAAAGAACAGATCGAATCCATATCGACCAAATCCAGACCATCCTGCAGCATAGTTTTCCCACCTTAATTCTGAAGGAATTAAGGACGCTGCATTCTGAAAGATTTCCGCTTCCGGCTTTAGTGAGCTAGCAAACATCCAAAGAATCGGATAAATCATAAGAAAGCCCAAAGCTATAATAAATGTATGGTAGATTATAGCAGCTGTTTTTGATCTTTTTTGGAGCATTATGATTTACCTCCTTCGGATTCATAATAGACCCACTTCTTGCTTGTTAAGAAGATAATAGCTGTGACTATTCCAATAACAATCAGTAGGAACCATGCCAAAGCTGAAGCGTAGCCCATACGGAAGTAGGAGAATGCGTTCTGATAAAGGAGTAACGCATATAATAAGGTTTTATCGATCGGTCCTCCTGCCGTTATTAGGAAGGCCTGAGTAAATGTAAGGAAGCCATTAATAACAGCAAATATTAGATTGAAAAAGATAACCGGCGTAAGCATAGGTAAAGTAATTTTGAAAAATCGTTGAGCTGGATTTGCTCCGTCTACTGCAGCTGCTTCATAAAGCTCCTGTGGGATCTGTCTTAAACCAGCTAAGAAGATTACCATTGGTGAACCAAACTGCCAAACAATAAGAAGAATTAAAATATACAGCGCATAGTCCGGATGAGCAAACCAAGTGTGCCCCTCCACTCCGAACCAAGCCAGAATCTGATTTACTGCTCCCTCTCTACCAAAAATTTGTCTCCAGATTACAGCTACAGCTACGCTCCCTCCGATTATGGAAGGCACATAATAAATCAAGCTATAGATACCAGATCCTCTGAAGCCCATATTCATTAACATGGCGACAGCCAAGGCGAAAATCAGTCGGAGAGGTACGGCAATGGCCACAAACAAGAGAGTGACCTGTAATGATGTCCAGAAGCGATCATCCTGCGTAAACATCCGTACATAATTGTCCAATCCTATCCAACTCGGAGGACTTAACAAATTATAATCGGTAAAAGACAGGTATAATGAATATAGCATAGGCCCAACGACAATACCCAAAAAACCAATGAGCCATGGAGAAATAAAGCCATATGCAATAAGGTTATTCTTGAATGTTCTTTGTTTCAATGAAGTTTCAACAATCTTCTTTTTATTTGGTTTGTTGTCCTGGATAGGAAGACTTTCCATACTGAACCTCCTTAGCACTGAGAAGCCATCTATTCTCTATTTTTCAGATGGCTTCTCCTAAAGGCTGTGACCTTTTTGTTATAGCTTATCTTGTTATCTGTATAACTTTCTATTCAATAACCTGTAATACATCTCGCTTATACTTTTCAACCTGTTCCTCCGGTGTTGCCTGACCATACAGCATTTGATATACATTTCTTTCATAAATTTGATCTAGTTCAGTACCTGCAGCTGGTGGTGGTGGTGGAGACTCTCCCGTATATTGGGAAAGCAAATCAATATAATCAAATTGCTGCTGAACCGTTTTTTCCAGCTTGTCGTATAAATGCTCGCGGACAGCAGAAGAAATTGGAACACCTCGATCGGCCATTAAAATGTCGTTTGCTTCCAGGTCATGTGTCATCCAGTCAATAAACTTTATGATTTCATCTGCATGCTCTGTATTTGGATTAACAGACCAAAGTAAGGAAGCTCTAACATAAGCTCCAGAGTTCCCATTGCTATGAGAAGGAAGTATCGTAAGTTCAAAGTCACGATTTGCTGCATTAGCTACAGCAACAATCTGATTGCTATGGATGATCTGCATTGGAGCCTGATTATTTACCAGTAGATAGTTCTCGATTGTACTTGCACTCTCGACAATATCTGCTGGAGGAAGTACACCTTCTGATTGTAGTTCCAGAATATTACTAAAGAAATCAATAAATAGTTGATCGTCGTCCCAGCCTAGAGCTGTTCCATCATCATTGTATAACCACTGATCATTTTGCAATAGGTAGTGACCAAACTGGCGTTGATGGTTGACGTCTGTATATGTTCCATATGTGCCAAGCTTTTGTGACAATTCACGGGCAGTCGCATAAAAGTCTTCCCACGTATATCCTGGCTCTAACACTGGAACACCAGCTTCTTCGAACAGATCAGGATTGTATGCTAGGGCAAACGCGTTACTCCCCGTATTGATCCCGACTAGCTCTCCTTGGTAAAAACCTGGATCTAAGGCACTAGAGTCAACCTGATCAGTACTAAACGCTCCTGATTCTATGAACGGCAGAAGATCCATTATTTGTCCGTTTTCTGCGTACTGTGGTAACCAGCGGTCAACGACCTGAAATAGATCTGGTGCATTTCCACCGGCCATTTGAGTATTTAAGCGGTCAGCATATTCACCGAAGCCAAGAAACTCAGGAACAATGCTTACATGTGGATTTTGACTTTCATATAATTCAATTAATTCTAATGTACGGTCATGACGGTCCTGATTTCCCCACCATAACATTCTAAATTCAATATCTTCTTGAGTTGTAGCCTCTTCCTGTCCTGTATTATCACTGGAGGTAGGTTCTTGATCCGTATTCGTATCGCTCGGTTGTGAAGAGTCTGTTGAGCAAGCTGCTAAGGATACGATTAACAAAACAACTAACAAAATCAATCCTTTAAATTTCATACCTTTTACCACTTTGTTATCCCCCTTTTAAAGAATTTGACATTCAAATGAGTCATTAATTCCAGCTTAAAATTAAGTAACCTTGAATCTCCTCCTTCTCTTTCAGATGAAAGGGCTTACATGATTAGATATAACAACGTTGTTAATTTATCTTATCATTTATCTTTTTTCCTTTCAACACTAATTTAAATATTTATATTCTTCTGTTTTATGAATAGAAAAATAATTAAGAAAGCGCTTAATAGAGCGTTAGTGACCCACTTTCGTGTAAATTAATTTTGAATTTAAACAATTTGTCAAGATATTAATTCTAAGTTTTGTGAAATAAAATTGATTGTTGAATAACTTTTTCAGATGATATATGATCTGTTTAACAACGTTGTTAAATATGTCTAAACCTTGAGGAGGTCTAAATCTATGAAACGCTTCTATAAAGCAGCGACTGTAGAAGGGTACCAAGAAGTTATTTCTGAAGAGGATCAATTGCTAAACTACTTAGCCTTGGCAAAAATATCTTGTTCTGCAGGTGAGTCCATCCGCCATAAAACCGGTAAATATGAAAGCGCTCTCGTTATTTTATCTGGTACAGCTACTATTACCTGTGAAGGCATGAAATGGAATCAACTTGGTGGAAGAAAAACGGTTTTTGATGGAAAAGCTACGACCGTATATGTCCCATGCCAATCAGAATATGAAATTATAGCTGACACTGATGTAGAGATTGCCGTATGCAAGGTATTAGCCGATGAAAAATTTGAACCATTTGTTGTCGGTCCAGATGAAATCGTCGTCCATCAACGCGGGCAGCAAACATGGCAGAGGGAAGTACATGATATTCTTGCTGATCAGGCGGAAGGAAGAGTTCAACGAATTGTTCTAGGAGAAACCTTTCACCATCCAGGCCATTGGTCAGGATTTCCTCCACATAAACATGACGGGGAGCATGCCCCTATAGAACCACATTTTGAAGAAATCTATCATTATCAGCTGAATCCAGAACAAGGATTTGGTGTACAGCTACACTATACAAAAGATTCAAGTATAGATGATGCGCACATTATTAAACATGGGGACAGCTTCGCCATTGACATAGGCTACCATCCCGTTAATGCTGCTGGTGGATATCAGCTGTACTATTTATGGTTTATGGCTGGTGATTCCGGTAGAACATTACATCCATATGAGGATCCGGATCATAAGTGGCTGCACCATTCTCAAGCTAAATCCACTTCGTAGTTTTCCTTAAACAAGATGAACAAATAGCTTAAAAGACGCCTACATCACCGCAAAAATGGGATGGATAAGGCGTCTTATTTTATGCAAATTTATTTTTTTAGATTTCATTATGTTTTAATTCAATTTCATTACTTTCTTGAATTTGTTTCCGTTCCGCGATCTTAGTAAATATACCATTTGTTGAATGCATGACAATGAGACTCAGCGGGGCTGCACTTAAAAACAAAAAGGCTGCGGGTACAACCTGAAGTAAATAATAGATGAAAACGATAGCTAAGACCATCGCAAACGTATGCAATGGATTAGACATCCCGATAATCAAGGCGTTTTTAATATATTGTAAAAGTTTTAAATCATAATGAACATAGACCGGAATGATATAAAAAAGCATGACTAAATAATTGAATGCCACAGCAACCATGATGTAAAATATGATCGTACCCATCATGCCTTCTAGTGAGCGAAAAAAGAACAGGTCTATTGCCAAAATGACTCCTAGCAAGATAAGAATAAGCCCTAACAAATTTGATTTTAAAAATTCTTGGCGATAATAGGTCCAAAAGTGTTTGACTATCGGCAGCTCCGTATCTCCCTGAATCCATTTGCGTGTAATTGTAAACATAGCAACTGTTGCAGGAAAAATGCCGAATACAACTAACCCAAGCAATGTGAATCCTACCCATAATACGTTGAGCAGTGAAATTCGGACAATCCATTCACAGGCACGATTAAGGCCACCCATGATTCCTTTCATTTCCATGACATTACCACCTCTGCTCCCTTTTTATTCTTTCTCTTGATTGATCTTATAAGAAAAATAATTAATTTATTATATTAGTATTTTTCCATTTTAAGCGTTTTCAAGAGTGTTAGCACTCAAATCAAATTTCAGTATATCTACTTAAATCATACCTAATCAAGAGCGAATTAATATAGAGGGACGTAATACTTTTTGTCCATTAGCATCAAACTCTTGGTATGTAAATTTTCCGGTATGTGTTAATAATTCCTGACTATTTTCCAGCACTAATATGGTATCCTCTGATTTAACTCCAGCAATACTAGGATTCCAAGCATAAATCTGATTACTGGTAACTTTATATCTACTATCTGGCAAAAGAAGCATTTCTCTAGTGTTGTACCCGCTTAAACCACCCTGATGATGGTCATTCCATTCGCTTTCATACCCTACCCTTTTATAGGCACTCTTCAACACATCAAACAGCTCTGCAAAAGTGACACCTGGTTTCGTATGGGCTATTAGCTGTGCATCAATGTGACCTACAGCCTGTTGGCGATAATAGAGCTCCTGTGAAGGCTCCCCGAAATGAACGAGACGTGATACAGAAATGATTTGACCTCTTCTACGTCCACACAAAACAATCATAGCATACTTTTCCAGCTTTTGGTTTGTTGGTAAGGGATGGCGTCTTGTAAATGTCCTATGATCTGCTGCTACTAACGTTACAATTGGTTCAATCCCATGACGCAAACAATTTGCTGCCAGTCTGCCTGCTATTTCATATTCCGTCTCCCCCTGCTGTAGCTCAAAAGTCGTTCTCTCTATCGCCTCAGCTGCCTCTTTTCCTAGCTCTTGAATTTGCTTGATATCCTCCTCCACTAAAATAGTACGCAGCTTGAACAGCACTTCCTCAAGTGAAATGTCTGTTTCAACTTTACCCTGCTTGGTATACTTCTCTATAATCTGCTGTCTTTTTTCAGGTTCGTACCAAGGGTAGGTCTCTACTTTTTCTATATCCCCATCTATCTCTTCCTCTAGCATTCTATCTCTTTCAATATTGTTTACGATCATAACACACGTATCTCTGGTAATGATAAAAGGAGTAATAGCCTGTTCACTTGCCTGATTCACAAAGCTTCTCCCTGAGGTAAGCCAAGAGACATTTTTTTGCAGTGTTAATACTAGTCCATCAAGCTTGCTTTCATCTAGTAGGCTCCGTAATAGACTCACTTTTTTTTCTAATCCCGTCATTAGTTCTCCACCTTTGTATGTTCATTTATTTTCTGTTATAAGTGAACCTCCCATGAATGACAGAACGATTTCTTATCTCCCTTTTACTACCCACTTACTACCCACATCTTTTTCTATTATATTTCTGTAATGCAGCTATCCATTCATTTTATAACAACGTTGTTATACTAAATATGATATGGTTTTGTGCTAATGTCAATACCTTTAATTTTCAAACTAATGAAACAGCTAATCAGTAGATTCCCTATCCTTCTTTAAGTGGACGAAGCTGCAACTGAAAAGAGAGAAGCAAGCCGTATGTCAATAAACCGCCAATACAAATAGCCACTAAACCTAGCACAACAGACTGAAGCACACTCCCTAGTGAAAAACTAAGGATCATTGAAACAACTAGAGCCGGAATAAAAATAGAGTGAACAGCTTCCTTTTTAGTCATGCTCTCCTTCCAAACGAACAGCTGCTTAAACTCATGCTCTACCCATTCATTCCAAGTCCCTCGTAAATAGATTGAAATCACACAAATCCCCAAAAACCACATACCCCATTTAAACAAACCAGGAGTAAAAAAAATCGCTGCTATAAAAACTCCTTGAACTCTAAGTAAAGCCATAACCCTCATCCTGTGCCTAAGAAAAAAGCGATAAAAAAGCCCTGTAACTGCGCCCTTAGAACCTTGACGCTGCCACTTCTCTACCTTTCTGCTCGGCAGTAGAAAATAAAGTAGACTCGATTTCTTCCAGGGTTTATTTCTACTTAGATCTGGTCCCCCAATATTCTGTGACTGCTTAATGAGAAACCCTATGGCCCGATATTTCTGCTCCTCCTCCTGTAGGCAATCAAACGTAAAAGCCCAAGGAATTGAAGTTCTCCTAAGCATAAGAAGAGTAGCTGTAATCATATAACCCATAATTAAAATAACAAGAACTGGTGTATACGGTATTGGAAAATTGAAGGAGGAAGTTACCCATGAAGCGGTGTGTTCAGTAGCCACGCTCCTTGTAAGTAACCCCGCACCTAAAAAAAGAGAGAAGTCTAAAAGTAAAATAACCAGTGCTAAGCTCCACTTTCTCCAAGTCCGAAAAGGCAATATAAAGTATGATTTTAATGAGTGGTGAAGGAGCTTTACCGCTAATGAAAGACCAAACAAAAGGAGCATTCCTAGAGCGGAAAGCTTGAAGTATTGAAGCAATACCGGAGCTAGTACAATAAATAATAGAATACAGCTTAGTAGCGAGTGAACAGCAGAGAAACTAACAGCGTAGCGCTGCAAGCCCTTCATTAACCCTTCATGCTGACGAAGAATGATACGATCTGCCCCTTCAACAAAAAAACTGAATCTCCCTGTTAGAGACCATATATAAAGAAGAATAATGATTCCCGAGAAAGATAAATATGTAGGCCAAGTAGCACTCCCCTGCCACAATTCAATAAGATGATATCCCAAAATTAACAGAGCCGGTATAAAGATATATAAGGCTACTACCCCGTCTACTATGGAGGAAAAAAGCTTTATCTGGTGCTTTAAATGTCTTTTCCAACGCTGATAAACGATCGTCCATGGGCTCATCTCCTATCCCCACCTTCAATTAACTCATAGAAGCAATCCATCAGTGAGCCCTCCTGCAAATGAGCATGAGACCTAATATCCCTGAGACTTCCTTGAGCAAGAAGGCTCCCTTCCTGTAATAACAAAAAGCGATCACAAATTTTTTCTGCCGTATCAAGCACATGTGTACACAATAAAATTCCCGCCCCTCGTTTTTTTTCCTCCTCAAATAACTGTAACAGCCTTCTCATAGCTATGGGGTCAAGCCCAATAAACGGTTCATCTACTATGTACAACTTTGGTTGAATAAGCAGAGCTATACAAATCATGAGCTTTTGCTGCATCCCTTTGGAGAAGCTATCTGGTTTTTCATACATGGCCTTGGTCAGTTTAAATTCATCGACTAGCCATGTGGCACGTTCAATAAAAGCCTGTCCTTCAAACTGATTGAGCCTAGCTACCATTTCTAAATGCTCCCAAAGTGTGAGTTCTTCGTAGAATACAGGGTGCTCTGGAATATAGGCGTACTGTCCTCTTCCATGGGCGCTGGATTCCTCTTTCTTTATTCTTTGAACTTCCTCCCGCTCCCCAAAAATGACCTGCCCCTTGAACTGCTTAAGCATGCCTAATAACGCCTTAATTGTTGTACTTTTTCCTGCTCCATTAGGACCAATCAAACCAACCATTTCTCCGGCATTGACGGAGAAATGAATATTTTCTACTGTCGATTTATCCTCCTCATATCCTGCCTTCTCAATATGAACGTTTAAAACAGGTGTACCCATGTGCTTTTATCCCTCCACTTTTTTTGGCCTGATATCATTATTCATACTAATCTACTATTTACTACGCCCAGCTATCGTTAGCGTTTCATTACTTCTCCTTCTGAATAAAAGCATACTGATACCAGCTAGGCCAACACCAATTAAGGAGGCTATACCAAAAAAGCCGTACATTGTGGTAATGGAGAAGGCATCAATGACGTACCCACCCACAAATGTACAAGCCATCGTTCCTAAGCCGTTACCAAATGAAGCGTAGATTGTCATCCCCGTTACTTTTACGTCATCGGGACTCAGTTCTCTTACCAATTGAACCGCAGCAGGAATATAAAAACCGATAGCTAGACCTTGAATAATAGATAAGGCTAAAATAAGTCCTGGATTAGGCTCAAAATAAAAAAGAATCCACCTCAGGGAAGAAAGCAAACCACAGATCATCAGGACCTGATAGATGCCTAAACGGTTCATTACCTTTCTTGCAAAAAGCATAAAAGGAGCCTCACTACCAGCAGCTACGAGAAAAACAAGACCAACTCCAGCTACTGTTCCACCGATTGCCGTATAATATAGCCCAAAATAAAAGTTGTTAGCGTTGATTGTACCAAATACCAAGAACGTACTAGCTAAAAACATAACATAAGGAGGAATACGGAAGAGCTCCTTTAGTCCATTTCTAATATCAGCTCTTGGTACATCTGCTTCTGTCGGCATTTTACGTACAAATAAAGCACTCACAAACAAAGCAGCAGCAAAAATATAGAAAATAATTGCGGTAAACGTAGCTTCAATTAATAACCCTGCTAGCCACACTGCTAACGCGTAGCCGACTGCTCCCCAAAGTCGAATAAAGCCATAATCTCCCCCTTTTTTCTTCACATAGTTCAAAACAATACTATCTGATAAGGGAACCATAGCACTATGGAATACAGACAGAAATGCGGCTAGACAAGCAAAAAAGAAAAACATTCCGACCTGTGCAATGTCAGCTAAAAGAAAACCTAATCCAATTCCTCCAGTCAACAGAGCACATATGGTTAAAATCAATCGAGGATTTTGAAAACGGTCACTAATCATTCCCCACATGGGTTGAGCAATGATGGCTACCACAGGACCTATTGAGACAATCGTACCGATCTGTGAGCCACTTAATCCTGATTCTTCTAAATGCAAACTTAATAAAGGAAAAAACGCGCCAAATCCTATAAAGGAAAATAAAAAATAAGCGCTCATATTAAAGCGCACTTTCCTATCTTTTCTTCTTACATTAATGTCATCGTTTCTGTGAAAAGCACCTTTTACTCGCTCAGTCATCTCTCTCATCCATCCAATGTAACTTAATGATTAAGTTTATTTAAAAAAGTTCTACCTCTAGTTCACTCTCTAGTTAGGTCTTTTTTACAGTCTAAGAATTTATAAAATTTGATACAATGATTTCTTCAAGTTTTATAAATTCTGGCTGCATGCAAAAGCTTCCTCTAATGATGGACTAGACAACCTCTTCGAGAGGGCTTCGATAGAAGCTTTTCTTACATATATTTTTGCAAAAACTCAGCTATACCTTCCTCATTGTTCGTTCCCGTCACGTAATCGGCAATACTTTTCACCTCATCAGGAGAATTCTCCATAGCTACTCCTATTCCTGCAGCCTTAAGCATCTCTATATCATTAAAATAGTTACCAAAAGCCATAACCTCTTCTTCTTGTATGTCAAGCTCCTGCATCACCTGAATTAGACCAAAGCCCTTGGTTGCTTTAGGATGAATGATATCAATGAATATATCCCCACTACGTAAAATGCTCCACTCTGGAAAAAGCTTTTGTAAATCGCTTAGAGCTTGATCCAGCTGCTGAGGCGTCCCAAATAAAGTACATTTCACAATTTGATCCTTAAGCTGAGAGCTATCTGAAACAATCTCAGGATGAACATTAAATAATACGTAAAGGTCCTCAGCCTCCTTTGTTTTACCTTCAATGTACATATCAAATGCCGTACTTAAATCAAACTGAATTTTTTTGGCTCGGCAATATTGAATAATGGGTAATAGCTCCAAAGCACTGTAACCAATTTCAAGGGAAACCTCGAGTGTATGAGGGTCATAAATAACAGCTCCATTATGCGCGATAATTGGTCCTTTTAAAGCTAGCGCCTCCACAAGATGTGTACAGGATCTAGGTCCTCTACCTGTTGCCAATACCACTCTTACTCCACTTTGCTGAGCTTTCTGAATCATCTCTGCTGTTTTTGGCATAACCTGATGCTCATCATTTAAAAGCGTTCCGTCTACATCTAAGGCAATAAGCTTAATACTCTTGTTCACTTGATGTCCTCCTATCCAATTTATCCTATCCATTATTTATTTTCTCTCTGTGATAAAAATCAGACTCATTCCATCTGTACCTTATTCATATTGTATAATAAAAAGATAGGATATACATTTCACATACTATTCAGAATTTAAATGTGATCTAAAAAAAGAAAGGATTGAGGTTAATACATGAGAAAGCCCTTAATTGGTTTAACAGCTTCATTTGAACAACCTAATCGAATTTTTATCACCAGACATTACTCAGATTGGATAGAACGTGTAGGTGGACTTCCTGTTATTGTTCCCTATACAAATGATGTACAGCAGTTAAAGGAATATACAACCTTATTAGACGGTTTGCTGCTTTCAGGAGGAGGAGATATAGATCCAACCCTTTTTCAAGAGGAACCTCATCCACAGCTAGGCTCTATTCTTCCAGAAAGGGATACTCTAGAGATTGTTTTAGCCCAAGAAATGCTTAGACTTGACCTTCCTATTTTAGCGATTTGTAGAGGAATTCAAATTCTGAATATAGCTGCTGGCGGAACTATGTACCAGGATCTTCAAGGTCAATATAATGGAGAGCTTATCCAACATCAGCAGAAGGCTCCGACCTCGCATGTCAGTCACACCGTTGACGTGTTACCTGAAAGTAAGCTTGCTGATTTACTACAGACAACACAGCTCAAGACAAACAGCTTTCATCACCAGGCTGTTAAAGACCCTGCTCCACATTTTAAAGCAACTGCTTATTCACGTGACGGAGTTATCGAGGCGATAGAAAGCGATGCTCATCAATTTGTTTTGGGTGTACAATGGCACCCAGAGTGTATGCCTAAAGAGCATGCTTCATCAGAACGAATTTTTACGCAGTTCGTTCAAGCTTGCTCTAGCAAAATCAGAGTGTAACAGATTAGAAAAAACAATGGTATTCTTCGAATTTTTAATTTCAGGCTAATACTATAATAAAAAAGCTGACGAGAGATAAGATTTTATCTCTACAGTCAGCTTTTTTCTTTGCTATTGATATGAGATCTATGTTTACGTCAGGGCGATGGTTGACGAAAACTTGCAGATGTACTTATGCACTATATACATCTATTAAAAATTCATCTATATAATAATTTGAACTTACCAATCGATTGCTGTTTGTGCTCTAACAAGTCCGCTTCCGAAATGGTTAGTAGAGCCTAAAGGCTGAGCAGAAACATTTAAAAGCTGTCTAAGCTGAACATTAGATAAATGCGGCTTGGCTTGCCATACCTGAGCGGCTACACCCGCTACATGTGGTGATGCCATAGATGTCCCGTTAAGAGTAGCATACCCGCTTGAGCCATACGTGCTATAAACACTTACTCCAGGAGCAGATATCTCTACAGCAGGACCAGTACTAGAGAAAGAAGCACGATTATTACTGCTGTCCGTTGCTGCAACCGCAATTACTGAGCTATATGCAGCCGGATAGCCAACATTATTTCCTGTTCCAGCAGAGTTTCCACTATTACCAGCAGCCGCTACAACCAAAATACCGCGATTGTAAGCTGTATTACACCAGTTTTCAAGAATGGTTGATGGGCTTGGTCCACCCAGACTCATATTAATAATTTTCATGTTGTTAAGTATAGACCATTCAATCCCTTGTGCTATTCCAGCATAAGAGCCTCCACCAGAGTTATTCAGCACTTTTACAGCGTAAAGGTTAGCGTTTGGAGCTGCACCAAGTACACCAATCGTATTATTTAGAGCAGCTACTGTACCTGCTACATGAGTACCGTGTCCATTTGAATCAACAAATGGATTATTGTTCGCTGAGTCTGTAAATACAGAATATCCACCAACAACATTTAAATCTGGATGATTTGCTTGAATCCCTGTATCAAGAACAGCTACTCGAACCCCACTGCCTGTGTAGCCATTCGATTGAGCAGTAGTTGATTGTACACGTGTGATTCCCCAAGGAACAGTTTGGTAAGCCTCAGCCTTATGATTTTCCTCAATCGCTTCAATTTGAGGGTCCTTCTTAAGTTCTTCAACCTGCCTATCTGTTAGAGTAAGATGCATGACCGGTAAAACCTGGAATTGGTGAAGAATGTCATCCTGCTGAACACCGACTGAACTTAGAAGCCCTACATCAAGTGAATCCTTAAATTGCACTAAATACTCTTGTTTGCTTTCTACCTCTGCAAAAGCGGACGGAACTACGACACTGAGCATCAACGCTAGTACAAAAAATAACTTGATAAAGCGATTCATTTAACTTCCTCCTTTTGTTTTTTGTGAAAATACGTAAAATATTTTCAATTTTTATTTTATCAGAAATATTCAAAAAGTAATATTGGGAAAAAGGAATGCTTTTTTTGGAGGTATTTGACTAGATTTAGGACAACGTTGTGCAAATTATCTAAAAACAAAATTTACACAACTTTACTCTTGTCTACTACTACGAATATAATAATTGGAAAAAGTTTGCATAGCCACTTCTCACTGAATGTATAAAATTGTATAATATAAGAAATATACGGAACGGATCTGTCCTCCTTAAGCTAAAGCATAAAATCGTATAGCTAATCTTTTTCACATGGAGGGTTTTCCATGATAGGCCAAAGAATATTTTTTTTCCGTAAATCAAAAGGAATGACACAAGAGCAGTTAGCCAAAGGCATCTGTTCTATTTCACATTTGAGTAAAATTGAAAATGGACATGAAGCTCCAAGTCAAGACATCATTACTCATCTCTGTCATCGATTAGGAATAAACATTGAAGACGTAGATTCAAAAGAAGAGCTAGAGCAGATCACTCAGCTGCTTGAGGAATGGTATGGCTTAATGGTAAATAAAGAGCGAAATGAGGCCAAAAATATCTACCCTAAGATTCAAGAGAAAATGGAACATGTCCAAGATCCTACTGTTCTACTAAGGTACAAGCTCTATTATATTCGTTTTTGCCTCATGAGAGCGGAATACGAAGAAGCTGAGGAAAAAGTAAAAGAGTTCAGCCAATACGAAAAAAGTGTAAGTAAGGAGCTCCTGTATCTATTTTATTTTTTACAAGGAATACTGACTTATAGTAAGGGAGAGTATTCTGAGTCCCTCACTTTTCTTAAAAAGGCAGAGGAAATTGCAGAGAAGTTAAGACTTATTGAAGCAGAGCTATACTATATGCTTGCATTAGCCCACATTCAGTTGCATGATATCACCTTTTCAATCAATTTTGCTAGTCAGGCTCTAGAGCTTTTTCAACAGAACTTTCAAATTAATCGTTGCTTGGAATGCGAGGTTTTAATCGGAATTAATAATTTAAGACTAAGGAATTATAACGTAGCAGAGAAGCATTTCCTCAGTGCTTTAAAGGTGGCCAAATCGTTAAAGTATACTGAGTTAATTTATATGAATTACCATAACTTAGGCTACTTACATCAAAAAATGAATAGCAGTAAAGCCATTCACTACTTTCATGAGTGCTTAAAATACTTTCACTCCAATGAAGATGAAATAGGTCTAAAAGAGGAAAAATATTGCCAAACTAGCTTTTCTTTGGCGAAGGAATATTATAACTTAAATGATTTTAAACAAATGCTAGAATGGGTTGAAAAAGGGGAGCATATGGCTTTTGTTCATGATCTTACGACCTATATCTTGCACTTCAAGGTGTTACGCTTCCGCATTGAAGAACAAGAGGATCCAATAAAAGAGTCCATTCTAAAGGATGAGGTTATTCCTTACTTTGTTGATAAAAAACTGTGGATTTATGTAGCCGATTACGCCCAAATGCTTGCAGATATTTACTATGCTAACCATAAATACAAAAGCGCTAGTCAATACTATCAACTAGTGATTCAAGCTAATCGAAACGTATTAAAGTTTTAGCATTATAATTAAAGCTAACCATACTCTCTAACGGACATACCTTTACCTTAGAAGAGCCTTTCATCATTTCTGAAGGATATACATGCACTAGAGTGCATACCGATTCAAAACCTATGAACATTTACTCTAAAGGTAGACTATGTCCGTTAGAATTTAATTCAATATAATGCAGCAGATCTAGATAATTAGGCTTTACAGCAAATCTACTCTACCAGTTCATTCATAACTACATTACAGCATACTTTATGGGGTAATACTGAATGGTACAGGAACATGTTCACAGTAACACGTTCCCCCTCCATCATTTAACGGATTCATAAAGGATATACTTAGGATAAAAATAAGAGCTGAAGCTACTAATCCTTTTTTCATAAACTTTTACTCCTCCTTTCTTTGAGCATTCTACTTACAAATTCATATTATGTACGATTTCTAATTAATATGTTGCTTATTTTATTTTTTGTTATTTCCCTCAAATTAGTCTGAAATCCTATCTCCTTCTAAGTTTAATGATGTTAGCACCTAAGCAGATCTTTAACAAATATATACTAGATCATAGATTATCAGTTTTGTAGAGACAAGCTTATTCTTATAAAACAGAAGCAACAGAGCTTACGATTCTAGCTCGGTTGCTTTTGATTTGCGATATCATTTTATCTCATTGTCTATCTTCTTCCGTAAGGTGGTGGTGGGCAGCAATGATCCACTGTGTGTTGACAATCCTCTGTGCTTTCAGACACCGGGTATTCGCAGAAATATTCGCATACATGATGACGTACATTTCTTACGTGTGTAGGATAAATGTTCTCAATAGGATAACGGATCACAGAATGTCTTTCTACTACCCTTGCTGGATGCACCACTCGACGTACTGGAGCTACAGTAGTTGGAGCTCCCTGAGGGAATGGCGCTCCTGCAACAGGGGCTTGAGCTTGAGCTTGAGGGAAGAACTGCTGCTGCGGTACTCCTTGACTAATGGGCGCCATAGGTGCAGGTGTAGGGCTTGGAGTACTCTGCTCTAGTCTGCTCGAATTTCTCTTCACATGTATTCCTCCTTTATCTTTCTTCCCTATACATGTATGACATTTAACCCATCTTTGTCCTAGACATTGGTCTAATTTGCAGCCAAACACCTAATAATTAGTCTTGAGTCTAGAGCTAAGCTTATCCCTTCTTCAACAGTTCAAGTTCTTCATTAGTCAACTCCCTGTAATGCCCTAGAAGAAGTTCTCCATCCAAATGAAGCGTACCCATGGCCATTCTCTTTAGATACGTTACTTTTTTGCCACGAGCTAAGAACATTCTTTTAACCTGATGAAACTTTCCTTCCATAATCGTCAGTTCGATTTCTGAGCGACTATCTGATCGAAGAATGTTAAGCTCTGCTGGCATCGTTTTATATCCATCATCAAGTGTAACACCATCCGCAAAAGCAAGCTTATCCTCCTCCGTTACGGTCCCTTCTATATGCGCAAAATAGAGCTTAGGTATATGTTTTTTGGGGGAAAGCAGTTGATGAGCTAGCTGACCATCATTAGTTAGTAACAGTAGCCCCTCCGTATCTTTATCAAGCCTCCCAACCGGGAACACAGAAAATGCTTTATCTCTCCCCTGTAATAGATCAATGACTGTCCTCTCACGTGTATCCTCAGTGGCGGATATAACTCCCTGTGGCTTATGTAGCATAAAGTATACATGCTCTTTATATTCAATAAGCTCCCCAGCATATTCCACACGGTCCGTCTCGACCTGAACATGCTGCTTAACATCCTTAATCACCACTCCGTTCACCGTAACTTGTCCAGCCCTGACGATGTCTTTAATTTCTTTCCTGCTCCCATACCCCATATTCGCTAATAGCTTGTCAATTCTCACCGTCTTCCACTCTCCCTGTATCCATTACGTTAACCAGCGCCAGCCTGGTGGGTAGGCATTCTTAAGAATATCCTGTACCTGCTTAGCCCAGCCTAAAGGAAATCCTGCAACGGTAACTAATGTCCAGCCCTTCTCTCCCTGTCTGAAGATAGTCTCCCCTTTTAAATACCGATAAAGATCCTCATCATCAGCAGAGAAATGTACAGCACGTTTAACGTCCGTTTCTTCTAGCCCCAAAGCTAACGGTTGACTCGGCTCAAAGCGATTTTTCTTCACTTCACCAAGGTACCAGCCAGATTTAATGACCTTTAAGCGATGTAGTAAAGGTAGCCCTTTAGGTTTAATGTAAATGTGTCCCTTGATTGAAATCATATCTCCATCTTGAATATCCAAAAATCGTCTGGTTAAAGCCTGCTCCTCAAACTCAGCTACCAGCCTTTTCTCCTCTTTGGTTAAAGTAAAATTCCCCGTTTTTTCAAGCTTTGATTTCCCTGCTTTTTCATCCGCTTCATTTGAAGGTAATCCTTCTTTAGCTACATAACTCTCGTTTCTTCTCATTAAAGCCAAGTAATGCCCTTCTCCTTCAATCCGATGTGGCCATAGTCTCACTGTGTGCTCCAAAGGATAATCCTGACCTATCGAGCCTGTCCATTCCCTTTTTCCTCTATCAAACCCGGGTATATCCACAATCGGCTCTAACTCAAACTGAGGGTATTTTCTCAAAAAGGATGTGATTTGCTGCTCATTTTCCTCTGGTGCGAACGTACATGTGGAGTATAGGATCACCCCTCCTGGTCGTACCATTAATGCCGCTTCATCTAAAATATCCCTCTGCATTAAGGCATACTGTTCTATCGTGCCTTTTTCCCAGTCTTTTATCATTTCCGGATTTTTACGAAACATCCCTTCTCCTGAGCAAGGAGCGTCAATTAATACACAATCAAAAAACTGTGGAAACGTCTGTGCTAGTTTTTCAGGCGTTGTATTCGTTATCAGTCCGTTTCTAATTCCAGAAAGATCTATATTTTTCATTAATGCCTTCACTCTCTCAGCATTAATGTCATTGCTGACTAACAGTCCTGAACCGCCTAGCTTAGCAGCGACCTGAGTTGACTTTCCTCCTGGAGCAGCACACATATCTAACACCCTATCTCCAGGTTTTACTGGTATAACTGCTCCTGGAGCCATAGCACTAGGCTCTTGAATATAGTACAAGCCTGCTTGATAAAAAGGATGCTTGGCAGGTCTGTCCTCCTCGTTATAATAAAAGCCTTCGTTTACCCAATCTACAGGTGAAAGCTTTAAAGGTAGCTTATCAAGTGCTTCCGTCACGCTCCATTTCAATGTATTAACCCTTAACCCATAGTATCTAGGCTTGCTGTACGAAGCCAAAAAGTCTGCGTACTCTTCTTGAAGCAGCTCTTGCATTTTAGCTGCAAACGACTCTGGTAATAGCATCAATCTCTCCCTTTACATTTTGCTAAACTTAAATAACTATTCTTTCTTACAGTCTAAGAATTTATAAAATTTGATACAATGATTTCTTCAAGTTTGATAAATTCTGGCTGCATGTAAAAGCTTCCTCTAATGATGGACTAGACAACCTCTTCGAGAGGGCTTCGATAGAAGCTTTTCTTACATTTTTCTGTACTTCTTGCATTATACCTATTTCAGCAGATGAAAAAAAGACTGAACCATAAATGATCCAATCCCCTTTACTTTTACATAACCTAGATAAATCCGACTATTACCTATATTGATCCTCTAGATGAAAGTGATATTCGTCAACCACTTCATCCTGATACTGCATCGTAATGGCAAACGTATGATAATCCGTCTCTTTATCCAATTCTTCAATCATATGATAAGCGACCTGCTCTCGAAAGCGACGATTACGTGGCTCTATAAAATCAACAACAGCTGTTGGCTCTTCCCCACCTAAATCGATTGTAGCTTGACCTATTTTCATTCCATCCTGCTCATATAGCTCAAACGTCAAACTATCTCCATCATCCCTCACACATTCAACTTGGAGCGGGATCCTTTCCTCCTCATGAACATCCATATAAAGTTCATCTTCATCCACAAAACTACTCTCTCCACTTAAGAACCCCTCATCCTCTTCTTCCTCATCTTCAAAATCAAATAAGTCTTCATGACTAAGCTCAAATACAGCAAGCTCTTCATCCTCATAAAACATAGTGAAGGTAAACGTATCAATAAAATCAGAGTCAAAATCAGCAACTAAAATATGAGCTACCTCATCCAGGTCATCCTCAGAAGGCTCAGTTTGCCAAAAAACATCCCCAATAACATCGCCTCTATCAATATGGATTAGAGCTTCAGCAAGCAGCTGCTGTCTTTGATCTAAAAGCTGATACTCGACTTGACTCCTGCTTTCTCCTACGATAGAAAGCTGAATTTCTGAATCCTCTTCCGTATCATGTTCGAGAGAACCATCATCAATATCAGCTTCAATTAGTCTATCTAGAGAGTCTGAATCCTCCGTAGATATGATGTGGTCATAGTGGGAATAGGTTACGGAAACGAAACACTCTGGAGCTCCTAATGCGTCAATCATACTCTCCATGTACTGATGAAGAAATAGATCAATTTCTTCCTTTTCATCCGCATGGAGCATCTGTTCATCCAATTGAATACTCCCCCATAAGCGATCCTCTTCCCTATATAGTAAGGTTAGTGAGCCAACATATTGCTGGTCCAGCATGATACTTGCTGCTTCACCACTTGAAGTAACTAATTCTGGACGTATTTCGATCTGTCCCATTCTCCATCCTCCTTCAATCGTAGAATTGTAATATTCCTTTTTTACTTTCACTTTCGGACTAAAAAGATTGATCTTTTCAAGTATGAGCATTTGACATGGTTTTCATGTAATTCAAATAAAGAAATTTCATTTCGCGTGATCTTTGCAAATCTATATGTCAGATTATCTTACAATCAAACAGGAGATTATTTACCGAGCATGTTATATTTATGAGATAAGAATGTTTGAATCACTGAAAAATTCAGTTTATCACTACAACCATATACAACATTACAACAACGTTGGAGGGATAGGTTTATGTCCACATACAAGGAAAAGAAGGTTATCACGATTGGAATTGTCAGTGAGCTAACAGGTTTATCAGAAAGGCGGATACGGTATTATGAAGAAAGGAAGCTTATCTTTCCTGATCGTTCAAAGGGAGGCACAAGAAAGTATTCCTTTACTGACATTGAAAAGCTAATGAATATCGCTAATCATATGGAAGATGGACTACAAACGTATGAAATAAGAAAAATTCAAGAAAAGGAAGAAAAAGAAGTGCGTGACCAAATGATACGAGGTCAGCTAAATGCTCATTTCAACATGAGAAAATAACGTTTTACTTAGATACAATAAGTGTTGAGGGAATATTCTATCAATTTCTATGTAAGCTTTCCTGACAAACGAATAGATTTACTAACATTGTCTATGATTAACTTAATCTATCCTCTTGTTAAATAAATTGACAGGTATTGAAGGGAGAGAGTTATTCATGGACTTATTATTTTTAATGAACAGCTTATGGGTTGTCCTAGCTGCCATACTGGTTATTCTTATGCAAGGAGGGTTTATCCTTTTAGAAGCAGGGTCAACTCGAATGAAAAACGCAGGACATATCGCAGGTAAAACGATCTTTACCTTTGGTATTGCGTCAATCGTTTTCTGGGCGATAGGCTATGGCTTTATTTTCGGCTCAGGAAATTTGTTTATTGGTTTGTCTGACTTTTTTTATAGTGGCTATGAGATTGAAGGAGTCGGGCTTTCAACGCCAGTCTTTTTCCTCTTCCAAACGGCCTTTGCTACTATCTCATTGACCATTGCTTTTGGTGGTTTTGCTGAACGCGCCAAACTTTCAGCTTATGTTGTCTTCGCTTTATTATTTTCAGCGTTAGTTTATCCTATTGTAGCTCACTGGATTTGGGGAGATGGATGGTTAGCTAATCTTGAGAAGCAGGATTTTGCTGGTTCAACAGTTGTTCATTTAACTGGTGCTATGGCTGCTTTAGCTGCCACTTTAATTTTGAAGCCTCGCTTAGGGAAATACAACAAGGATGGTTCACCTAATGCCTTACTAGGTCATAACCAGGTATACACCACACTAGGTGTGCTTGTCCTTTGGGTTGGCTGGTTCGGCTTTAATGCTGGTAGTACGACAGCTGTAGATGATGGCTTCTTCGGCTTCGTTGCATTAAACACGAATTTAGCTGCTGCTGCAGGAGCTGTAGCTGCATTAATCATATCGTGGATCGCTTTAGGTAAATCAGATGTTCCCACTATACTAAACGGCGCTTTAGCAGGTCTTGTTGCTATTACTGCATCCTGTGCCTTTGTAGCCCCTTGGGCAGCACTTGTCATTGGTCTCGTTGGTGGAGTTCTTGTATTCTATAGCATGAAGCTGCTAGATAAGCTAAATATTGACGATCCGATCTTTGCCATTTCTGTTCATGGTATTGCTGGAATTTGGGGTACATTATCAACTGGCTTTTTCGCTACACCTGAGCTTGCCGCATTAAATGGAGGATTAGCTGGACTATTTTATGGTGGAGGTTTGACTCAGCTTGGTGTTCAAGCATTAGGTGTTGTGACAGCAGGTGGTTATGCTTTCTTAGTATCTTTCATTATTCTTTCAATCATGAAGGGAGCTATGAAAGGGCTTCGTGTTACGGAGGAGGAAGAGATTGCAGGACTTGACTTCAGTGAACACGGGACATATGGATACCCTGAGCAAATGGAAGCACAGTCTTCAACAACAACTCCTTCAACCTAAATGATTTTTCTGAAGCATACGAATTCTTGAGCTCAGGTGACCTATTGAACCGGATAATAAGGAGGGTGTAGAAATGAGAGATTTCATACCCAAAGTAGATTCTCAAAGCTATACTGCTTTAAGAAGTAAGCGTGAGGAGCTATTAAGCTCAGTAAGTCTTAATCATGATACACTACA
Source organism: Bacillus horti (assembly GCF_030813115.1). Taxonomy (NCBI): domain Bacteria; kingdom Bacillati; phylum Bacillota; class Bacilli; order Caryophanales; family Bacillaceae; genus Caldalkalibacillus; species Caldalkalibacillus horti. The sequence goes on along the minus strand of NZ_JAUSTY010000004.1, from coordinate 276,844 downwards.
ATCCTTTCATAATGAACTAATAGGCAAAGCCTTGAGCATAGCTATACAAACTGTGGAGAAGGAGTCGGGTCCCCCCCCTGCTCCTTTTACCTTTTTTCAGATGGGCAGTGCCGGAAGACAGGAACAGGGTGTCGTTAGTGATCAGGATCATGGTTTATTTTTTGAAGGAGAAGGTAAGATTCATCAAGAGTATTTTCTAGCTCTTGGAGCAGAAATTTCGAACGCGATGGACGAGGTTGGCTATGATATATGTGATGGTAAAATTATGGCCAATCATCCAACATGGTGCTTGTCCCAAGAGGATTGGAAAAAGCAGCTCGAAACATGGCTGGAAGAACGAGATTGGGCATCCCTACGACATTTGCTTATTTTTTTTGATAGCTACCCTATTCAAAGCTTAACTGCTGACAAATCATCTGAAAACCCTATAATGCCTTTAAAAGAAATGATTCTTGAAAGGATACAGAATGATGCACCCCTTTTTGAAAGACTAATTCAGAATACAAGACGGATTAAAAAATACATCAGTCCCTTAGGTCAATTTTATACAGAAACACATGGACCACATTATCGTTCTTTAAATATAAAGCATGCGATTCTTTTCCCTTTTGTTCATTCCGTGCGTCTGCTAGCTATGAAGGAGCATATTATTCATGTTACCTCGACAAAGGAACGCTTAGAGGAACTCATGGAGCTTTCTGAACTCTATGCGACAGTCTTATCCCCTTTCTACGAGACGTATATAGAATGGCTAAAATGGAGAGCTGAGTGGCAGCTTGCCCATTATCCTATGGATTACGACAGCAGTCATTATATACCGATAGATCAGCTTTCCTCTAATCAAAGAAAATGTCTAAAAAAAGTGGTAAAAAGTGCCTACAGCCTTACCAAAGAAACATCTAAGATTCTAGCAAAAGGAGAAGCATAAGATGAAGATCAATCAGGTCGTACAAATGATGAAACAATGGTCAACTAAGTTACCTATGTTTCTTACCTCAGTCCCTGACCAAATGAGAGCAGAGCACTTATCCTATGTTAGACAGCTCAAAAAAGAACTGAGCAAGGATTACTTTCAGCTTCCCTTACAGGAATTAAAAGTAGTCGTCTTTGATTTTGAAACATCTGGTTTTTTTCCTGATCAGGGAGATCAGATTCTTTCTATAGGAGCCATCAAGGTGGAGGGAACTACATTATCAGCAGAGTCATTTTATAGCTGTGTGTTTACTGAGGAGTTGCCTTCAGCAGAAATTCTAGACTTGACAGGACTTTCTCCTGCGGAGCTTCAAGCTGCCCCTGCTATTGATGACATATTGCCAAAATTCTTCTCCTTTTGTGAGCAATCTATGCTGGTTGCCCATCATGCCCAACATGAAAGAGCATTTCTGCAGCAAGCTACACAGAAGCTTTACCAGCTTCCCTTTCAGCAGCGGATTGTAGATACATCTTTACTTATGAAGCTATTCCAAACGTGGAAAACCCCTCCGACTTTAGATTTTTGCTGTGAAGCCTTTGGAGTTCCTATCACCCACAGACATCATGCATTTGAGGATGCTGTAGCTACAGCAAAGCTATGGATCGCTTATTTAGAGGAGTTTAAAAAGAGGAACTTCGAAACTCTTCAGGATGTTTATTCGGAAATAGCCAAAAAATAAAGGTCTTGAAGTGAGCTTATGCTACTCAAGACCTTTACTGCTTTAACTTTTTACGCCTGCCGATCTGCAGGGTCTTAACCCATGGAATTCGATACGTTAGACCAAAATACACAGCCACGCCTAGCAATACAAGAACGATTAGTTCAAGCATTTTCAAAAATAAATGGTCTGGTAAAAATCGATCGCTAAATTGATTGCCTGCATATACAGCTAGTCCCATGATTAAGGCTGCTAGGGATATTGCTCCTAAACCAGTTAGCACCCTTTTGTATGATAGCGTATACGTTCGCAGAATACCCCATAAATTTCCTAGTAATCCAATTGTAAAGGCTATCGTCGTGGCATGAATTGCCCCAACCTCAGCATTGTAAGGTAGTAAAAGAAGCATCCCTAGCCCTTTAAGCAAGAGGGCAACAATAAGCCAACTCATACTCCATTTCATCTTCCCTATAGCCTGTAAAATAGAAGCTGTTAAAGTATACAACCCTAATGCAATGATCGTAGGGGTGTAAGCCTCAAGCATAGTCACTCCTAGTGCATCACTGTAGAGGGTCGTATAAATAGGCTCAGCTAAGACATAAATCCCTACACTTGCTGGAAGTAAAATGTAGCATAGAAGCAGCATACTTTGCTCTGTTTGCTTCGTAATATACTCCTTATCCCCTTGCACATATTGCTTTGCAAGTGAAGGCAGGATAGATAAGGAAAATGCTGTTGCAATGGATACAGGAACCATAATGAGCTTCTGAGCTGTACTACTCAAGATTCCAAACCAATTAACAACTACTTCTCTAGAGTATCCTAGGTCGTATAAAATCGGCTTGTACATGACTAAATCAATAAAGGCCATCAAAGGAATGGCTAAGGACACAAACGAAATAGGAAGAGCATAGCGAATCAAGTCACGATATTCTACGAGCAATGGCTGATCTTCAATGGAAGGTGAAGCTAGGACCTTTTTATGGATGCCCTCTCTCCTTTTATACCAATAGATTAACAGTGTTACTAATGCTGCAATGGCTCCTAAGAGCGTCCCCAAAGAGGCCAAAGCCACTGTATTCACGATCGTATAATTAGCTTGAACAAAGAGATACGCCATTAAGACCATAAATACGACTCTTACAAGCTGTTCAATGACCTGAGATACACCAGTTGGCCCCATTGACTGCCAGCCCTGAAAATAACCCCTTAAGACGGCCATCGCAGGTACCACAAGCAGGGCTGATGCTGAAGCCCGTATGATCCAGGTAGACTCTGGAGATTGTAGCCACTTAGCAAATAAAGGTGAGCCCCAAAACACTAAGAGATACATGACCACACCTAACCCCAATAACAAATAAAAGGATCTCTTTAAGAGCCTTTTACCTTTTCTATATTCACCTAACTGGTTATGAGTGGCTACATATTTAGAAACGGCCAGGGGAATCCCTAATGTAGTTAAACTTAAGAGTACGGTGTATGGCGTATACCCGTGATTTAGTAGAGTTAACCCCTCTAAACCAATGAGATGCTCTAAAGGAACTACATAAATAAACCCTAGTATTTTTGAAGCAAGAACGGCAAGAGTAAGAATCATCGTTCCTCTCACAACTGTATGTATAGGCTCATTTTTGGCCGTCATAGCACTATCCTTTCTTCGCAAAAAACTCCCAATATCTATTGGGAGTTTTCGTTTCATTACTCAAATTTAAGTGCGTCACCGTCAAAAGATTCTTCAGCAACCTTGATTGAATCTGTTGGACAGCCATCTTTAGCATCCTCTAGATCATCAAGTAATACGTCTGGAATTTCAACAGTTCCTGAGTTTTCATCAATAATGTTTTCAGCTAAGCCCTCATCATCATAATCAAAGATGTCAGGAGCTGCTGCTCCACATGCTCCACATGCGATACAAGTGTCTTTGTCAACAATCGTGTATTTAGCCACTATAACCCCTCCTACTTTTACAGGATGAATCGATATAAGTTGCTGGGCTATTACATCATACCCGATTGTGAGTGATTTAAAACAAACCCAACGAAGACTTATACGAATCCATATGTTTTTGTATGTTTAGTGCAATGTTTTTCACAACCTATTGTAGTCCATTTTGCTCTATATAGCAAATATTTTATGAAACGCTTTCCCTGAAAGTGTGTGATTGATTTCATTTCTTATTATTTTTTTGTATGATAAATATTGAAGCTCGAAAAGATAAAATAGAGTTAATAAAGATATCTTTTAAAGCCAAAGCTATGATTTCTGGATGAAGAAGGATTCTAAGTAAAGAAAGGATTGAATGGATGAAAGTCTATGATGTAATTGTAGTCGGTGGTGGCCCTTCTGGATTAATGGCAGCTGCCTCAGCAGGAATGCTAGGTGCAAATGTTCTGTTATTAGATAAAGGAAACAAGCTAGGCCGCAAGCTAGCGATTTCTGGAGGTGGTCGTTGTAACGTCACGAACCGTATTCCCATAGAAGAAATGATTAAAAACATTCCTGGTAATGGACGTTTTATGTATAGTCCATTTGCTACTTTTAATAATGAAGATATTATTTCTTTTTTCGAACAGCTTGGTATTGCCCTAAAGGAAGAGGACCGCGGACGTATGTTTCCCGTTAATAATAAAGCGAAAAGCGTGGTAGATGCTCTTATTCGGAAAGTTAACGAAGGGAATGCTGAGATCAAAGTAAATACATCTGTTAAGGATGTTCTTTATAAAGAAGATCGTGTTGAAGGGGTACTTCTAGAATCAGGGGAGCAATTACTCGCTAAAAGTGTAATCCTAGCCGTTGGAGGGAAGTCTGTTCCTCACACAGGTTCAACGGGAGATGGGTATGCATGGGCTGAAAAAGCTGGTCATCACGTTACAGAGCTGTTTCCAACTGAGGTTCCTCTTATTTCTGAAGAGCCTTTTATTCAGGACCGGTCTCTTCAAGGGCTAGCTCTAAGAGAGGTTACACTAACTGTTATCAATCACAAAGGGAAAAAAGTCATCACTCATGATGGGGATTTACTATTCACACACTTTGGACTATCCGGACCCATTGCTCTGCGCTGTAGCCAATTCGTCTATAAGGTACAAAAGCAAGGAGACGTAAATGATGTTCTCTTAACCGTTGATATCTTCCCCTCTTTAGCTGCTGCTGACATTGAACAAGAGCTTCTAGAGTTATTAAAGCAACAGCCTCATAAGATGATCAAAAATATCTTAGGACAAAGGATTCCAGAAAGACTCCTGCCTATTCTCTTTGAGAAGGCAAAATTAGCAGAGGATCGTACTTTCCATGAGCTACCTAAGAAAGCATTCCAGCAATTTGTACAGCTCCTTAAAGCATTTCCGATTCGAGTCCATGGGACTCGCTCGATCGAGGAGGCTTTTGTTACCGGTGGTGGTGTAAGTGTTAAGGAAATTCAGCCAAACACGATGGCCTCCAAAAAGAAGCAAGGACTTTATTTCTGTGGTGAAATCCTAGATATACACGGATACACAGGGGGTTACAATATCACTTGTGCCCTTTCCACAGGATTTGTGGCTGGACGCCATGCCGGGTTAGAAGTCACTTCTCCATTAAATACAAATTAGAGAGCTATCCCTACGCTCTCTAACCTTCTCATATAGCCTACTATTCTCTTCAATCAATTATTTATCTAATCAACATTTCAGATTTCGCTTACTTACGATAAAACGGTCTGTCCTCTAAATTGACCTGGAGTAACTCCAGTCCATTTCTTAAACGCTACCTGAAAGGCACTTGGCTCTGAAAAATGCAGAAGATAAGCAATTTCCCCTATTGAATAGGAATTCGTCTGTAGAAAGGACATAGCTAATTCTTTTCGAATCTGAGCAGATAATTGGTTATATGAGGTATCCTCCTGTTTTAGCTTCGCTTGCAGGGAACGCACGCTCATATTAAAAGCCTCTGCCGTCTGTTGCAGGGTAGGAAGAGTATGGGGCAAAACATCCATCAGCCACTGACAAACCTCTTCTCCAAAGGACGGCTGTTGAACAATTTTCTGTTTAGCGTCTTCAGCTATTTTTTCAAAAATGCTCTGCAATCTAACGTCTGAGTACAAGATAGGATACTCTAACACTGCTTTACTAAAGCGTAGAGAGTTTTCATGTTGATCGAATTTAGGTTCTCTCCCTAGTACATGTAAATAAGGAGTAAGACTATCTGGTGCTGGATGAGTAAATTTGATGTCATGGAGCTGGATGTGTTCGCTCGTCATTTTAATCATGACATGAAATAAAGAACTTGCCATATCCTCCATACAATGTCGCGATACTTTTTTGGTTGAATCCTTAAGATATAAGCGAAGAACGAAATCCTCTCCCTCTATTCTATAATCCAACTGAAAACCACTACAGAGGATCACATTGTACCTCTGATAGGCTTTTAACGCATCTTCAACCTTCTCTGAATGCATCATGACTAACCCCAGTGTCCCCATATCTACAATGTCTAACATCTGCCCTTGATGTAGACCAAAGTAATCATCCCCTGTATATTCCGCTGCTTTTCTTGTTATTCTCTCTAGCTCCTCTTCAGATATCCGTGCTTCCACATCCTTTAGCAGTTCTGCATTAAATTGGGCATACTCACAGAATTGCTGCACATTAAAACCCTTGTAGCCGATCACCTTCATTATCGGATGAAGCATCGAAATAGAAACTCCTAAGCTATTCAAGATACTAACACTCCTCTGCGCATATTAACACAATCATTGCGGCTTTTATCATAGTATTACTTGCTTCTGCCGGCTATGATGAACATAGTTCTTTGCTATTATATTCATCAAAAAAATCTATTTATAAAGGAGTCATTTTCATGAAAAAAAGCATTCTCATTATTAATGGTCATCCTGATCCCCAAAGCTTTTGCTCTGCTTTATCAGAAGCGTACGAGCAGGGTGCGGCTTCTAAATCAGCAGAGGTCCGGACAATCGATTTAAGTAGCCTTGAGTTTGATCCTATTCTAAAGTATGGCTATCGTCAGAGAACTGAGCTTGAAGACGTGTTACTGAACGCCCAAGAATCTATCCGGTGGGCTGACCACCTTGTCTTTATTTATCCAACCTGGTGGGGAGCTATGCCTGCAATATTAAAAGGATTTATAGATCGTGTGTTTCTACCTGGCTTTGCTTTTAAGTATCGAGAGAACTCTCCACTTTGGGATAAGCTATTAAAAGGGAAGTCCGCCCATATTATTGTCACATCAGATACTCCAAGCTGGTATAATCGCATCATATACCATAGAGCAGGATATCGAGTCATGAAACAAAATATTCTTCAATTCTGTGGCATTACTCCCGTACGCATTACAGAAATTACACCTGTAAAGCAATCAACAGAGCAAAAAAGGGCTGCTTGGCTTGAGAAAATAAAGCAGCTTGGTATAAAGCTCGCTTAGGTATAATGATTACCATCTTATAAAGCTAACTACCTTTTTTAAAATCCTAATAATCCTTTAGGAAAAATCTTTTAATTAGACAACTGGATTTTCTAGAGTTCCGATGTCACTAACTTCAATTGAAACAGTATCCCCAGCCTTAATGAACTTTGGAGGATTAAAACCGTTTCCAACACCACTTGGAGTACCTGTGGCGATCAAATCACCAGGCTCTAGCGTCATTCCCCGAGAAATAACCTCGATAAGTGCTGGTATTGAGAAAATCATGTCTGAAGTCGTTCCATTTTGACGTACCTCACCATTTACAAGTGTTTTAATTTGTAATTGGTGAGGGTTTTCTATAGCTGACCGATGAACAATTCTAGGTCCAAACGGAGCAAAGCTATCTAATGATTTTCCTTTAAAGAATTGAACATGCTGCTGCTGTAAATCTCTAGCTGTCACATCATTTAATATAGAATAGCCAAAAACATAATCAAACGCCTCTGCAGCAGAAATATTCTTACCTTCCTTGCCAATAATCACTACAAGCTCGCCTTCATAATCAAGCTGCTGAGTCAGCTCAGGATAGGATTGAATCTCCTCCCCCTGACCAATAATGGCCGTATAAGGCTTAGTAAAAATAACAGGAAATTTCGGTAGTGCTACCGCCTGATCCTTGGCCATCTCTAGCACATGATCCGCATAATTCTTTCCAATACAAAAGATATTTTTAGGAGGAGCATACGGTGCTAGTACTTTAACCTCAGACTTCTCATAACGAGTAGTAATAGATCCATTTTTAACTTTCTCATTAAGAAGCTCTAATGCTGGCTTTCCTGCCCTGATAAAGGATAGTAAATCTGGATACTCACTTATAGGATCAAAAATTTCTAAGATCTCCTCTCCTTTTTCCACTCCCCAGCGAACGTTATCACTTTGTGCTGTAGCCTTAAACGTAACAAAATTCATCTCTTTCACTCCTTGATGTTTTCAAAAGTAGAAATATTCTAGTGCAATTCCAACTATTCTTACTATACATCTAAGCATGATTACATTGATTGAGCAAGTATAATTCTGATAGTATAGGATAGAACGTCTTCTTTTCGTGAAAGGAGGAACTATAGTGCAAATAGATTCAGTTCCTACAAATACTCATGCTTTAATTAACACATCATTTCCTATAAATTCTAACAGAAAACACAATGAAGGGGATACCCATAACACCCCTCCTCTCTTGTGGGGAGATAAAAGATACCATACGTGGAATTATCATCTACGCTCGAAATTTGGCAAGAAAGTATTTAAAGTCCCTCTAGACGCCGGCTTTACCTGCCCTAATCGCGATGGAAGTATTGCAGCAGGCGGCTGTACGTTTTGCAGTGCCAGAGGCTCAGGAGATTTTGCTGGAAGTCGGCGTGATGATCTTACTACTCAATTTAATGAGATTAAGGAACGCATGCATAAAAAGTGGCCACTGGCTGAATATATGGGATACTTCCAGGCCTATACGAATACGTATGCCCCTGTAGAGGAGCTGCGAGAGTTATACGAGGTTATATTAGAGCAAGAAGGCAACATCGGACTTGCCATTGCTACTAGACCAGATTGCCTTCCTGATGAAGTCATTGAGTATCTAGCTGAATTAAACGAAAGAACGTACCTCTGGGTAGAATTGGGGCTTCAAACTGTACATGACTCAACGGGTAATCTTATTAATCGTGCCCACGATTATCAGTGCTATGTTGACGGTGTAGCCAAGCTTCGCAAGCATAATATTAATGTTTGTAGCCATATTATTTACGGCCTGCCAGGTGAAACACATGAGATGATGCTAGAAACAGCTAAAGAAGTCTCCAAGCTAGACGTTCAAGGTCTAAAAATTCACCTTCTTCATCTTATGCGAAAAACACCTATGGTTAAGCAATATGAGCAGGGGCTGCTATCCTTTTTAGAAAAGGATGAGTATGTTGATTTAGTTGTTCGAACGTTAGAAATGATGCCACCTGAACTGATTATTCAGCGAGTTACAGGTGATGCTCCAGCGGATCTATTAATTGGACCTATGTGGAGCAGCAAGAAATGGGACGTGCTTAATTCCATAGATCGTCAGTTACGTGAACAGAATACGTGGCAAGGAAAGCTATGGAATGAAAGCATTAGACAAGAACCTAAAAAAGTGAGGCAAAAATGAAGCTACAAGGAATTCTACCCTTTACAAGAGATCTTTTAGCACAGCGAGTAAATAAAGGAGATTTAGTTGTTGATGCTACAATGGGGAACGGACTTGATACTCTGTTTTTGGCTAAGCTAGTAGGAGAGGCTGGACAGATTCTAGCATATGATGTGCAGCAGGAAGCTCTTGATCATACGAGGGAGCGGTTAATGAGAGAGAAGATTGCAACACCTGTTGAGCTTATGTTAAAAGGTCATGAAACCGTAGCCGAAGAGCTACAACATGCGAAAAAGCCTCTAGCAGCAGCTATGTTCAATCTAGGCTACCGACCAGGAAGCGATAAATCAATTGTGACAGTACCTCAGACAACTCTCCAAGCTATTCAAAGCCTGTGCCAGTATCTCAAACCTAATGGACTTATTACACTGGTCATTTATTCTGGACATGAATCTGGGAAGCAAGAGAAGGATCAGCTTCTAGCACGCCTTGGTACATGGGATCAAAAGGAATTCGATGTCCTGCAATATCAATTTATTAATCAGCAGAATAGTCCTCCTTTTTTACTCGTTATTCAAAAGAAATAGCCGTCTTCCAGCACTTAGCTGGTTGGCGGCTTCTACAGATTGTGCGTCAAGATAGTAACTAAATTGATAATAAACTTTTCAGAATGCTATAAAATAATTCTTCAGTTTTGCCTTAATTCCTCTTCCCCTAAAAGTTCTGATTCCTTAATATGGCGACATGAGATCAAAGATAGATTAATTCATTAACAAGTAAACATTATCACTTTGAACTGTATCTTGGGCAATTTTATTTCGGCGAATAGCACCACATTGAAGGCACTGATGAATAATCTGGTACCCTTTTTTCGAATGAATAATCAGATCAATCGGTTTCATTAAACCTTTACAGGTGCTTTGTCTATCACCAGGATCTTCATCCATATGTTTAGAATATAAGCACTCTGGACAGTGGTTACGATAACTCCCATTTGTTAAGGGTAAAATGACCGCACCACAATGTTCACACATAAATCCATTATTTTCTGCTTTTTTACTCAAGCCCTTTCCTCCTAGATCATATTTGATCTAGTTAGAAGGGTTCCGTATTTTCTTCTAGCCTCTTATTCAAGGCATGTCTCAGGCTTTGCTGATGTAGGGACTCCATTCACCGCTATTCCTCTAGGGTGTGCGATTACTTCTGATTCCAACTTCAATACAGCTTATTTCATCTGCATATCCGGACCTCGACTGATTTTAATTCATTTTGTATCAGCCACTGTAAGACAGATTTTTTCATCCACCTTCCACCAGTAGGTGTATCATCAGAGCACTGACTTTGGCTCCGTCCCCTAACGGACTTGAGTATGATAATAACTCATTTCGTTAACCAAACTATAGGCACTCCTGTTCACTTTTTATCATGCCGCCATATAGCTTAATAGTAACATAGCTTTAATCCGAACAAACACATTACAAAGAAATGATTGGATACAAAATATCAAAATCATACTCGTGTACCTCATCTGCAGGTATCTCAAACGTATTAATACTATTGAGGTAATTTGGCTCCAGAGTAAAAGCACCAAGGTTATAATCAACCTGATGACCTTCCTGCTCTATCCATTTTCCTAAAAACTGATACCGCTCTCCCATCTTCTCTCTACCTTTACATTGACAGCTTGTTTTTGCATATTTTCTAGTAGGTAAGACCATTTGCTCAACTCCAGCTGGAGCATTGTCAAACGAATCTACTTTAACTCCTACCCAAGCGTCTAAGGAGCCATCCGGCTGCTGCATATGACCTTGATCGTAAAGCACATAGCCTACCTCTGCATCAATAGCTAATGAGTCATTAACAAGCTTGTTTTTTAATTCCTGCCACGCTCTACGGATATCTTTCCCAAGACCAGATCCTTCCATGCTCCCGTTCGCCTTAAGGACAAGTAGCTTAAAGGATTCAACTGTCACAACCTCTGCACTCATCACGGCTTCTGTTCCCCTTTTCTCTATTTTATTTTGAAGGAGCTTTAATGCTCCAGGAATACTCTGAGGCTTGTATCCCTCAGGTCTGTTGGCTTTATCTACGTTCTTCTTCATTGGTTCACCCATGTCAAGTTACTCCTCTCTAAGGCTATTACTACTACTCATTTTCTTTGTTAATTGTTACCTTTTACTATAACAGGGAGATAGCAAATTACCTCTATCTCTTCCTCACCTGCACTTTGACCTGAAAGGATATACTTAGCAAACCATTGCCTAGAATCATCAGCCCTATACTCTGGATTAGTCTTAATCCAACCTTGCATGAGCTCTAGAACTCCTTTTAATGATCCTAATGCTTTGGTTCGCATACAGGCGTAATCTCCATCTCCAATTATTTTTCTTTGAATATATGTATGTCGTAGAAACTCCAGCTCAGGTTTAATTGACACACCATACTCGCTCCAGTGTCCCTCATCATTTGGATTCAAAGCATAAGAAAAATAAAGTTGTCCCTCTACTCTCCAATCAAAATCAATATGCTCCAGCCATTCACAAAGCTGTTGATCCGCCTGCTCTGATGAATCTACTCCTTGCACACGGCTATACGCTACGCAAAAAGGAGATACGTTCTGAATTTTAATCATGTTTGCTTTGCATTTACGTTCAATCGGAAGGTACAGCTTCATTCGGATTAATTTTTCCTTATTTACAATATACTCTTCTAGATACTCTGGATTTTTCATAATAAAGCTACTTTTTGGCAGCCATTCCGATACCAGTGTATTCCAAGCTGAGAGAACTTCCTGATCCTTTTTAGCTGAGCTCACAGCCATGGCATAAAGTCCACCTGATAGAAGCTCAAGCTTAAGCTGTTTAGTTTCCCATCTTCCCTCTCCCTGAACTGGAATAAGAATCTCATAGCCAATGTGGGAGGAAGAGGCGAGCTCAATATTTCTACCCAGAAATCGTAATTTATCTGTATTTAGGAGTAAATCTTTGACCAAAAGCTTCGCTCTCTGCAAAGCATTTCTCTCCAAGCCATCCTTACATAGTTGAACATGCCTATACACAAGGACGAGCATTGGTTTTAGACGAAGTACCTTCACATTTAAATCTTTGATCAGTGAATTTGATTCCTCTACCGTTTCCACAAGCTGAATACGATTAAAACAAAAATGCTGCTGAGATGCCCGGTACATGTCAGGAGATAATCCTACCCATTTTTTAAATGCCTTTGAAAAAGAAGCTTGAGTCTCAAATCCCGCTTTTAAGGCTATATCAATGATTGGCATAGCTGTGTTTCTTAAATCTTCAGACGCTATACTGATTCTTCTCTTGCGAATGTAATCCTTAATGGAGTGTCCTGTTAAAGAATAGAAAAGACGATACAGATGTGGTAATGAAAGAGCTGCCTGTTGGGCTATCAACGCTAAGTCTGCATGAACCTCTAAGTCTTTCTCTATATAGTTGATAGCTTCCTGCACATTTACTCTATAGTCCATCTTTTCTCAGAACACCTCCTCTTCCAGTTCCTACAGAGTAACTAACACAATTATAGCAACACTAATGCCTTAAGCTTTGTCCGCTTTTATCAAATTCACCATTAAACCTTCTTTATTTTACGATGAATAAGCCAGCCGTTCCAGTGGAAGAACCTCATGATCCACGACCCTTGCTTTATAAATGACTTAGCTACTTTTCTTACTTCCTGCTGCTTCCTTACCTTAGGGTCAGCTAAATAGATACTAATTAAGCCATCTACGACCATCTGATGAAAGGAGGAAAAAGGTAAACGATCTACCGCATGCTTAGATTGCTGATACATCCAAAGTAGCCTTTGCTGTTTTTCTCGCTCATCCTTATAGTAAAAACAAAAGTTCAGATCCCCTCCCTGGCGATCCTCTTCCTGATCTATAAAATAATCAAGCAAGATATGCAGCCCTTGTACATAAGGAAAGTATGATTGAAAAGCTTGTTGGTCTAAATCATCAGAATGTAAACGATTTGCTGCTAAAGCTGCGTAATAAAAAAGACCCAGTGTAGAGCCTGTAGCAGCTGCAAATTCATACCACTCTAACTGTGAGTATACATCCTTGTAATTCTCCCACCAGTCTCTCAGAGCTTCCTCCCTTTTCTCCGGGGTAATATGCTTATACACCTGCAAGTCACAATAGAGCTGTGCTAACACCATCATATGACTATGATAATGCTGAACGGATGGGAGTCGCTCTAAGGCAGCCTGACACGTTTGAACCAATTCCTTTAAATAGCCATTATCAGCTTTGTGCTCCTGATACTCATAATAATCCAGCTCATCCATATCAGAGGGCTTTGTAAGAGCATCAATCATAGCTTGATGTAATCTTCTAAAGTTCGTAGCATCCTGAGATATACTTCGATCACACAAATTATCTAAGTAATCACTAATTGTTTGATACGCCACAATAAACTGATAGACATATGTACGTAACTCCTTAGGTGCTAGCAAGGCATAAACGCCACCACCCTGACAGTGAAATTGTTTGCTCTTTATACTAGATAATGCCTGTTCTCTTAGCTCTTGGTCTGAGATGTTCTCTGCTTTCCTTTTCCAATAGCTAAGCTGTTTATGTATAGCAGGAAGGGTTTGTTTATATACCGCCTTCATGAGTTGAATCGGCTTTTGCGGAACCTGTGCTCGTATTCGATGGTTGTTCCTCTGATCAGTGATCTGATTTGACATATCTGCCCCTCCCGTTTTGCTTACTTCTCCAGCCAATTATTCTACGTTTATTGTAGCATGCTAAAGCACTAATATCTATTTGCACATTTCTATAGATTTTAAGGATAAATGATTAAAGAAAAGGGTACGTCTAAACAAACAATAATGAAAGGGTGTAATAAGCATGGGACAAAACGATATATTTAATCAAATACCAAAGCAGGTACCTGCACAGCAACAGGAGGTACAGCCTGGAATTGAAGCTCAAATGAACCCGAGACCCCTTTATGACAACCCCTCCTACAAAGGAAGCGGAAAACTTAAGGATCGAGTTGTTCTTATTACAGGAGGTGACAGCGGTATCGGTCGGGCGGTATCTGTTGCCTTCGCCAAGGAAGGGGCTAAGCTAGCTATCCTCTATCTGAATGAAGAGCAGGATGCTCAGGAGACTAAGAAAATAGTTGAGGAAAAAGGTGGACAATGCCACCTCATAGCCGGAGACATCGGTTCAGAGGCATTTTGCCAACAGGTGGTGGAACAGGTTGTCCAAACGTTTGGTAAGCTTGATATCTTGATCAACAACGCGGCCATGCAGGTGCCCCAAAAAGATATTCGGAACATCTCTGCTGATCAGCTAGAGCTTACGTTTAGGACAAACCTTTATTCCTACTTTTATCTAACCAAAGCTGCCCTACCTTATTTATCAAAAGGAAGTAGCATTGTGAATACAACGTCTGTTACTGCATACAAAGGGCATGATCAGCTTGTCGACTACTCCTCCACAAAGGGAGCTATCGTCTCCTTTACCCGCTCGTTATCTGAGCAGATTGCTGGTCAGGGCATTAGAGTGAATGGAATAGCACCTGGTCCGATATGGACACCTTTAATCCCTGCTACCTTTGAAGCAAGTAAGGTGGCTCAGTTTGGTCAAGACACTCCTATGAAGCGTCCTGGACAACCCTTTGAGCTCGCCCCAGCTTATGTCTATCTAGCATCAGACGATTCATCCTACATGTCTGGTCAGGTCTTGCACATCAATGGTGGGACGATCGTTAACGGATAAGTCACTCCTATTCATTCTCCACTTACAGTGATAAAATTGTTATATCATAATTGTAATTGAGGTGCTTATTCATGATTTTACCTTACAAAGGAAAAGAGCCTGTAATCTCACCTAACGCCTACGTTTCTAACGGTGTTGTCATTACAGGAGATGTTGAAATCGGTGAGGATACAAGTATTTGGTACAACACAGTAATACGCGGTGACGTTTCACCTACTGTTATCGGCAAAAGGGTAAGCATTCAAGACAACTCAACTCTCCATCAAAGCCCTAATATACCCTTGATTATTGAGGATGATGTTACAGTGGGACATAACGTTGTTTTACACAGCTGTCATATTAAGCAAGGAGCTCTAATCGGTATGGGAGCTATTATTCTGGATGGAGTAGAAATTGGTGAAGAGGCTATGGTTGGGGCAGGAGCTTTAGTTCCACCAGGGAAAAAGATACCTCCTCGCACCCTTGTTGTCGGTTCACCAGCCAAAGTAGTCAGGGAGCTTAATGACCATGATTTCTCTGAGCTTAAACGAATAAGAGAAACATATGTAGAAAAAGGTAAGTACTATAAAGAGGTTGAACTGGCAACATTGGCTAAACAAGAGACCGATAAATCATAATATCAAAAAAAAGAAGAAAAGGAACAGTTGCTTTAAGCAGGCTGTAAACTTTTCTTCTTTTTTCTTATTGAGCCATAGTCCATTTCTACTTTTTCTTCATGGCTTTTTTATGATCGGCTCTAGCCTTCAATTTCTCCTTACGCTCAAGATATTGCAGTTCCCTTTGAGTCTTCAGATAGCTAGTAAAGCGCTCAGCATCCAATCTTCCCTCTTCAATGGCCAGCTTGACAGCACAATGAGGCTCATTTTTATGTGTACAGTCTGTAAAACGGCATTCCCGAGCCAAATCCTCAATATCTTTAAAGCTCTCAGTAAAGCCCTGTCCACCTTCCCATAGCTGAAGCTCCCTCATTCCATGAGTATCAATAATGATTCCACCAGATGGAAGGATAATCAACTCACGATGCGTGGTTGTATGCTTCCCGCGATCATCTCCTTGGCGGATATCATTGACCTTCTGAATATCCTCTCCATAAAGCTGGTTTATCAGTGTGGATTTACCCACTCCTGATGAACCTAATAAGGCTGCCGTAATCCCTGGCTTCACATATTGAGCAATATCCTCAATGCCTTCTTTAGTTACAGAGCTTAGGATATGCACAGGAACCCCAATAGCGATCGATTCCACAGCAGCTAGCTTATCCTGTACATCTGAGCAAAGGTCAGCCTTAGAAAGAATAATAACTGGCGTCGCTCCACTTTCCCACGCCATAATTAAATAGCGCTCTAATCTTCGAATGTTAAAATCATTATTTAAGGCTGTAACAAGAAAAACATAGTCCACATTTGTAGCCACAATTTGTTCTTCCGTCGTCATTCCTGCGTTATTTCTAGAGAATTTAGATTTTCTAGGAAGCACGGCATGAATCGTCGCTTTACCTTCCTCTGCCCTAGGCTTAATCGCAACCCAGTCTCCTACAGCAGGGAAATCTTCAATACCCTGTGCTTCGAAACGTAGCTTACCTGCAATTTCTGCAAGTAGTTCACCATGTTCTGTGTAAATCCGGTATATATGCTTATGCTCAAGTGCCACTCTCCCTAGAGAAAAGCCTTGCTCTATAAATGGCGTAGCCAAGTCCTGAAATTCATTGTTCAGGCCTAAATGTATTAAATTCAAATTGAATTCTCCCTTCAAATACAACGATTTGATCACAGAGAATCCCTTTGTCTGTTCATCAATTCAAAAGGAGTAATCACTGTGACCTACTGACTTTCACCCGCTTTTAGTCCGCTATCTGTACCATTAAATGAAACCTTTGTCACAATTAACATATTTATCACTCCTCTCATTGATTAAACAGCTTTATAAAAGGCTTGGCTTCATGCGAATTACGAAGCTCAACAGCAATAGCCTTATGGTCATCATAGCACGGCTCTGCTCATTTTTCTATCCACTCCCTTAAATCTGTAATAATTAATATAGCTTTCCATGGCGATACAGGAGAGAAAATAAACGTTTGACCGCATTGATATAGCACGTACTACGGATCGTTTCATAGCCACGAACAAAATACTTATTGAACACTTCCTCAAACGTAGACAGCATATATTCATTCATTTCATTTAGAACCTGTTCCTCTGTATAAAGCTGAGTTACTCGATCCTGCTTCCATTCCAGATAGGACACAATAACCCCACCAGCATTCGCTAGGATATCTGGGATAACGACCTTATCCTGACCATGTAGAAATAAGTCTGCCTCTTGTGTTACTGGTGCGTTGGCTCCTTCTACAATAATAGATGCTTGTATTCGTTCCATATTATCCTTTGTAATCTGATTTTCTATGGCTGCTAGGATTAGAACATCCACTTCTAGGGTTAATACGGCAGAGCGTCCCTCAATCGTAGCCTCAACTCCTGCTTCCTTCAGCTCTTCTTGATTACAAGGCATAACCCCGTTTTCCTTCGCATACTTCTCTAATTTGAAAATATCTAAGCCTTCTTCATGGTATAACGTTACTCGATGATCACTAATAGCGACTACCTTATGCTTTAACTGCTCTGCTTTTACAGTCTCTAATGCAGCAACGCTGCCTACATTACCAAAGCCCTGAACGGCAACCTTGATAGGCTCACCCTGATCACTTTTCTCATACAGGCTCTTGATCACTTTGTATTGATTATAATGAGTAGACTCTTTTAGTTGATCTTCCTTCTTCGCCATCTCCCTAGCCCACTCATTCACCAGCCAAAAGTAGCTAAAAAACGTCCCTTTCCCTGTTGCCTCACGCCTTCCACATGCTCCACCATTCTCAATGCTTTTGCCTGTAAAAGATCCTAGATAATTTTCACCTGGATGAATCGTTTTATATTCACCTACCATCCAGTCCATGATCTTTTCATTTGTTCCTACATCTGGAGCGGGAATGTCGTGCTCTGGTCCAATATCAGGGGCAAAGCGTTGCACGTATTTTTTAGAGACGAAATAAAGCTCTCGATCTGTAAATGTTTTCGGATCAATAACTACTCCGCCCTTTGCTCCACCGTAAGGCAGCTTATGCAAAGCGTTTTTTAAAGTCATCAGGATAGCTAAATTTTCAACCTCTTCCTCATTTACGGATTCACTAAAACGAATTCCACCTTTATAGAAGCCAGATATATTATTGTGCTGAATCCTGAAGGCCGGTATACGTACGACACTTCCATTATCTCGTGAGACACGTATGTAGCTTTTAATAATTTTATCCGTTGTAATCAAAATTTCCTTGCCGGATTCAAAAATCTGCTTTCTTCGATCATTCTTTAACTCTGGTAAAAAGCTTTCATCCTGATACAGGGCGTCGATTGATTTTTCAATGGTATGCTTCGTTTGTAATGTAGACATATACAGCCACCTCTTTTATCGCTTTTAATTTTGATCGTAAAATGAATGAATACTTTTATGGTAACATAATTACCCTCATCTAAGACAAAATAAAAGTCATACACTGACTTGCTTTTTGTGCTGCGAACGTACTTTAAGCATGAGCTTAAATAGTTTTCCTTCATTATTTTTAATAGTATACAACATTAAGTTAATTGTGTTATACTATTTTGTATCTTAGTTCATATAAGATGCATAAAATATGGAATATGATTTATGAATATGTTGTTCTATCATTCATTATTAATTCATTGACAGAAAGGATTGTTTGAAGTGAGCGTACTTAGTATACCTAATGCTTTAATGCAGCTTTTAGAAGAACAGGCCTTATGCGATTTATCTGTAGCCCAATTAGTGGAACATAGCATTAGCCGACAGGAGGGACATTTGACTCCAACTGGAGCTTTGAGAACATTAACCGGAACGTATACGGGTCGCTCTCCTAAGGACAAATTTATTGTGAGAGACCGCTTAAGTGAGCAGGACGTAGACTGGGGCAATGTTAATCAGCCTATTTCTGAAGCCGTTTTTGAAAAGCTCTATTTTAAAGTCATTGAATACTTAAAGGATAAAGAAAGGTACGTCTTTAACGGTTATGCTGGTACAGATAAACGATATCGTATCCCGATTAGAGTCATTAACGAGAGGGCTTGGCATAACCTGTTTGCTCACCAGCTTTTTGTACGTCGATCGACCGATGATCCTATCGAGACAGAGGGCCTTTTTACCATTGTTTCTGCACCGGGCTTTAAAGCAGATCCTGTAGTAGATGGTACTCATTCTGAAGCGTTTGTACTCGTTAGCTTTGAAAAGAGGATCGTCCTAATCGGAGGGACGGAATACGCGGGAGAAATGAAAAAGTCCATTTTCAGCGTGATGAATTATGTCCTACCAAAAAAGAACGTGTTTCCGATGCATTGCTCTGCTAATGTTGGAGACGCCGGGGACGTAGCGCTATTCTTTGGACTATCAGGTACGGGGAAAACAACCTTATCTGCTGACCCATTCAGAAGATTAATCGGAGATGATGAACACGGCTGGTCAGAGGACGGTGTCTTTAATATTGAAGGAGGCTGCTACGCTAAATGTATCCATTTGTCTCCGGAAAAAGAGCCTCAGATCTGGAATGCTATCCGCTTTGGTACGGTCCTAGAAAATGTGGATTATCATGCGGTTACTGGAGAAATTGATTACTCTAGTAGCAAATATACGGAGAATACAAGAGCTGCCTATCCAATCGATTATATTCCTGGTGCTCAGTTACCTAGTGTTGCCGGTCATCCTAACGTCATTATCTTTTTAACAGCGGATGCTTTCGGTGTTCTGCCTCCTATCTCAAAGCTAACTAAGGAGCAAGCGATGTACCATTTTCTGTCTGGCTACACCAGCAAGCTTGCTGGGACTGAACGCGGAGTGACTGAGCCAGAAGCAACGTTTTCAACGTGCTTTGGAGCTCCTTTCCTACCTTTAGCTCCAGATGTATATGCAGAAATGCTAGGCGAAAAGATGGAGCAGCATGATACAGACGTATACTTAGTGAATACAGGCTGGACTGGTGGTGGATACGGTGTAGGACAGCGGATGAATTTAACATATACACGTGCTATGGTTACTGCAGCTATTCAAGGAGAGCTCAAAGAAGTCAGCTATGAGCAAGAGCCTGTTTTTGGTTTGTTTGTTCCTACCTCCTGCCCTAGTGTTCCTGCCGAGCTTCTACAGCCTAGGAATACATGGATCGATAAGGAAGTATATGATCAAAAGGCAACTGAGCTAGCTCAGTTGTTTGTCCAGAACTTTAAGCGATTTAACCTTTCTACAGGTTTAGAGCTGTCGGCTGGACCAAAACTATAGGCTAGTGCGGATAAGCAACACCTCCGTTCGTTAGACTGTATTTTATAGATCTGCCCTCTTGGAAAAGGATATTTTCAGCAATTCTTTTCAACAAAAGAGGTCTTTTTTCAATTAAATCATCCCTGTCCCTTCATTTTTTTGTGGGATCAAGGTACACTTAGACTAGTCATATTTGTTATTCGGAGGTTTTTCATGCTAAAAAGACTACTTGTTGTTTTTATTGTAATAGCTATTCTAATTTTGCTGGTTGCAGGGTTTATCCTCCTGATTTTTTGACTTTAAGAACAACTACATGATTTACTGCTTAGCCATAGCTCTATGTTCAAGAGCTATGGCTATTTATGTAGTTCTACTACAGCGTGCACAAAATATAAAATAGTTTCCGTGAACCTATCACCTCGTCTTTTTATCTAATTAATGAAGCAGTAAATGAAAGGAGGAGAATATGAGACAAGAAATTGTAAGCAAGGTAAAACAAGCGCAAAAAGGAAATAAAGAAGCATTCTGTTGGCTGATCAAGCATTATGAACAAACCCTATATCGAATTGCCAAGTCCTACTTAAAATCAGATGCAGATTGTGCGGATGTGATTCAGGAAACTATTCTAATGGCCTATCAAAACCTGAAAAGCTTAAGGCAGCCTGAATATTTTTATACGTGGCTTGTACGGATAGAAATCAACGAATGTCATAGGTCGTTAAAGCAGAAAAAGAAAATCATCCCTGTCCAGACTCTCAAAGACAAGCCTCATATAGATAACTATGAACAGCTAGAGCTACAAGAAATTCTTGAACAGTTGGATGAAGATTTACGTATTATAGTCACGCTCTACTATCAGGAGGATTGTTCTATTAAGGAGATTGCTGAGATGCTCGACATCCCCATTGGCACTGTTAAATCAAGGTTGTTTCGAGCAAGAACACAGCTAATAAAGGTCATGAATAAATCGAATGCGAGGTGTGCCTCAAATGAACCATTCTGAGATGGATAGCCAGTTAAAGCGACAATTGAAGAGAGTAAATTCCGATACCCCCGAAATTATATATCAGCGAATTGATCAAACTCTTCAGCAACTACCAGTAAATAGGAAACTTAGAAGACATGTTGCTCTAACAGCTTGTGCTTTTATTCTTTGTTTCGTTGGATTAACGGTTTCAGCCTTCTTTTCCCCAGCGGTTGCTCAATCCTTGCAGAACCTACCTTTCTTATCCACGATTTTTCAGAAATCAGGAGATGAAGGTTTAAGACAAGCATCCAGCCAAGGTTTTACAGACGAGATCAAACAATCGGTAAATGACCAAGGCTTAGAAATTACAGTGGATGAAGTCTTATATGATGGCTCAAGGATAGCGATTGGTTATTCTATCACGGATAATGGTGAATATGGAACAAGCCATCCCGACAAATTAAAGCATTTCAATCAGATGTACGAGGGAAGAAGCTTCTACCAAGCTTCTATATTAGATCAATATATAGAAATTAGTGAAGATGATTTTATCGGTATTAAAGAGATGAAGCTTTCTATTAACGGAGAAGAAACAGCCGCCTTTACCATTAACAATACGATCTATAGATCACCTCAAAAACAGCATTATATAGGCTTCTCAAGTATGAGGTTACCCACAGATCTTCCAGACGAGTTTACACTGTCCCTCTCTATTCAAGAGATTGGACAGCTCCAGGGAGATTGGAGTTTTCATTTTCCTGTGTCCCGTGTAATCGCAGACCAATCAACTACCTCTCACTCATTAGAAATGGAAGAAACAATAGGTGATGCAACTTTATCGGTAACAGGAGTAAACGTTTATCCAAGCTCAACAGCTATACACTACTCTCTTTCATACCCCAGTGATGGGATGACACACCAGTACCTCGAAGAAAATGAGCTATTTTTTAGGGTACAGGACGAACATGGTATAGATATGATTCGGCAAGTGAGAGGAACGAGACTAATTGTTACCGAAAATATGATTACTGAGGAATTTACTACATGGATAAATCCTTTATCAGCTAACCATTCATTCGTAACGTTACAGCCCCAAGTATTAAACCGGCAAGCTATTCAATTCAACTCAGCACCATTTCCTGACACCTTCCCATTAATAATAAGCCAAGGAGATGTCGGAGAGCTTCAAATTAATGATATTAAGCACTTTGAAGACAGAACACTCGTCTTTGGTCAGGCACTCGGTCAGGCTCCATATGAACAAAGTCATGAGCTTTGGTTTGAGGATCAACGCGGCTTTAAAACCCACTTCAGAGATATCACCTATACTCACTCATTAGATGAAGAGCATCCAGGAGCTTTCGTTCTTGAGTTCCCTTATTTAAGACAGGAGGTACTTAATCAGCTACACATTGTCACTAGAGAATTAAGTGTTTCAGACCTATGGAAAGAATTTAGAATGGAGATTCCTTTAAACTGAAAAAAATAGGCAAACACACAAAAGGAACATAGTGAATAGAATGACACTACCCCTATCTATAAATAAAGGAGTGTGTCAGACAACAATGGGATGGCTTCGCATTATTCTTTGTGTAGTCCTAGTACTCACAATGGTCAGCTTAGCCGCTTGTTCCTCCTCGACTAACGGGCTAGAGCAGGTACGAGTGGCTGAGGTAACGAGATCTATTTTTTACGCTCCGCTTTATGTAGCGGTAACGAAGGGCTTTTTTGAGGAGCAAGGGTTGGAGGTTGAGATCACTACAGCCTGGGGTGGTGACAAGACGATGACGACTCTTATATCCGATGGAGCAGACATAGCTCTTGTCGGAAGCGAAACAAGTATTTATGTGTATCAGCAAGGAACAGATGATCCAATTATCAACTTCGCACAATTGACTCAAACGGATGGGACTTTTTTGGTAGCCAGAGAAGAGCATGATTCCTTCTCTTGGGATCAACTGAATGATTCCGTATTTCTAGGTCAACGTGTAGGTGGTATGCCTCAGATGGTAGGTGAATACGTTCTGAAACAGCACGGTATTGATCCACAAGCAGATTTGGAGCTCATTCAAAATATTGACTTTAGTAATATTCCTAATGCGTTTGCCTCTGGTACGGGAGAGTATGTGCAGCTTTTTGAGCCTCAAGCTACCCTCTTTGAAAAAGAAGGTATTGGGCATATTGTTGCGTCCTTCGGTGCTGAGAGTGGGCAAATCCCTTATACGGTGTTCATGTCCAAACAGAGCTATATTAACGATAATGCTGATACTATTCAACGCTTTACCAATGCAATATATAAGGCTCAGCAGTACGTCTATGCAACGCCTACAGAAGAGATTGCTGAAGCAATCTTACCTTTCTTTGAGGATACAGATCTAGATATCGTCATATCCGTTATCAATCGTTATGCTGAGCAAGAATCCTACGCTCCAACTCCTATTCTTCAGGAGGAGTCTTGGCTCTTATTGCAGGAAATCATTGATCAGGCTGGGGAGCTTGAGCAGATTGTAGAGTATGATACATTGGTGGAAACAAGATTTGCCGAACAGGCAATCAATCAATAAGCATCGTGTTCATTTTAGCCGGGACTGTTGTCTCGGTTTTTTTTGATTCTTTTCGCACCTTCTATCTCATCCAGCCATAGAATACTGTATCTCTATCCACCTTTACCTAGAGCAGAATCTATAATAAGGAGGGATTGCTTTTGTCCACTCAAGCTAGCATCGAGCTTCAGCATGTTTCACATGTATTTGTCACGCAAAAGGAAGCAAACGTAGCCATTGAAAATATTTCTTTGACGGTGGAGCCGGGAGAGTTTATTAGCCTGGTTGGTCCAAGTGGCTGCGGTAAAAGCACGATCCTCTCCTCCATTTCAGGTCTTCTTCAACCAACAAAAGGGACGATAAAGATCCATGGAGTAGAGAAAACAAAACCTTCAGCAGACATTGGCTATATGCTTCAAAGTGATTACTTATTTGAATGGAAATCTATTCTAAAAAATGTATTGACCGGGTTAAAGGTCATGAAGCGTCTAGACCAAGAAACAAGAAATTACGCCAATTATCTGCTTCATGAGATGGGGCTTTCTGCTTTTAAGCACCATTATCCTTCACAGCTTTCAGGAGGCATGAGACAACGAGCTTCACTTGTTCGAACTCTGGTTACTAACCCTGACATCCTCCTGCTTGATGAGCCTTTTTCAGCTCTTGATTATCAAACAAAGCTACAGCTTGAGGATCTGGTATGGAAAACGTTAAAAAGCCATCAAAAAACAGCCGTACTTGTTACTCATGATATCGCTGAGAGCATAGCGATGTCTGATCGTATATATATTTTGGAAAAAAATCCTGGACGTATTAAAGAAGAAATCGTTGTACCTGAGGAGATTCGTGCTGAAAAACCATTTTTAGCTAGAGAAAACGTAGGCTTTCGTGATATTTTTCAGCGCATTTGGAAGGAGCTGGACGCTGATGAAGGATGAATGGAAGTCTTTACATCAACAGTATATTCGGAGCCAAAGAAAGCAACGTTTTTATATCATCACCACTCAGCTATCCATCTTAGTCTTCTTTTTCACACTGTGGGAGGTGTCTTCACTTTTAAAATGGATCAATCCCCTAATCTTCAGCCAACCAAGTAAGGTTTTTGATCTACTTCTGCGTAATCTGATGGATGGGAGCTTAGCCCCACATGTTTGGACAACATTTTTGGAGACGGTTGTGGGTTTTTTACTTGGAACGATTATTGGAACTCTGCTGGCAACGTTATTATGGTGGTCAAAATTCCTAAGTAAAGTACTTGATCCTTATTTGGTAGTCTTAAATAGTATGCCTAAAGTAGCCCTTGGACCATTATTTATTGTGGGACTTGGTCCTGGCTTTATTTCCATAATGGCTATGGCTTTAGCGATTACCGTTATTATTACGACCATAGTGGTGTACACTCGCTTTAAAGAGGTAGACCCTAATTATAGTAAGGTTATTCAAACCTTTGGAGGAAAAAAAGCAAATGTCTATCGCTCCGTTATTCTCCCGGCCTCCTTTCCAACCATCGTCTCCACCTTAAAAGTCAATGTGGGCTTAGCCTGGGTAGGGGTCATTGTTGGTGAATTCTTAGTAGCTAAGCAGGGCTTAGGATATCTAATCATCTATGGCTTTCAGGTTTTTAACTTCACCTTAGTTCTGATGAGCCTGCTGGTTATTGCCATCATTGCAACACTTATGTATCAAGGCGTCTATTATTTAGAGAAATTTCTAATCCGCTCTATGTCATAGGCCTTTCTTTTATTCGCATACGAGTCATATGGATATGCATTATTAAAGCTGCTGCTTCACTACATGCATATCCATATCTACACATGCAAAAAACTTACATGTAAGAACGTTCAAGATTTAACATTTACCCATTTGCTTCTTTTCGTTTCTAAACTTGTTTACTCTACCAGAAGAAGAATGGTAGAAAGGCTAACGATGCAATGGCTCCGAATGCTATACCTGTTCCAAAGCCCGCACCAAAGCCCCAACCCCAGCCCCATTGAACTTCTTGACCCTCATGAGCTGAATCTTGGGCAATAGCGGACTCAGCCTTTACCTCCTCAGAGTTTAAGCCAGTTATCCCTGCACCGTATGGCCTATAGTATAAATGACTAGGTGTAACTCTTGTAATGACTCCACGATGAACTCGGCCATCATGTGTTCTAAATTGCACACCACGACCAACATTACGTCTACAACTATGATAATATGACATTTTGTATCCTCCCTTCACCCTCAAGTACTTCATATATATGTCCAAGTAGGTGATAAGGTAAAGGCTACTGACATGATGCGTTTCAAATATGGACGAATCCACTGCTTTGCTTAAGATTTCGTTCTAAGTGGATCCCATATCCGATAGAGATCAAACCAACTAGATATTATTCTCAAGAAGTCTATATTTCCGTTACAGGATTAAAAATAGGTAAACAGAGAAAACTGTCCCTGAGAGGAAAATTTACTCTGGGACAGCTTCATTCCGTTTACTATTTAATTTTATTTGAATCTCTATCCTACATCCTTATAATACCATTGTTCATGCCTGTATTCTTATTCTGCCTCATTCCAAATATCCATAATTTGATCAGGAACAATGGAGGTTTGGTCTGTCATCCACTGCGCAATGGATGAACTAGCCAGCCATTGATGACCAGTTTCCCATGGGATAAAAAACAAAACATGGACCACAATAAACATCAACACAAATATTTGCAGCACTCCGAGTGTTCCACCTAACCAGCGGTTGATCAAATTAAGTCCAGGTAAAGAGGCAACTGCCGTTAATAAGTGACCTATAAGACTTAACACTAGCTTCGTACCAAAAAAAAGGAGGGCAAAAGCAAGAGCTTTATAAAACATCCGCTCTAAGTCTAGAATTAGCAATAGGCTTGCTGCTCCCTCAGGCTCAGAAAACGGGTAAGGAATCACTCCTTGTAGCATCTCCGCCACCGTTCCATTAAAGAGGAAAGCCACAATAATAGCTACTATAAACCCGACCATGTGAATAGCCTGTTTAATTAATCCTCTTTTATAGCCCATAATAAAGCCTGCTACCAATAAGCATAAGATGACAATATCAAATGTACTCATAGCTACTCCTTTGTTTGGTCATCTAAAAGCTTTAGAAAATCCTCATACTCTATTCTCAGCTCGCTATGCTCCTTCTTAATCTCTTCATACATACGCTGGGATTCAACATACTCTTGCTCTAGCTCTACATACTCCTGTTGAAGCTGCTGTTTCCCTTGCTGGAGCTCCTTACATGCTTCCTCCAATTGCTCATTCACTTCCCTCTGCCTTTGTAGCTCTTGCGGAAGCTGAGTGGAAGAATCCTGAAGACTTTGGTGCTTTTGCTCTAACTCCGTGTATTGAGCCTTCAATAGCTCATATTCATCAAGCAATTGACGAAATCCTTGTCGCTCTTTATCAAGCTGCTCTTGGGATTGCTTGAGTTCAGCCTGCAAGCCATCACTTCTCTTTTGCAGCGAATTTTTTTCCGTCTGGAGCTGATTGTTTTCTTCCAGAAGCTTCTCATGCTCCGTCTGAAGCTTCTGGTTATCCAGCTGAACATGCTTGCTTTCCTCTAGCAACTGGTTGTTCTCCTCTAGCAGCTTAGCATATTCATCAGCAATATTGACCGCTGATAGAACAGCTGTTTTAGCTGTATCTAGAGTTGGATTCAGCTCAGCTATGCCCTTCATTTTTTGATCAACCTGATGGGCAATCTGCTGAATATGAAACGGACTTTCATAACCTTTTATTTTATATTGTTGGCCAAGAATCGTAACATTAACCGTATTTTTGTGCTCTTCCCTCATCAAAAAGCCCCCTTGGTGCTTTTTATTACTTACGTAGGGCTGCCCCCCAGGCTACTTCTAGCTGTGCTACAACCTTATCATGTACCTGCTTAACCTCTTCATCCGTTAACGTTTTAGCTGGATCAAAGTACTGTAGTGAAAAGGCGATGCTCTTCTTACCTTCTAGTACTTTCTCTCCCTCATACACATCAAACAAACGAACGGCTTTAAGCAACGGTACTCCAGCCTCTTCTATCGTCTGCATCATTTTCCCTGCAGGGATATCTTGATCAACTACAACAGCTATATCTCTTTGCATACTTGGATATTTAGGTAGTGCTTGATAGGCAATTTGTTCTGGCTGCTTCTGTAATAAAAGCTCTAAGCTTATTTCAAACACATACGTTTCCTCAAGGTCTAAATCTAGCTGCTTTTTAGGATGAAGCTGACCTACATAGCCAATATAAGTTCCGTCATGCATTAACTTTGCACTTCTTCCAGGGTGAAGTCCCGCGATTTTTGCTGCTTCAAATTGAATGTGCGGTAAATCTAGCTTTTCAAATAATCCCTCAATGATCCCCTTGGCGACAAAAAAGTCTAAAGGTGTTTTAACCTGCTGCCACGGATGAAGCTGCCATATCCCAGTCAATAAACCAGCCATTTTCTCTTCTTCTGTAGGTAGCTGAGTTAGCTCCTTTTCTTCTGATAAAAAGACATGACCGATTTCAAAAATATGCGTATTCGCTTCTGTACGATTTTTATTATATAGGGCAACATCAATTAAGCTTGGAATTAAGGACGTGCGTAAATGACTTCTTTCCTCACTCATCGGCATACTTAAAGCAATCGGCTGAAGCTCCTCACGTTCAAGCATCTCCTTACCCCAGGAGGCTTGTGTAGCACTAGTTAAAGAATATGTGGTCACTTGGTTCAAGCCTGTTCCTTGTAAAAATCTTTTAATGTTGTGTCTTAGTTGCTGTCTCACTGATCTTGAGCCAGGCGTTGTTCGACCTGCTGGAAGAGTAATTGGTATTCGATCGTAGCCGTAAAGTCTTGCTACTTCCTCCATCATATCCTCTTGGATACGTAAATCTGGTCGTCTAGTTGGTATTTCAACTTTAATCTCATGCCCTTTGTTTTCATACTCAAAGCCCAGTCGATCTAAAATATTCGTGACTTCTCCAGTGTTTAGCACCGTACCTAACACTTTGTTTAATTTTGCCACATGAACAGGAATCTGTACACGATTAAAATTCTCTAGCTGCTCTGTACGCTCCTCAGCGATTCCAAGCAATATTTGAGCACCAGCTACCTCCTGCAAAAGAGCTGCTGCTCGGTGAATTGCCTGATACACTCTTTCAGGGTCTACTCCTTTTTCAAAACGAGCACTTGCCTCTGAACGTAGCCCTAACGCCTTAGACGTTACCCTAACAGAAAGACCTGAGAAATACGCAGACTCTAGAATGACATCCTTTGTTTGCTCAGTTACTTCAGAGTTTGCTGCGCCCATTACACCAGCTACGGCAATGACTTTCTCTGGATCAGTGATAAGAAGCATGCCCTCTGTAAGCCCTCTCTCTTGATCATCTAATGTCACTACTTTTTCATTAGCTACTGCTTCTCGAATCACAATGTGCCCATCCTTAACATGCTGTGCATCAAAGGCATGAAGAGGCTGACCATACTCTAGCATGACATAGTTCGTTACATCGACCACGTTATTAATAGGACGAATCCCCGAGCTTATTAAACGATTTTGTAGCCATAAAGGGGAAGGACCGATGCTAACACCTGTCACCTTCCTAGCCACATAATGAGGACAAAGCTCGGGCACTTGGATGGATACTTTTACTTCCTCTGAAATAGCCCGGCCTTCTAATTCAACAACATCCTCTGAAGGTAGAGTAACCTCCTGACCAAGAATAGCAGCCACCTCATACGCTACTCCAAGCATACTAAGACAATCCGAACGATTAGCTAAAACGTCTAGCTCAAGCACTACATCATCAAGGTCTAGCTGCTCTAAAACAGAGCTCCCTACCTCTAAATCTTCTGGTAGTACCATAATCCCACTTTTAAATTCAGGAGCAATTAAACGCTCCTCAATCCCTAGCTCCTGAGCCGAGCAGATCATGCCCTCCGACTTTTGACCACGTAGCTTTGCCTTTTTGATTTTGAAATCTCCTGGCAAAACGGCTCCAACCTTAGCTACAGCTACCTTTTGCCCTTGATCCACATTAGCAGCTCCACAAACGATTTGAACCGGCTCTTCCTCTCCAACATCCACCTGACATACACTCAGCTTATCTGCATCTGGATGCTTTACCCTTTCCTTCACATAGCCAACAACAACATGCTGGATTCCTTTATTACGATAATGAATCATATCGACTTCAATACCAGCTCTTGTGATTTTCTCTGCTAATTCCTCTGGCGTTACGCCACTTACATCTACGTATTTACTTAACCATTTATATGACACTAACATATGTTAACCCCTTTCGGATACGTTTTAGATTTGACTTGGCGCTACATTCTTTGAAACTGCTTAAGGAAACGAGCATCGTTCGTATAGAAATGACGGATATCATCAATTCCATATTTCAGCATAGCAATTCGTTCCACACCCATCCCAAAAGCAAATCCAGTGTATGTTTTAGAATCATATCCAGACATTTCAAGCACGTTTGGATGAACCATTCCAGCACCTAAAATCTCAATCCAGCCCGTATGCTTACATACTCTACATCCTTTTCCACTACAAAGGATACAGGAGATATCCACTTCAACGCTTGGCTCGGTAAATGGGAAGAAGCTTGGGCGTAAGCGAATGTTTTGGTCATCACTGAACATTTCTTTAGCAAAGGTCAAAAGCGTACCCTTTAGATCGCTCATACTGATGTCTCTATCGATATAAAGTCCTTCAATTTGCATAAATTGATGGGAGTGTGTCGCATCGTCATCATCACGGCGGAATACCTTCCCCGGACAAATAATCTTAACAGGCACTTCACCTTTCATCTCCTGCATGGCTCTTGCTTGAACGGGAGATGTTTGAGTTCTCAACAAAATATCCTCCGTGATGTAAAAGGAATCCTGCATATCCCTTGCCGGGTGGTTCTTCGGTAGGTTCAAAAGCTCAAAGTTAAAGTAATCTGTCTCTACCTCTGGACCTTCAGCAATTTTAAAGCCCATACCCAAAAAGATATCTTCAATCTGTTCGACCACTTGTGTTAGCGGATGTGTACTTCCTGCCTTTACAGGACGACCTGGAAGAGTCACATCAATCGTTTCAGTTGCTAACTTGTCCTCTAATAGCTTAGCTTCAAGCTCATTCACTTTGGAGGTTAATGCTTCCTCGATCTCATTACGCACCTCATTAACTAGCTGCCCCATCAATGGTCGTTCCTCTGCTGACAATTGGCCCATACCTCTTAATACCTCAGTGATGGGTCCTTTTTTCCCTAAGTACTCGACCTTCACATCTTGTACAGCTCTCATATCCTGAGCCTTCGTTGCCTTTTGAATAGCTTCCTCTTTCAAAGCCAATAGCTTATCCTTCATTCCTTTTACACTCCTTCTTTATGCTTCATTGCTTACTCATTCATATTTTGGAATTCTGCATGAATGGTCAGTAGCCTTCCCTATTGCATCTCACCCTTCAAGCTCTCCACGGATTTTAGACACAAAAAAAACCTCTCCCATAAAAGGGACGAAGGCTCGCGTTACCACCCTTGTTAAACGACAGGAAGCTCCATAAAGGAGGTTATCATCGTTCCACTTCATTCAAATAACGGGATTTCTTTCCCGGTACCTGCTACCTCTAAACAACAAAACACCAAGTGCATGCTATTTAGGCTCACAGGACAGCTCCTGAGGGAATTCAATAGGGTTTTCCTTAGAGCTGCTTACAGTCACGACAGCTCCTCCCTGAAAGGCTACGATCTACCTACTCTTCTCATTCTTAGCTATTTGCTTATAGAATTGTCAAATCTATGTCTTATTATATGAAAAAATAACAGGGTTTGCAAACGTCATTTATCATTCATCACTAAATTCCCCTGTTTCCTCTACTGCCCTTCTAATTAAATCATAGTTCCTGTCCGTTACGGAAGAAAATCCAGTTGCTCCAAAGTAGTTTAGAATCTCATGTTCTTCAATTCCAACTAAAGCTGAGCGAAGCTGTCCCTTTAATTCCTCACCAATTTGGTAAGATACCACCCATGGACTAAAATAAAGAGGGTCTGAGCTCCATATGATCTTCACTCTATCCTCATCCAGCAAGCCCTGTTCCACAAACAGCTCAAAGAACAGACTGTTTAATGCTCCAGCGTCTACTTCTTTGTTTTTTATCGCTATAGCTGTAGCTTCGTTGGAACCTAAATCTATAAGGGCTAATGGTTGATTTTCTGTCTGTGCTGTATGTGCTGTACTTACTCTACCAGCCTCAAACTGACTTAGGGCAAGCCTCGGGACCAGTGTTCCACTGGTTGAGAAAGGTCCACTAAAAGCAAAGCTGCGCTGCTGTGCTCCATCCATAAACTCCTCTAGGGTATCCCATGGCTGTTCGTTTAGACTGATAATATATGAATAATGATAAGCTTGTTCATCTACCATCATTGCAGCAATAGCCTGAGCGGAAGAACGCTCATGAGCCGCCACATAGCTAGCTGGTCCTAGGAAGGCTAATTGGATTTGCCCATATTCTAAGGCCTCAAGTAAAGAATGATAGTGATCAAAGGTTATCGCTTCAACCTCAAGAGATGTAGCTTCAGCCAATAGTGTTTCTAATTGACGCAAGGGTTGCTCTGCCATTTCTGCTTCATTTTGAATAGGTGAACGTATAATACCAACGTTTAGCTCTAGAGGTTCGATTTCAGCAACACGTTCTAGGCTTTGATGTTGTAGCTCCATATCCTGCACTACTTCTGATTGTTCCATAGCAGAATGATTCTCACGAAGTGTGTAGGCAGTGAAGGAAATGGTTAGAGCTAAACAAGCTCCGATTAAGGCATAGCTTCTTACATAGGGTCTTTTCCACATCTTTATTATGACTCTCTTTCTACATAAAATGAAATTGTGACCTGATGGAGTAAAGTAGAATCCCTGTTGCTACTCCAACGTTCAAGGACTCAGCCTGACCCCAAATAGGGATCTTCACACGCTGATGAGCTTGAGCTAAGGCGTATTCAGACACACCTTGACCTTCATTTCCTACAATCAAAGCTATTTTTGGCTTGTTTTGTAGGGCAAGCTGCTGAACATCTACACTGTCCGTTAAAGCAGAAGCTAATATGGTCCAGCCTTCCTTCTCTAGATCTGGTAAGACCTCCTCTAGCTCCTCCTGAATAATAGGTAGGTGAAAAATGGAGCCCTGTGTAGAACGCAGCGTTTTTCCGGAATAGATATCTGCGCTTCCCTTACTTATAACAATGGCATCCACACCAGCAGCATCAGCTGTCCTAATGATAGTACCCATATTTCCTGGATCTTGAACCTGATCAACAACTAGGATGGTTTGTCCTGCTTCAAATAAAGCACTCTTCTCATCAATCTTTAACTCTCGTTGCTTTACAATCACTATGATTCCCTGAGGTGCTTCTGTCTCGCTTAGCTCTAAAAACAGCTTACTACTTAGTTCGAACGTTATTGACTTATATGGGGCTAAGTACTGTTCCAATGAAGGTGTAACTACAGTATCCTGCATCAGCAAGACAGCATCAATATCCCACTTAGACATAAATGCTTCCTCTGCAAGATGAAACCCTTCTACTAGAAAGCTCCGTTGCTTGGTTCTCCCCTTTTTAGTTAAAAGCTTTTTCCACTCCTTAAAGCGGGGATTCTGGCTGGATTCAATATACATGAACGTGCTCCTTCAATCATAATTTCAATCATTTCATTTATCTATTTCAATTCTCTTTTTATTTCGCTTAAGGAGTGTTTGCTCCCTTTCACTTCTCTCATTCATACTATACCAAAAAATTGCTCATACTAATAACGCAGCTAGCAAACGATATAACTTTTCAAGAAAAGGAGATAAAGAACAGATGAATCTTAACCTGCGTCATGCGATAGTTGAAAACCTTAATGGAAGTGATGAGGAGCATATTCGGGCAACAATTTTAGATGCTATTGAAAGTGGAGAGGAAAAAATGCTACCTGGTTTAGGCGTATTATTTGAGCTGATGTGGGATAAAAGCTCAAATGAGGAAAAGGAACTAGTCATTTCTCATATTAAAGCGGGGCTTCAGTAACTAGCCCCTTTTGTCTATTTGCTTTCGTTATGTATGTAGAAGTGGTGGTGTCTCAAAAGTCTTTTTAGACCTTGAAACACCCCTTTTTACTTCTATTAATCTTCCTTGCCGTCTATTCTTATACACTTCTCTTCGTATTCCACTTCGCTCTTTACTTATACAATAAGCAGTGAATCTTAACTAGCACGCTCTACCCTAATTTAATTTTCTCCACAGTTTCTGCATCTAGCTTCTTAATTACAGCAACAAGTAGATTCACGGCGTTATCATAATCATCACGGTGTAAAATTCCTGCATGGCTATGGATATAGCGAGTAGCAATTGTGATCGCTAAGGAAGGCACACCATTCCCCGTAAGCTGAATACGCCCAGCATCCGTACCTCCGCCATTAATGAAATCAAATTGATACGGAATCTGATTTTCCTCTGCTACCTTGACAACAAAATCCGTAAGGTTTTTATGAGCAATCATCGATGCATCATATAGAATAATTTGAGGCCCTTTTCCGATCTTCGAGTTTGCTTCCTCTGGCTTAATCCCTGGTGTATCTCCAGCAATCCCCACATCAACAGCAAAGGAGATATCTGGTTGAACAAAATGACCAGCCGTTTGTGCTCCGCGTAGTCCAACCTCCTCTTGAACGGTTCCTACACCATAGAACGTATTCGGATGATCCTCCTCCTTTAAGCGCTTCATCACATCAATAGCGATGGCGCAGCCAATTCGATTATCCCATGCTTTAGCCATCAATAGCTTAGGATTCTTCATGACTGTAAAAGGACAAATAGGAACTACCGTATCTCCAGGACGAACACCAAACTCTTCCGCTTCCTCACGACTTGCTGCTCCAATGTCAATAAACATTTCCTTCACATTTACTGATTTTTTACGTGCTTCTGGAGGTAGAATATGTGGTGGCTTCGAGCCAATAACCCCTTCAACCTCACCTTTTCTAGTTAATACTAAAACACGCTGGGCTAGCATAACCTGCTCCCACCAGCCGCCTAATGTTTGAAACTTAAGGAATCCACTTTCTGTGATTTGAGTAATCATGAAGCCTATTTCATCTAGGTGACCGGCAACCATGATTTTAGGCCCGTCAGCCTGACCTGTCTTTTTAGCAATTAAGCTGCCAAGGTGATCCTGCTGAAGCTCTGTAGCATGTGGCTCAATCCACTTTTCCATCACCTTTTTTACAGCATGTTCATTTCCAGGAACACCGGGACATTCCGTTAGCTCCTTAAACATTTGTAAGGTAGTATCTTGACCAGACATCTATAATCCCTCCTAAATGTACACTTTATTATGTAACACTATGCTATTATACTATATAGATGTAAGGATGAACATGCTCGCTGGGTTGCGATAGAGCTTAGGTGTTTTTTTAGAAGGAATCAACTATACCGAAACCAAATGATTACTTGTTACGTACAATATATATACGTAATCGTTGTACATAGACCGAAAATATGGTGCAACGGGTTCTTAACCTAAGTTGCTCTAAGCATTGTTCATGACATATGGGGCGATTTCATCTTTTTTAAATTTTTTTGGAGACAATAGGGGGTAGCATATGGCTGTTTTTATAAGAATATTGATCTTTTTCTCTATCATCGTATTAACATACATGATTTTTAAATACTTGTTCCATCCTAAGCGGAAGCTTGAGCTTGCTCATGATAAAAAG
Source organism: Bacillus horti (assembly GCF_030813115.1). Classification (NCBI taxonomy): domain Bacteria; kingdom Bacillati; phylum Bacillota; class Bacilli; order Caryophanales; family Bacillaceae; genus Caldalkalibacillus; species Caldalkalibacillus horti. The sequence continues at coordinate 241,344 of NZ_JAUSTY010000004.1, read as the reverse complement.
GAATTATATCTTTTAGACGATTTTAAGCAGGTAAGAAAAAATCTCTTGGTTACGCAAAAAGGGGTGCTTTTTGAAGGAGAAAAGTATCTTGGAACAGCAGATGAAGCGTTTCGTGTTGTTCATATTAAGCTTTGGACCAAATCTAGGAATGACCTACACGGTCTCAGAACGGCGGACTTTGAAGAAATTGAAAACCTCCTATTTAAGCACTACCCTTACGCTTCAATTGAATGGAGTGGTCCTGTGAAGGAGCTTCTCAAAGGAAATAAATAAAATTTTTATCTTAGAGAAATTAGTTATATGCAAAAAAGCTTCTCATTCTGTCTCCTTTCGGATATCACCCGAAGTACAGAATGAGAAGCATTTTTATGTTCCATGTAGATGCTCATCTACATGAGATCGAAATTATTGACCTTTTGCTTTTGATACTAATTGAGCAAATGTATCTTTGTCGTTTACAGCAAGGTCTGCTAGCATTTTACGGTTAATGTCCACACCAGCAGTCTTTAATCCGTGCATGAATTTGCTGTAAGATAACCCGTGAATACGAGCTGCCGCATTGATACGTGTAATCCATAGCTTACGGAAATCACGCTTTCTTTGACGACGGTCACGGTAAGCATATAGTAATGATTTTAAAACCTGAGCATTAGCTGATTTAAATAAACGGTGTTTGGAACCGAAATAACCTTTAGCTAGCTTTAATACTTTTTTACGACGACGGCGTGAAACAATACCACCCTTAACTCTTGGCATAAAAAGTCCCTCCTATTACTTGTAAGTTAACATTTCTTTAATACGTTTGAAATCTCCACTGCTCACTATAGCAGCTTTACGAAGCTTACGCTTTTGCTTTTGAGTTTTGTTAGAGAACATATGGCTTGTAAAAGCACGAGCACGCTTAAGTTTGCCACTTCCGGTCTTTTTAAAGCGTTTTGCTGCACCTTTATGTGTTTTCATTTTTGGCATAACGATTTCCTCCGTTCTTATTTATCTGTCGTTTTAGGAGAAAGAATCATTAACATACTACGGCCTTCCATCTTAGGCTTGGATTCAATCTCTCCTACTTCGGCAATATCTTTTGCTAAGCGATCTAATACCTGTCTACCAATCTCAGAGTGAGTAATTTGGCGTCCTTTAAATCGAATGGAGCATTTTACTTTATCACCATTTTTGAGAAACTTGACGACATTACGCATCTTTGTTTGATAATCATGGTCCTCAATCGTAGGGCTAAACCGAACTTCTTTAAGACTAATGATTTTCTGCTTTTTACGTGCTTCTTTATCTTTCTTTTGCTGCTCAAACTTAAACTTTCCGTAGTCCATAATTCGACATACTGGTGGTTTAGCTGTAGGAGCTACATTGACAAGATCTAAGTTAGCATCAAAAGCTAATTGTAACGCTTGACGGATCGGCAAAATTCCTAACTGCTCTCCATCGACTCCAATGACACGAACTTCCTTCGCACGAATGCCTTCATTGACTAAAAGTTCCTTGCTAATATGTTGACACCTCCAACAAGATTTTGGCCAAAATCTTAAGACTAAGGATGGTACACGTAGCAAAATAAAAAAGCGGACGCAAAACGCCCGCATAAATACTTCTCACAAGTAGCAACCTGTCAACAATACGTCAATCAGGTGAGAAGCGGGTCGCTTCTGCTTATGTCCTATCCTATTTAATCCATTTCATAATATATCATGTGCTAAGCCTATCTGTCAACTTTCAAATAGCTTCTTTACTGATTTCAACCTTATTTCTTTTCAGTAATTTCCTCTACTAGCAGATCAATAACCTCTGCTACAGGCTTGGCACCGATGTCTCCTTCACCGCGTTTGCGAACAGCTAAAGCATTATTTTCAATTTCCTTGTCCCCTATGACGAGCATGTAAGGAACCTTTTGCATTTGAGCTTCACGTATTTTATAGCCAATCTTCTCATTTCTAGCGTCTACCTCTACACGAATCCCTTTGATTCTCAGCTCATCTGCCACCTTGTTAGCATACTCAGCATGTACCTCAGCGATAGGAAGAACCTTTGCTTGAACAGGAGCTAACCATGTAGGGAAAGCACCCGCAAAATGTTCCACTAATATACCAAAGAAACGATCTATTGAACCAAACACAGCACGATGAATAACCACTGGGCGTACCTTTTGATTATGCTCATCAATGTAGGTTAAGTCAAATTTCTCAGGCATTTGGAAATCTAATTGGATCGTTGCACATTGATGGCTTCTTTTTAAGGCGTCCTTGATGTGGAAATCAATTTTTGGACCATAAAATGCTCCGTCTCCTTCATTCAAATGATAATCAATCTCTAACTCAGTTAGCACATTACGCAGTGCTCCTTCTGCTTGCTCCCATAGCTGATCGTCACCCATTGAATCCTCTGGACGAGTTGATAATTCAACGGAATACTCAAAACCAAAGGTACGATAAATCGTATCGATAAGAGAAAAAACTTCTTTGATTTCACTTTCAATTTGGGCTGGAGTAACAAAAATATGGGCATCATCCTGACAGAAAGTACGGACGCGCAGCATGCCGTTTAATGCTCCACTTAGCTCATGACGGTGTACCTGACCGAACTCAGCCATACGAATAGGCAGATCACGATAAGAATGCAACGCATTTTTAAAGATAAGCATATGACCCGGACAGTTCATTGGCTTCATAGCAAACTTGGTATTATCAACCTCTGAAAAATACATATTTTCATGATAGTGATCCCAATGCCCTGATTGCTCCCATAAACGCTGATTCATCATAAATGGAGTACGAACCTCATCATACCCTGCTTGTCTTTGTAAGCTACGCGAAAAGTTTTCTAGCTCTGTACGAATGATTTGTCCATTAGGTAAATAAAATGGCATGCCTGGTGCTTCGTCCGAAAACATAAACAGCTCTAGCTCCTTACCCAATTTACGATGGTCACGCTTTTTCGCTTCCTCAATGAAATGAAGATACTCATCAAGTTCATTTTGCTTAGCAAAAGCTGTACCGTAAACACGCTGAAGCATTTTATTATCGCTATCCCCACGCCAGTAAGCTCCAGCTACGCTTAACAGCTTAATCGCTTTGATTTTTCCTGTTGAAGGAACATGTGGACCTCGGCAAAGGTCAAAGAATTCACCTTGCTTGTAGATCGTAATTTCCTCTCCTTCAGGGAGCTCCTGAATAAGCTCGAGCTTAAACTCATCGCCGATATCCTCATACATTTTAAGAGCTTCCTCTCTGCTGACCACAATACGTTCAACAGGAATGTTCTCATTAATAATTTTGTTCATTTCCTTCTCAATCTTGGGAAGATCCTCAGCTGTAATAGATTCAGCAAGATCCATATCATAATAAAAGCCTGATTCAATCACTGGTCCTACACCAAGCTTCACATCTCCGTATATTCTCTTAACAGCTTGTGCCATTAAGTGCGCTGTACTATGACGCATAACCTCCAAAGCCTCAGCAGAATCCTGAGTAACAATTTCAACGATATCTCCATCCTGCACGGCAGCAGAAAGATCCACTAGCTTACCGTTAATTTTACCTGCTACTGCTTTTTTCTTTAGACCTGGACTGATGGAAAATGCTACTGCTGCTACATCTGACCCTTGTTCAATTTCACGTTTTGCTCCATCTGGTAGCTGTACGTTAATCATTGACATTTTCGTTCACACTCCTATACTTGTTGTTCATTTTTTTTGTGGTACTGCTCAACATTCCCTGTGTACTACAAATTACATCATTGTTTCATTGATCAGATTTTTGGGCATCAAAAAAAACCCGTCCCTATCCTAGGGACGAGTTATACTCATCGTGGTTCCACCCTACTTCCATATGACAAAAGCGTTAACTAAAAGGAAAACACTCCTGTCCTATGCTTCATTAGATAACGGCTCAGCACCGGTTATAGATACTGACATGCAAACGCATCTGTTCCCCATAACAGCTCAAGGTGGTAAACTCTTTTCTATTCTTAAGGGCTCACAGCCTTAGACCCTATTCTCTGGAAGAAGGAAGAAAGTCGTTCATGTCCTTTTCATCGCAAACAATTGTGAAATTATGTTACTACGTATTATAAGAATGATTCAGCCACACGTCAAGTTAAACTTTATTTTTCATCGATTACGTTAACGGAATCCTACACTTTTAACCAAATCAATTACCTTCAATAAATTATTAAATTCTACTATTCTTTAGAGTGACTAGCTGCTTCCAAAATAAACGTTATAACTTCATCTAGGCTCAAGGATTGCCTGTGTGTCACTTGAATTCCTTCTTGCTCTAACAGAGCCTCAGTGGACTCCACATTGTCTGTTACAAGCTGTAAAGGAGGATGTGTCACGTCCAAAGTATGCTGGTGATTTCTTACAGTGTCCGTCAAATCAGATACCCATAGTCTTGCCCACTTCTCATAGATCTCATCCTTTTCAAAGGCTGTAACGATTTTACCTTGATCTAGTACACAAATGTAATCACTTATTTGCCTTACTTCATCAAGAATATGAGTGGCAATCACAATCGTGTGATTTTCGTTATTCATGTACTCTAAAAGGTCCTCTTTCATCTTTCTCTGTGAAACGATATCTACACCCTCAGAAGGCTCATCAAGAAGCAATAGCTCAGGTGAATGTGACATAGCAAGAATAAATTCGATTTTTCTTCTTGTTCCTTTAGAACTCTTATTAAATTTCTTATTTTCATCAATCTGATAGCGTTTCAGAAGTCCTAAGTATTTATGTTGGTCCCACGAAGGGTACCAGCGTGATACAAAAGCAGCTATTTCCTTAACAGTAAGGTACGCTAATGTTCCGTATTGCTCACCGACATAGCCCACTTTTTGCTTCCATGCTACTTCATTTTTTTTATAGTCCTCGCCAAATACCTGAACCGTTCCTTTTTCAGGCTGAACAATACCCATAATCGTATGAAATAAAGTGCTTTTTCCTGATCCGTTGGTTCCTATTAAGGAGACAACCGTCCCACGTTGAACTTCAAAATCAACAGGGCCTAGTGTGAAAGACTTATATTCTTTGCTCAACCCTACAAGCGTTAATGCGGAAGATGTCATGGTTTATCACTCCTTATGCTCCGAATGGATATCTTCTAAAATATTTTCAAATAGCACGCGCATTCTGTTAATATCTATCCCCATTTGTATTCCTTGCTCAATGGACTTATGGAGGGCTTCATACAGGATTTTCTCGATTTCCTCTTCCTTATGCTGAGCGTCTACCTCACTAACGAACGTCCCTTTGCCTTGAAGGGTCTTAATGAATTTCTGGCTTTCTAGATTCTGGTAGGCTCGTCTTGTTGTGATAACACTACAGGATAGATCATTCGCTAACGCTCGGATAGAGGGTAATGGTGTACCAGAAGGAAGCTGTCCTCCCATAATTAGTGCTTTAATCTGTGACTCAATTTGATGATAGATCGGCTCCCTGCTTTCCTCTGAAACGCGAATCGGCAATTTCATCAATGATCCCCCCTACACATAGTCGCGCTTAAGCAGACGTTTTTTGAGCAAAGCGTACCACGCAAAGGTAGAAAGCAACCCAATGAATAAAGAGATCAGTGCAGCAGCCCACTCATACTTTAGCAACAAGTAGATAGACCACTCAACAAACCCTTTTTCCGTTAGCCATGTTACCAATATCTTTACCGCGATTAGCAGGATAAGCAACAAAAAGGAGTAGAGATATAGGAATTTTGTATTAACTCCAAACTCCGCAATCGGATTTACCCCGTTAAAAAACAAGGCAACTCCCAGCCAAAAAAGAACAAAAGCAAAATATAAGCTCTTAGGCAGAGTCTGAAAAAAAGAATCGGTTAGCGAAAAGAAAATAAAGCTAAAAAAGAAGATCGTCATAAACAAGAGAATACAAAGCATGATCAACATTCTACTTAAAACAATAGACTCTATAGAAATAGGCAAAGTACGATACATAGCTATTCTTTTTCCTAATTGATCATTTTTCATCGCACTTAGGCTTAGATACGGAGAAGACATAAATATCGTGCCAAACGCAAAGCTGTAGACAACAAATAACATATCAACTAAGTAATGATTATAAAAATTGTATTTTCCTAATGAATATAAAGCAAACTGTTGGATCTCTTTACCAGCAAGCCATGACATTAGTGCAACAAATAAAAACGTAAAAAATAATGGAACCTTATTATGCTTCAATTCACTTTTTGATAGGGACCACGCCGATTTCCACTCCATAAGAAGCCTCCTTAGAACAACGAATATTCTTTTACTAAAAAATATAATAGATTTATGAATAAATCCAGTTTCCTAGTTAAAATGCTGTATACCCCACTTGAAAAGTGGGGTTTTTAATAGTACAGCGTCAGTACTCCATTCCAATTCGTACAGCATAAGGCATAGTCTATCACTGATTCGTTTATTTAAAAAGGAATTCTTTTACAGCCGTTGACAGGATAACAATCGCAAATACAGTCGTGGCTAGATTAAAAAATGGAAAGCTATAGATCGTGATCCATTCAGTAAAAAGCTGCGATTCTAAAATTCTGCCTAAGATGTTACCAGAATCATTCATATTTGGTTCCCATGAGGTCCCGTCTACAAAGAAAAAGATAATTTGTGATAAGACGAAAGCCCCTAGGAGAATGCCCCAGCTTCTAATTCCACTAGGGCGTTCTTTTTCTTTTTTTTTCGGTAGGTGAGTGTGTTCTTCTCTAACTTCTGGCATCTTGTTACTCATTATCAAACATCCTTCTTAGGAAGCCTAAGCCTTCTAATCTGTCAGCAAGTAAATCTGCTGCAAAGATAGCTACGATAGCCATAACAATAGCCCAAAGAACGATACTAATTGTCATCCAAACAGTCGTTGCTTTTTTTGTTCCTCCAAAGGATATAGCTAGGAAGGCAGCTAAGTGACTTGTAACAAAAGGACCACCGATTAAAGAAAGCCCCGGTAAACCATACTTGTTGAATAACTTTCTCGCTCTAGCAGAACGTTTCCCTTCCTCTTCTAGTTCTCCTTCTAATCCTCTTGCATTCTCAGCTTTACGTTTTCTTCTCCAGCTTCTAATTTTATTCGCAAATAGGATAATTAGAAGAACGGCAATTAAGTTACCTAATATCGATAAGACAAGAACAGGAACCGGAGCTAAACCTCCTAGAATAGCAAGCGGGACTACAGCCAAAACCTCAAACATCGGAACTGCTGATAAAATAAAGACAAGTACATAAGCCCATAATAAATTTAAAATTTCATTCATGATAATCTCTCCTCAACTTTTTAGTGTATATGTGTGTATGTGTTTATATCTATATACACAGTATAAACACCTAATCTAAATTATGCAACCCCTTTTCTAAAAAAATTTGCTTATCCGTTCAAATCCAAATAGAAAAAACTGACTAGATATTAGTCTAGTCAGTTTAAGAGGCTTGTTTTTATTCCGTTTCTACTTTCATCTCTTCAACGAGCTCTCTTATATCATCGATGGGTTAATGCAAGGCTTTTGGACTTTTTTATTGTTGAACAAGCTTCCTTTCCTGCCATTGCTTACACTTCTGACAGTTTAAACAAAGCTCTAATCGTGTTTGAAAAATGGTTTGTAGCGTTCGTATAATCGTTACATTTGGATCAGTAGTATGCAGGATTATGATTTTAGGAGCCATAGCAATCAACGTGCTTACAATGATATCCTCATGAGTCACTGATTCAATAGCAAACTTATTCAAATATTGCTCAATTTGTTGTTCCGTTAACTGTTCTCCATCCTGATTAAACAATACAAAGCGCCTTCCCTGTCTATGATGAACATGTAAGATTGGAATTTGAGGGATTTGCTGAGCTACATATTGCTGTAGAAGCTGAATAAAGCGTTGGTATTCCTGATCTACAATATATTCATCAACAGCAAATTCAATAAGCTCCTCAAGCTCATAACGATACTCTGACAGCCTAAAACGGATAAATCCATCTAAATGGAACTCTTTTTCTTCCTGAATGTAATCATATGCACAATCAAAGATTTGTCTTTTTCTTTCTGAGATTTTAGCCTCATCCCGAAAAACAGAATCCTCATGAAGAAACAGCATATCGAAGCAAAAATGATAAATACGTTCAATCTGCTCAGGCTGGACAAAACCGAAGACCTTTTTAATCATCATTTTAATGTATTCTTCTTCTAATTCTTCAACGTAAAACTCTGAGATAGCCTGACAAAAGGCATTCTTAATCTGTTCATCAACCTGTGTATGGGATAAAGGTGGATCTAGCTTTTGATCTAGGGAATAGCCCTGGATATGAATACATTTATAGTTATCTTTCACTTCAAAGCCTATGTAACGATCCTCCAGCCCTGTAAGCTGTAGAAGTAAGTAAGGAGTAAAATGCTCCCACTTTATAGTTGTTAAAGGAACCATTTTTATCATTGCATGTACCTCACCATTCTAAAGAGATTTATATTAGTTTATGGTTTGGAATGGTGGAGTATACATGGAAAAACACTCAAGAAAAGAGTAGCTGGTAGGATTCTGCTTTAGAACACAAAAGGTGCGCTAACCAAAAAACGCCAACCTTGCTTGTTCTAAATTAGAAAAAGCAAGATAGACGTTTAAGCCGTAGCAATGGCTACGTTAGTAGAATGAGATTAGTCTAATTCTGCATGACAAAATCCTTCTCAATCGTGTCTCCCTCATTGAAAACACGTAGGATTTCGTATTTTGTGTTTCGCTGGGCTGGTGTTTTACCCGCCCCACGAATCAAGTCTAAGATTTGGTTTGTGTTAACTTTATGTGTTGTCCCGGCAGCCGAAACGACATTCTCTTCAATCATTGTTGAACCAAAGTCATTACAGCCATAAGATAAGGATTGCTTACCAATTTCTCCTCCCATTGTTACCCAAGACGATTGGAAATTAGGAATATTGTCTAGGAAGATTCTAGAGATGGCTACGTTCTTTAGATACTCCTCAGGAGAGGTTTTTTCTCCACCTAAATTCGTGAAGTCAGGCTGATACGTCCAAGAAATAAACGCTAAGAAGCCATTCGTCTCATCCTGTGCCTCACGCACTCTAAGCATATGCATGGCACGCTCTTCTAGAGTTTCACCAAAGCCTATAACCATGGTAGCTGTGGTGTGAAGACCCACTTTGTTTGCTGTAGTCATACATTCCATCCAATCCTTCCAGGAGCCTTTCAGACGACTGATTTTCTTGCGAATTCTGTCATCCAATATCTCAGCTCCACCACCCGGAATGGAATCTAGCCCTGCCTCCTTCAGCTCAGTCAATACCTGCTCTAGAGATAGACCTGATACCTCGACAATCTTCCAGATCTCAGCTGGTGAAAAAGAGTGCATATGAATATTAAAGCGTTTTTTAATCCCTCGTAATAAATCCGTATAATAAGACAGAGGTAAATCAGGGTTTGTACCACCCTGCATTAAAATCTCAGTTCCCCCTACGTCTAGAGTTTCTTGGATTTTTTGATAAATAACCTCATCAGGTAATACATAGCCTTCCTCATGTCCTGGTGGACGGTAAAAAGCACAGAACTTGCAGTACGTATCACAAAAGTTTGTATAGTTCACATTACGACCTATAACAAACGTAGTGACAGGATCTGGGTGCCACTTTTTCATAATTTGATCGGCTACATGTCCCATTTTTTCAATCTCATTACTCTCATACAAACGAACAGCTTCCTCTACCGAAATCCGTTCACCTTTTAACGCTTTATCTAAAATAGAGTCAATAGACATTCGCTATCCCCAACCCTTCAAGCAATAAATTTACGTAAGATTTTTGATCTTATCTGCGTGCGCTACCGCACATCGTATACGTTACCTATGTTATCATAGCCCGTTCCATTTGCCTATGAAAAACGTTAGGAAACAGAAACATTCCCTACGATTTTCACCATATTTCATCAAATTGCTACAAAGAATTTGTTTATATACAGGATTTATTGCTTAACTTCATACAGGCAATAAAACTTAAAGAGAGAAGCCGTAGCTTCCCTCCCAATTATTCTTGGATCTCTTCTTTATTTTCTATATATTTGTTCCTCTAACCTATGATCCTCTAATCTATGATTCATCCTGTAATACTTTAAATTGTGCTTTTACCAAGCCGTAGTATTCTCCGCGATGCTTCATCAACTCATCATGACTTCCCTGTTCTAGAATATTCCCATGCTCTAGCACAATAATGTTTTCCGCATCACGAATTGTTGAAAGTCTGTGAGCAATAATAATAGCTGTACGTCCTGCTAATAGCTTCTTTAGTGCAGCTTGAATCTTTAACTCTGATTCGGTATCAATACTTGCTGTTGCTTCATCTAGAATCAAAATTTGCGGATCCGCTAAAAGCGCTCTAGCAAAGGAAAGCAATTGTCTCTCTCCCATAGAAAGGACATTTCCTCGTTCCTCAACCTCTGTTTCGTAACCATTAGGAAGACGATAAATAAATTGATCAGCTCCTACTGCTTTTGCCGCTTCTCTGACCTCTTCGTCAGTAGCGTCTGGTCGACCAAAGCGAATGTTCTCTAAAATTGTCCCGGAGAAGATAAATGTATCCTGCAAAACGATACTTATTTTAGAACGCAGAGTAGCTAGGGACAGATCACGCACATCATGCCCGTCAATCAATACACGACCACCTGTAACATCATAGAAGCGACAAATAAGGTTTGTAATCGTTGTTTTCCCTGAGCCTGTATGTCCAACTAAGGCAACGGTTTGCCCTTCCTTGATTTCTATATTAATTCCATTGAGAGCTTTTCTGCTTTCATTGTAACCAAACTGAACATCCTCAAACCTAATGTGTCCCTTCATCTGTGATAATCTCTTAGCATTTGCTTTTTCAGGGACAGATGGTAGCTCATCAAGGAATTCAAAAATCCTTTCCGAGGACGCCATCCCCACAAGAAGCTGATTATAAAGCTGCCCTAACCGAGAAATCGGCCCCCAAAACATCCCTAAATACGTAGCAAAGGCTACAAAATCTCCAATCGTCAATGCCTCCTGTTGAAACAAATGAGCTCCATACCAAATCAGAATTGCCGTACCAATCGCACCCGAGATTTCCACAAGCGGTCTAAAGGTGGCGTTTTTCTTGGTCGCATCCCGCCAAGCCTCATAGTTATCCGCATTAATTCTCTTGAAAAAGCCCATATTTTCACGCTCTTGTGTGAAGGACTGAGTCACTCGAATTCCTTGAATGCTCTCATTTAAGTGCGAGTTAAGCAAAGATTGCTTAAGCCTTACCGTTTGCCACGAACGACGTATTCTTCTTCTTAAGCCAGTAGAGATGAAAAACATGAGTGGCAAAATGACCATAATGGCCACGGTTAGACTTGGACTCAGTATGAATAAGATAACAATGATCCCAACTAACATGATCATATCCATTAATAGGTTGATAACCCCATTTGTAAACAAGTCCTGCATCGAATTAATATCATTTGTCACGCGCACTAGGACTGACCCTGCCGATCTCTGATCAAAGAAGCGATGAGATAGCCTTTGAATATGAGAAAACAAATGCTGCCTTAAGTCATAAATAACATTTTGCCCCAAAATATTCATCCAGCGGATACGGAAGGTATTAGCTATATAAGAAAGGACATACAACCCAGCGATCACAGCTACTAGAATCTGAAGCAAAGAAACATTAGGGATCTCAATAGCATTGTCAATCGCATATGAAATGAGTAAAGGGACAGCAAGTCTTACTCCTGTTGCTACAATCATAGCAATAATAGCTAGTGGAAGCAGGGTAAAAGCATAGGGCTTCATATACCCCATCAATCGTAACATTTGCGCCCAATTAAAGGGCTTTTCAATAATCGTATCAACGGAGTAGCGAAAGCGTTCTCGCTTCCCCTGTCTTTGATTGATGACATCTTGTACAGTTTCTTTCATTTTCTCCTGCCTCCTTCCTATGCCAATTGATCCTGCATAATAAGATGTCTATCTTTAAACTGGATATCGTAAATTCGACGATACGCTCCGTCCTTCTGTATCAATTGATCATGAGTTCCTCTTTCAATAACACGTCCTTGATCTAGTACAAGAATCTCATCGGCTTGTTTAATAGAAGAAATACGATGAGCAATGACAAAAGTCGTTCTCCCTTTCATTACCTCTCGGAACGCTTCTTGAATCTTAAATTCCGTTTCCATGTCTACAGCACTTGTAGCATCATCAAGGATTAGAATACTAGGGTTAATTAACAAGGCTCTAGCAATTGAAATTCTCTGCTTCTGACCACCAGATAATCCCATTCCTCTTTCCCCAAGCAATGTGTCATAGCCATCTGGAAGCTCCATAATGAAATCGTGAGCTTGAGCTCTTTTAGCTGCCCTTATGATTTCCTCCATGGATGCATCCGGATTTCCATAAGCGATATTATCCCTGATAGAAGAGGAGAACAAGAAGGATTCCTGAAGAACAATTCCGATATTTTTACGCAATGTTTCAACTGTGTACTCCTTAATGTTTCTTCCATCAATGAATATTTCTCCACTCGCTGGCTCATAAAAGCGGGAAATTAATTGGATAATACTCGTTTTTCCTGCACCTGTTGCTCCTATCAAGCCAATAACCTTACCAGCGTCAGCTTTTAAACTTATGGCATGTAAAGCCTCATCTGCATCATTAGAAGCATATTTATGTGTAACTTCAACAAATTCTACATTCCCTTCTAAGCGCTCAGCTTGCAAGGAGTCTGGGAGACTCTGAATGTCTTCCTTCTCGTCTAACACCTCAAGAAGGCGTTCACCAGAAGCCTTTGATTGTGAAAACGTGTTAATAATAAAGCCTAATTGCATAATAGGATCAAGAATGTACCATACAAGACTGAAGAAGGCGACGAGCTGTCCTATAAACATTTCACCTGAAATAACCAAGTATCCTCCGTAGCCCAAAAGAGCAACGACACAAATATGTCCGATCAGCTCCATTAGAGGGAAGAAGGTAGCCCAGATTTTTGCTGTATGAATTTGCTTATCCTTATAGTTTTCATTTCTATCGACAAATCGATCGATTTCAAAATCCTCTCTTGATAAGGATTTAACCGTATTCATTCCACTGATGTTTTCCTGTACCTTCGTTGTTAATTGAGCAAAAGAACGGCGTATCCCTTTAAAGGCTGGATGTACTCTTTTGTCAAAGCGATAAACGACAACAGCAAGGAAAGGCATAGCTGCTAAGGTCACAAGAGCCAGTTTTACACTTAGAAAAAGCATGATCCCAAGTCCAAACCCAACTAATAGAATGAAGTTTAAGAGCTGTGCACAGCCAAAAGACAAGAAAAACCGGAAACCTTCAACGTCTGCCGTTAGCCGCGACATCAAATCTCCCGTTTTAGCGTTATCATAATATCTAAATGGTAAAAATTGAAGCTTCTTATAAAGCTCATTTCGTAGTTCGTAAACAGCCCTTATCCCAAATAGATCACCGTAGTACTGATGAAAATAAGTAGCTATTCCCTTAAATACCATGATGCCCACAAAACCTAAGGCAAGATAGGGCACTAAATTCCACTGCCCTTCACCAATAACATCATCAATCGTAAACATTAGCACTAATGGATAGATCACTGTTATAGCAGTAGCTATAATCAGACCTATCATGGAGATAATAAAGTACCGTTTATACGGTAAATAAAACTCCTTAAGTCGTTTAAACGTTTCCATTCGCATTCCCCCCTAGCTGCTCCTGAAAAATTTCATTAAAAAAACCTGGATGATCGCCAAATTTAATTAGCGAGCGTCTTAGTTTTACTATACTTTCTACCTAAGTGCATAAAATTCTGATAGTGCAAAATAGACAATAAACATAATATATCGGGTTTCGAAATAATTTTCAAGACTTTTCTTTCCCCTTTTTCCCCTCGTGCTTATTTCGCTTCTTAGGCTTACATTTTGCAATTTTTGTACCTTCCCACTTATTATTCAATCCTCATTTCCTCACTGAACACAAAAAAGGAAATAGGTCACATTACCCGTGACCAACCGCTTTGATCTTCACATGAAATTTACCTCCCTACGCTTTTAAAAACATAATTTAACTAGTAATAACTTTGTAAAATTAATATATAATCGTTTGTTTCTGTGATGAAGGAACCATTTAATTAAATGAAATGAGAAAGAAAAGAAATTGAGAAAAGATGCCTAAAAACAAGCAGACCTTCTCAGCTAATACTGAAAGGTCAATCTTCACTAAGCATGTTTAAATGGAGAAAAAAAGAGCAGCAGTCCTTGTCGCCCTGCTTGCATCATGAAATGGATATGTACCACTCGTTTAAGCTTTGCCTAAGATAAAAGCAATGACTTAAAATTTACTGAGTGTATTAATACTTGAAATATTATAAATCATTAAAAGATAAGTCGCAACATAAAATTTTAAAAAGACTTCGATTTTTACTTCTTTTTCTACTTTATCTAGATAAATAATATTTAATTTGTGAATAATTGTAACTTTTAAAAAAATAAATAATCTAAAAATTCAAATTAAATCTTGAAAAATGGTTTATTTTACTTTACATTAATATAGAACTATATTTCGTGAAACATTGAATGACTTTTCGCGTAAAATGTCGAAACATTCTAAAGAATTTTAATTTGGGGTGATAAAACATTGAATAACCTACTACATATTCAGAATTTAAAGACTTCCTTCCGTATTGGAGATCATTATTATGCTGCTGTCGATGATGTCTCCCTTGACATTAACAAAAATGAAATTATAGCGATTGTTGGAGAGTCTGGCTGTGGAAAGAGCGCCCTTGCCTTTTCAATTATGGGTCTACATGATCCAAAATGGTCACGGGTAGATGGACATATCTTTTTTAAAAACTATGACTTGGCAAATATTCCAAACGAAAATTTAAACCATCTTCGAGGCTCCGATTTAGGCATGATTTTCCAGGATCCATTAGCAGCCTTAAATCCCCTAATGATTGTAGGCGCCCAAATTGATGAAACATTACTTTTACATACTAAAATGAGCAAGGAGCAGCGTACAGCTAGAGTAATAGAGCTATTGGATGCAGTAGGAATACCAAATCCTAGTCGAGTGTATAGCCAATATCCACATGAATTATCAGGAGGAATGCGTCAACGTATTGTTATTGCAACAGCAATTGCTAATAATCCCTCATTTCTTATTGCTGATGAACCAACAACCGCTTTAGATGTAACAATTCAAGCTCAGATTCTCGAATTATTAAAAGAATTAAAAGAAAAGATGGATGCTGGAGTTATGTTAATTACTCATGACCTCGGAGTTGTAGCAGAAGTAGCTGATCGAGTAGCAGTGATGTATGCTGGACAAATTATTGAAATTGCACCAGTAGAAGAGCTTTTTGCTAATCCAAAACATCCTTACACTCGGTCTCTGTTAGAGTCAGTTCCATCTGTCTCTAATAAGCAAGAACGATTGCATTCTATTCAAGGAATTGTCCCCCCATTGCAAAGCTTGCCAAGAATAGGGTGCCGCTTCAAGGCTAGGATACCTTGGATCCCAGATGAAGCCCATGAGGAAAACCCAATCCTACACGAAGTTAATCAAGGCCATTTTGTACGATGCACCTGCTATAGAGAGTTTTACTTCTCAAATGTGAAAAGAGGGAGGATATGAGTCATGGCGCTTCTTAGAGTTGATAACCTACATGTCCACTATCCGATTCGAGGGGGAGTTTTTAGAAGAGTTATTGATCATGTAAAAGCAGTGAATGGAGTCTCATTAACCTTAGAAAAAGGACAAACTTACGGTTTGGTTGGTGAGTCAGGTTCAGGTAAAACAACAATTGGACGCGCCATTATCGGTTTAAATGATATCACATCTGGTAGTGTTTTATTCGACAGCGTTAATTTAGCGGCGATGAAACGCTCAGCCTCAAACCGTCGTGATATCCAAATGATCTTTCAAGACCCTTATTCGTCCTTAAATTCTAAAAAACGAATTATCGATATTATTTCAGAACCATTAATAAACTATGAGTCTTTTACTAAGCTGGAGCGGAGAGCAAAAGTTGAAGAGCTTTTAGAGCAGGTGGGACTTAGTAAAGAAAGCATTTTCAAGTATCCACATGAATTCTCAGGTGGTCAAAAACAGAGGATCGGTATTGCTCGGGCCATTGCTTTAAATCCACGACTAATCATTGCAGATGAGCCTGTTTCAGCGTTAGATGTGTCCGTTCAAGCCCAAGTATTAAATTTTATGAAGGACATTCAAAAGGATTTAAATTTGACCTATTTATTAATCAGTCATGATCTAGGAATTATACGCCATATGTGTGACAGAATCGGCATTATGTATAAGGGACGACTCGTAGAAGAAGGTTTATCTGAAGACATTTATACAAATCCTCAGCATATTTACACAAAAAGATTAATTTCTGCTATTCCCGATATTGACCCAAAAAACCGTACCAAACAGACCATTTTACGTGATGAGGTTAAACGTGAATATGAAAGGTCTAAAGAGTTTTATTTTGATCAAGATGGATTAGCCTATGACTTAAGACCAATATCCAGCACTCATTCTGTTGCTATGCTAAGGGAGGGCAAATAACATATGTGGACATTTACGATTAGACGTATCTTTATTATGATTCCACAGATCCTCATGTTAAGTATTGTCATCTTTATCCTGGCCAAGATGATGCCTGGAGATGCTTTAACTGGGCTAATTGACCCAAATATTGGGCCTGAGGTTCTTGAACAGCAACGTGAACGGCTAGGTCTAAATAATCCATGGTATGTTCAATACTACGATTGGTCAACTAGAGCTTTAAAGGGAGACCTAGGGCAATCCTTCCGATATAAAATGCCTGTTACAGATTTAATTAATCAACGTATGGTTAATACCATTTTGCTTTCCATTCTTACTCTTATTTTTACATATATCATTGCTCTACCATTAGGGATTATTAGTGGTCGCTATAATGATACACTTGCTGATCGTATGATTACTGGTTACACCTATCTAGGGTTTGCAGCACCATTATTCATTTTTGCCTTATTAATGCTATTCATTTTTGGTTTTAGGATAGGCTGGTTCCCTACTGGTGGAAGTGTTGCACCGGGTCTAACTCCAGGAACCCTTGAGTACTTCCTAAGCAAATTAAGACATCTTCTTTTACCAAGTCTATCAATGGCATTAATTTCTGTCGTTGGGACAGTTCAGTATTTAAGGAGTGAAATCATAGATATTAAACAACGTGAATTTATCTTAACGGCTCGTTCAAAAGGAGCGTCTGAATCACGTGTCTATAACCACCACATTTTTCGTAACTCTTTACTGCCTATTGCCGCTTTTTTTGGATACGAGATTACGTTTTTAATTAGTGGAACTATCTTTATCGAAAATATCTTTAGTTACCCAGGGATGGGTGAATTATTTATTTCATCTATAAGACAAAGAGACACCAGTGTTGTAACTGCACTAGTTTTGTTGTTTGGGGTCGCCTCTATCTTAGGTGCATTACTATCAGACATTATTTTAAGTATTATTGATCCAAGAATTCGGATTAAATAACGCGGAGGTGTACAGACATGGCTGATTATATAGAAGTTGAAAATAATGAACCCTTACGAAGTCCATCAGGCTTGAATGTCATTTGGCGAGAAATTGTCCGAGACAAAATCGCTTTAATATCCCTTATTTTATTAATTTTAATTAGTGGATTTGTATACGGTGCATCATTCTTATTAGATGAAAGAGAAATTGTTAGAGTAGACCTTTTCTCTATTCATCAATCCCCTTCATCTGAATTTTGGCTAGGTACAGACTACGGTGGACGTGATATATTTGGTCAATTAATTATCGGGGCAAAAAATTCATTGTCAATAGGTATACTGGTTACTTTACTTAGTGGGCTTGTTGGTATTACCTTCGGGATAGTTTCAGGTTATTTTGGTGAAATGATTGATAATGTGTTCATGCGCATTCTTGATTTCTTTATGGTTTTACCAACCTTGATGATTATTATTGTATTCGTTACAATCGTCCCCAAATATAATGTCTTGACGTTTGCTCTAGTCATGTCGGCTTTCCTTTGGATGGGAATAGCTAGGATGGTTCGTTCAAAAGCATTACAAGAAAAGGAGCTTGACTATATAAAAGCATCTAAAACCTTGGGAAGCTCACACATAAAAATTATCTTTGTACAGCTCCTACCAAATATAAGCTCATTAATTATCGTCATGATGACTTTAAATTTGGCAGCCAATATTGGCATAGAAACTGGATTATCCTTTCTAGGATTCGGATTACCCGAAAATACCCCGAGCTTAGGAACACTTGTCAGCTATGCAACTAACCCCCAAACGTTGGAGCATCGCTGGTGGATTTGGTTACCTGCATCATTACTCATCTTAGTAGTGATGTTGTGTATAAATAACGTCGGTCAAGCGTTAAAGCGTGCGACAGACGCAAAACAAAGAAGAGGATAAAAAGGGAGGAATTTACATGACGAAGAGCAAGGCACGTTTGTTACTCATGGCATTACTTGCAGTTTTTGTTCTATTCATGGTGGCTTGTAATAATAATGAAGCCACAACTGATGTAGATGCAGAAGCACCTTCTGAAGGAACAGAGGAAACACCAGTGGATGAAGAAACTGCAGAGCAGGAACGTCCAGAAGGAACTTATTCTATTGAAGACTTTAGCTATCTGAAGGATGATGGTACTCCACTTAGTGGTGGAGAGCTTACATTTGGTTTAGTGTCTGACACTCCATTTGAAGGAACTTTAAACCCCGTGTTCTCTAGTGGTGTTCCTGATGGTCAAGTAATGGGCTGGTTTGACGAGGGAATGTTAACTTGGGACACAAGCTTTGTTTATAACAACGAAGGAGCAGCAACCTTTGAAATTGATGAGGAGGATAATAGAATTTGGACGTTCACAATTCGAGATAACGTGAACTGGCATGATGGTGAGCCAGTAACCGCTCATGATTGGGAGTTCGCTCATTATGTTATCGCTGATCCTGATTATGATGGGCCACGATTTAATGCCACGCTTCGTAATATTGAAGGTATTGTCGACTATCACAATGGTGATGCTGATACAATTTCTGGTATAGAGGTAATAGATGATAAAACCTTAAGGATAACTTATATTCAGGCTACACCTTCTTTAATTACGGGTGGAGTATGGTCCTCTGCTATTCCAAAGCATATTTTTGAAGATATTCCAGTTGCAGAAATGTCTGCACATGATGCAACTCGTGTGAACCCAATTGGATTTGGACCATACATTCTTGATACGATTGTTCCTGGTGAATCAGTAACGTATGTGAAGAACGAAAACTACTGGAGAGGCGAGCCAGCTTTGGACAAAGTAACTTTACGTGTTATCAGTCCGAGTGTAGTAGCAGAAGCCTTAAAATCAGGAGATGTTGATCTTGTAGATTCTTTCCCTGTTGATCAATTCCCAGATAATTCAGAACTCCCTAACTTAACTTGGCTTGGGCATGTTGATCGTGCTTACACATACATTGGCTTCAAACTAGGTAATTGGGATGCAGAAAATAATGTGGTGAATTATGACCCTGAAAACTCTAAAATGGGGAACAAATCCCTTCGTCAAGCCATGTGGCATGCTGTTGATAACAATGCGATTGGTGAACGCTTTTATCATGGTTTAAGGTGGAATGCGACAACATTAATCCCTCCATCTCATCCTGAATACCATGATGAAACAAACCCAGGCCGCCCTTATGATCCTGAAAAAGCTATACAGCTATTAGATGATGCTGGGTTTGTAGATGTTGATGGAGATGGTTTCCGTGAAGATCCAGATGGGAATAAGCTTGAAATCAATTTTATGTCAATGAGTGGTGGAGACACGGCTGAGCCGTTAGCCCAGTATTATATCCAGGCTTGGGAAGCTGTAGGCTTAAAGGTTCAACTCATGGAAGGACGCTTACACGAGTTTAACTCGTTCTATGATCGTGTAGGAGATACAGGGACCGATGATCCTGATGTTGATATTTATCAAGGAGCTTGGTCCGTTGGTATCAATGTAGACCCTAGTGGTTTATATGGGCGTGAAGCCATATATAACTTTGCTCGTTATGCTTCTGATGAAAATGATCGTTTACTTACAGATGGTATTTCAGAAGATGCCTTTGATGTTGAAAAGCGTATAGGTATTTATAATGAATGGCAGGCTTATATGGTGGATGCAGTGCCTGTATTCCCGACGGTATATCGTGCAAGCTTAAAACCAGTAAACAATCGAGTAACAAACTACACTGTAGGTGACAATTTTGAATACCGGAGATGGCAATGGGCCGTAACGGCTGAAACTCCAGAGGTTGCTAGATAATTTATTTCTTCACTGAAAAAACCAAGAGCCGAGACTCTTGGTTTTTTCAGTGAAAAGTGTTTGATAGTTAACATCAATCCATTGAGAATTTGACAAGTAGTACATCAGAGAGATTATTAAGGCGATACGGTCCAGTTACAATATAACCTCCATCAAAAGTTATATCTACACTACGTCCTATCTCACTCGAAGTCCCAAAATCAATAATTGAGGACCAAACTGCATTTCCAGCATTATTTATCTTCATTAGTAAGAGATTTTCTTGTCCAACTAAAGGGGTTGTAAACCCAGTTATGACATAATTCCCATCAATAGCAGGGGTAATAGCAACTCCTGTATCAAATATGGTTGCACTAAACTGCTCCGTCCAATTGATCCCCCCACTATTTGTCATCCTTACTACATAGATATTTCCACCAGGCTGAACATATATTGTACCTGTGGCAATAAATCCATTTCCTGCAGCTACAACATCTTCTAGGAAGACAGCATGAGCCAATGTTGATGTGAAGGCCGGTGTGCCGTTTCCAGAAACCTTTACTACAGAACCGTGGCTTTGAAACGAGCCGAAGCCAGTCTGAACCATTTTGCTTCCAACAGCTACATATCCTCCATCAGTCGTTGGGCTGACGCCAGAGAATTCCTCAGTCATGCTTATTTGATTCACTCCAAAGCTGCGATTCCATTGAATAAACCCATTTGAGGCCACTTTAAGTAAATACGCGTCTGTAGAACCACTACTTGTCATTTTTGTACCGGCAAGGATATACCCACCATCATGTCCGATCTCTAAAGCATACGCTCTCTCATCGGCAGGTCCTCCATACGTATTAGACCATTCAATAACACCGTTAGCATCAGTTTTGATCAGAAAAATATCTGAAGCTCCACCACCAACTCTCGTTCCGCCGATAATATACCCACCATCACTTGTCTGCCTTACATCTGCTGGATCCTCAATTAACTCCGTTCCATACGCATACGCCCAGACGATATTAAATGAGGAGTCAACTTTGAGAAAAAGAAGGTCTGTGTCTCCATAAATATGAGTTTCTCCAAGGATAACATAACCTCCGTCATTAGATTGAATAACAGAGTTACCAATATCTCGATTGGAGAAGTTATACGTAGTGGCATATTGCATAATCGGAGGAATAGATTGAGTAGCAATATCCTTTAAGTTCTCTTCGATAAGATTTGTAACCGTAATGTCCAATTCCTTTGATACTACATTTGCGTCTACCTCAGATTGAATATCTTCCGTTACAATCTCTGCTGCTTGTCCACTCAAATCAGTTATATTCTCAAGCTCAATATCCTCAATCGACAGATTCATCTGTCGCTCATGTTGTCCAAGTCCTGTTGCTCCTACTGCGGTAAAAAAAACTCCAAAAATCAAGACAAAACTCAAAACAGATAAAGACAGCTTTTTCATTTTATACAACCTCCTTTTAATAGTATAATTACAATATTCTATAAAATTGTGTAAAATCCTTCAAAATATTTTACTTAATATTATTTTTTTAATTTTAACTAAACATTAACAAAATGGATTTCCATTGCTGTTGAAGAACATAACAAAAGCTGTCGATATCATATCGACAGCTCTTTTCTTATATTGGCTGTCCAATCATTTATCATGACTTTTGGACAGCGCCTTATGATTTTCTTTATTATAAAATTAGTAATTGATTAAATCTGTAGTTTGCAATAATCTGTGAAGCATAACAGTCGCTTGAGCACGTGTTAACTCCTCCCTAGAGCGAATCAAACTGTGATCCCCTTGTAGGATACCTGCTTGGATTATTGTAGTTACACCTTCCATTGCCCAGGTAGCCACTTCTTTACTGTCCTTAAATGTTGCGAGGATTTGAGCCGATTGCTCAGCAGTCAGCTCCACTTCATACTTTGCCACATTTAATGCATTTGCAAGAATAGCTGAAGCTTCAGCCCTGCTAATCGTTTGAAGTGGTTGGAAGGAGCTATTCTCGTAGCCTTCCACCAACCCATACTCTAACGCTGTACGTAAATCATTAGCATACCAGTCCCTCAGCTCAACGTCCCTCCATAAAGCACTGTTAGAAACATCTGGACGAAGACCAAGTGCACGCACAACCATAACGGTAAATTCAGCACGAGTAACACTTCTATTCGGATCAAAAACAGATTCTCTTACACCATGAACGATCTTTCGAGATGCCATATCATTGACTTCATCTTCACTCCAATGCTGTTTCACATCTTCAAATGTTTGTGGATTCCAAATCACCGCATAAACACTATTTGTCAAACTATTAATTTGGGCAAAATGATTCCCATTTTGTGTGATCACCTTAGTTGGTACATGATATAACTCTCCATCTGCTCCTAGCACTACACCTGTTGTAATACGTGTGGGCTCTACATCATTCGGAATTGGAATCAATCGTTCCACGTACTCGGAAAAACGACTTACTTCAATCTGTTTCCCATCAAAGCTGAGGTAGACTCCAAATTCCACGGGCTCTCCAATAACAGACTGACCTAAATTATTTACATCTTTATAAACTTGCATTAATGTTGTTTCATCAGGTAGAGAAATTGTAATCTCGATATTTAGCTCTTCATCAAGTCTATCATGATTTCCTGCCTCAAGCTGTTGCGTTAATTCAGGCACATCTACTAAAGAGGTTGGCAATGAATAAGTTGCTCGATCTGTTACTAGTTCAATTAATACGTTTTCCCCTTTCATCTTCTTAAACAATAGCCCATTTAATTTAGCAGAAACTACTTCTTGATCTCCAGTAACTGGAATAGTCACGATCTTGCTTTCATTTTGCTCTAATTTCTCTAATACTTTGGCACTATCTACGGTAACAAGCATCGTTTCTCTACCATTAATTTGTTCTGTTCTAGCTGAAGCAAAGCTTGGTTGCTTAACACCATCTACATATATATCAATTCCATTTCTAGGAGGTGTTATGCTGTTTGATCCTCCAGCAGGTAATCCACCTCCTGAGCTCCCGCCACCAGGATTTCCTGAACCAGGGTTCACAATCTCTCCATCTGGCTTTGAGGCTTCACGCTCGACAGAGACTCGATAAGTCTCCTTAGTTCCGTCCTCCGCTGTGACTTCAAAAGCAAGCTTGTTCTTACCTAAAGCCAATTCAATCGGATTCTGCACCTCTTCCCCATTAACAAACATTTTTACCGTCGCAGCAGGGCTACCAGTTACTAAGTGCGCTGAGGTCTGTGATAAAGTCGTTAGTAGAGCTGTATAGTTGTACACATCAGCAGTCACGGTAGATGTAAGATTGATACCTGTTAATGTAATCGATTGTAATGAAGCATCTGAGCTTAGCTGTGGTCCCTCCACATTAAGTTGGATCGTTGGTGGAGAAGGAAGTGCCGTTTTCGTTGCCATATAACGAACACGCAGAACGTCATGCTCACCACTTGCATCAATTGTAGCTTCTCCACTAGCTATTCCTGGAGTTATCACTCTCCACTTTGCTCCATCATTCGTCGTGTATTCCATATCCTCCGTTGCTCCTAAAAGCTTCAGCTCAGACATTCCTGCTGACACATCTACCTGAACATCTGGAGCATGGTTAGGCTGTGTAACAAAGCCAACAAACCTGTTATTCAAAGGATCTGCTGCCTCTCTTACATACACCATTCCTGGCACGAAGTCCACCAGCGTTGTAACATCTTCAGCCTTTACCCAGCTTCCTTCTATCCCTCCAGCAAGACTGTACTCCATCGCTGAAGTTGTATTAGTTAGAGTACCATCTGCTACATTGAAGTCTACAGCGTTCAAATCTAGTTCCAATGGACGCTCTATTTCCTTCATATACACAGTAGATAATATATCCCCAGTGGTGTCTTGTCCACCTAGTATTAAGACATAATCGCTATCATCTTCAGAGATAAGAAGTGAATTAGTATTATGAAGAGGTACAGGCAATCTTTCTCCATCACTCCATGAATTAGTGCTTGGATTATAAATATGAACTAAATCTGTCACAGTGTTCCCTAACTGTTGGCCACCCATTACCATTAAATCACCGTCTGGTAAGCTAACAGCAGCACTTCTCAATCTGAATGACCAAGTAGAACCAGTTCCATCCGGATAAAGCTCCGGATTAAAAGTATCAGCTTCAGGATCAAAAACACTTACATTTCTTTGAGGTTGCTTAAAGGTAGCAGATTCTCCTCCAAAAAAGTATACTTTTCCATTACTTGAGGCAGAAGCCCTATACAGATAAGTCAGTGCTTTTGAGTTTTTATCTGTCCAGATATCTGAAATAGGATCATACTCCAAAATTGAATTTATTACTGCTCCTGAAGTTAACCCACCAAAAATATAAATCTTGTTGTTCAAAACTGCAGAATTATACAAAGAAAGTCCTGTAGGTAGCGGACTTTTTGCCTCCCATTCATTTGTGGTCGGGTCATATTCATACACTTGATTAGAAAAGATATTGCCTGCATTTCCTCCGATAACATATAACTTCCCAAATAAAGGTATAAGAGAATGACCTTGCAACGGTTGAGGCAAATCCGCCAAGTTATGCCATTGCCTTGTAGTCAAATCGAAAGCATAGAATGAATTCGATATACTGTTATCAACTCCTGCCCCACCAGCGACATAAATTTTACCATCCATATACGCAGTACCAGAGCTAATAGTGGCTTCTGGTAAGGAAAAGTCCTCAAGTTCCCACGAAGTGCTGGCCCCTACTTTGAATCCATGTGTTGGCAAGAGTAGACTGACAATCAACGTGCTAATTAGAATTAGTGTAAACCTTCTTTTCATCAACGGCTCCCCCGTTCAATAAATTTCAATAATTGCTATATAATTATTCCTTCTTTTTCTGACCTCATTATTGTACTTAGGAGCTCTGAACAATTTCTGAGCATTTTTTTACATAATTCGACAACCTCACACTTCTATTTTGGGGAAATGTGTATACTCCTTACGTTCCACACCCAAATATATAAGCAAAAAATATTTCCAAACAAAAAAAGCCTTAGCTCCACATACTAAGTGAAGCTAAAACTCTTTAATTCGTGCCATTCACCAGTTTCTTTACAGCATCTCTAGTCAGCTTATTCCCACCTGCTGCAATGAGATTAACTGTTGCGTGTGCTAAGGTTAGAGGAATCTTACAAAACTTTATCGCTGGACTTCCTTTCAATTCCTTAATATACGCATCAGCTAGCTTAAGATTGCGACGTGTATATTCGATCATTTCTTTTTTCCCCCATCCATCTGGAAAAAAGTCCACTCCACGCTCCAAATCCTCTGATTTATTCCGCAAAATATTAACCGCCTGTAATCCTCTACCAAAGGCTACGGCCTTATCGCGATCAGATTCTGTGCCATCATACCAATACCAAATATCTGATAGCATTTCGCCTACCATCCCGGCCACACTATAAGTATACTTATCCAAATCTTCCTCAGTACTAATTGTCCAGCTTTTGTTCACCCATTCAGCCATTTGCTTGGACATCTTTGCAATATAAGGATACACAACTTTTCTGACGGTTGGAGGACATAGTATAGCCCAGTCATCAATCTGAGTCGTTACATCGGGAAGAGTATCGCGATGTGGTGAAAGGAGTGCTTTCGTATCAGGAGATTCCGTAGAAGATTGAAACACGTCATGAACGCCTTCAAGAAGCTCTACTTTAAGGTCATTATCTAACTCCTCGTGATCCTCAATTTCATCTATCGCTCTCATACATAAATAAGCAGACGTAACAGCTTCCCTCAGCCCATCCTCCAAACGGTTAATGGGGATAAAGAAAGTGCGACTCGTTTTTTTCAACATGATCATAGCTTCGTTCACAAAAAAACTCCTTCCGTCAAACAGCATAGCTTGTCTTATCTATATTTTACATCATTTTTCTATGTTGTTGGGAACAAATCTGTGACTTTCGTCATTCTGCATCTGTACCTTACTAAATGTACGCTTCTATCGTTATCATTCCCACTATTCATTGGAAACAAACTTTCAAAAGAAATGCCTATATCCTATTTTATAAACATATGGACACACTTAGCAAGTATAGTGATTCAATACTTCGAAACTTTACAACAAAAGCCCTCCATTATTGAAAAGGAAGAACTTTTGGAGGGTCAATTTCATGATCTTTTATTTGTTGCTATAACTTACTTACTTAGATAACCCTGTTTTCTCCAATATTTCAAAGCAAATTTATCTGCATCATACGGTGGATAACCATTCATCAAAACTTGATTTTGCCTTGTTAACGTTCTCTTTGCAGCATGGAACAAGCGAATTGCTTGTTTGAGCAAGGCAGGGTGAATATAGCTAAGTATACTGAACTGTTCATCATCCTCATCCGCTCTATACTCAATCTCGACCACTTCCGACCGATCTAGCTTTTTGCTTATATAATAGAAAAAGGATTCAAGTTTCTCCTCCCCATCTTCCCCTATGTAAGAGTAGGCTACTTTAATAAGCTCCGGTTCTTCATTGCCGTCTTCATCTACACCCTTTTCCCTAAAGGCATAGTAAAGCTGCCCTAGCCAAAAGCCATTTTTTTCATCATCATAATAATCGTCGTAGGGCTGCACCAAAGGTAATTTCAATAGCTCTCGAAGCTCTGATGGATTAATTAAATTTTTAGCATATTCATATTGTGATACACCTTTTAACAAAGCACCCCATCCATACTTTAATAGAAGGTGAAAATGTTCTGGTGAACCAGCATCAAAGTAGTACCATTGTGTATCCTCACCAGCTATATTTCTACAGGTTATCATAAGTGGTTCCCAAGCAGTGGAGTTTGTTTCTTCTCTTCTCGCTTCTAGAAATACTGCATATTGTCCCTCTTTTTCAAGGTACACTGCTTTATAGTTGGAGTTACTTTCCTGATCTACTTCTAGTAATACCCTTGTACAAATGTCCTCCTGCCAATATTCATACTCATAGAGGCCATCAACTGGTTCGACATTCATGAAAGACGGCAAGCTAAGCCTTTCTAAATTTGCAATGTTAATCTCAGCATTTGGAAAAACAAAAGGGATTGTTGCCCCACCATTTTTTAAATCTTCTAGTAAAGATTCAGTAACCACTTGTTTCCCATTATAAAGCAGCTTCATTAATTCTTCTCGATCAATGATGACTTCTTCATCTTCTTCAATCAAGCATTCCTGAGCTATTATTTCCGCACCGATTAATTCATGGGCATCATTAATGAGGATGGCAACCTCTTTTGTCTTAGCTTGAATACTATATTCATCTGTTTGTAGACAGAGAGCTGCTTTCAGATGACCTTGCACATTTAGCATGCCATGATTGTAATCTCCCCAGAACAGCTCACTGACCTCTACATCACCTGTCACAAAAATCTCCTGTCCCCCCACTACCATACTTGTGGTTTTTAAATCTCCAAGAACAATCAGCCCAGTAGAACCATCCGTATTTTCATTACAAATAAATGTATCTACCGTTAAGCTCCCCTCCACAAGGATTAAAAAAATGATTTGATCCTCGTGTTCATTTGCTAGATGATCTAAGTCTAGACTCTGCAACTGTAGGTCACCTTTATGATAAAAAACGATCTCCTCCAAAAACTCGTCATTGTTAATCTTATTGACTTGAGCAGCCCAGCTATCCTGTGGTAATTTTGACTTAATCTCCTTAAACAGAACGCTTTGAAACATTTCGGTAGACATTGAAATCCTCCCCTGATTGTAAAGTTATTAATGTGCAAGTAATACTATTCTTTTTTCTGGTCAGCTAGTTCGAATGAATCTTACCCTTTTTCTATGTATCCTTGTTCTTCCCAATATTTTATCGCAAAATCTTCCGCAGCATAAGGTGTTTTTCCGTTTAAAAGTCCCTCATTACAAAGCCGCAGCTTCATTTTTGCTGCCTCAAATAGACGCCATGCCAAAATTAATCTATCTTGATCCGTATAGCTCACAATGACATGCTCTTCTCTGTATTGATCAGGAATGTACTTAATTTCTACAGTGTCAGAACCATCCAATTGAGGATTCATGTAATAGATATAGCACTCCATCTTTTGCTCTCCATGATCATCAGTATACTGTCTAGCTAGCTTTAAAATTTCGTTGTACGGATGTCCATTTTCATCGACACCCTTCTGTCTAAAAGAGCAATAAAGACTTCCAATCCAAAAGCCGTTTCTTTCGGTGTCCAAATAATCATCATACGGCTGAACAACTGGTAAGCATAGAAGCTCTTCTATTTCATGTCTATGAATCATCCTGCTAGCATACTCATATTGAGAAACCGCGTTTAATAGAGACTTCCAGCCCGTTTGTAGTAGGGAATTAAAATGTTCTGGTGTAGTTGAGTCAAAGGAATACCAGTTTGTATTCCCTCTATTCATCAATTTACTTGAGATTCTTAACGGGCCCCAACTTCTAGGCATCCATTTTTTCGGGAAAGCCTCAATCATTACGGCATATTCCCCTACCTTTTCGATATAGATAGCTTTGTATTTCACCTTTAGTCCTACACCTTGAATGGTAGCTACTACACGTATAAATAAATCCCTTTGCCAAATCTCGTATTTATAATGCTCTCCTGAATAAGGATCTCTTGGGAGTAGATTGGGCTTCATCAGTCGATCTATGTTCTCTATGCATAACTCTGCATTTAGAAAAGCAAAAGGGATTGACTTGTTCCTGTCTCTTAGATTATCCTTCCAGTGCCGATTAAGAATTGGCTTCCCCGACTCCAAACGCTCCTCTACCTTACTTCGTACAAAATAAAAGTTTTCGGAATGAAAACCTAGCAGCTCATCCATATCTGCAATAGCTTTTTCACCTACTAACTCATCTATATCTTTTACATGTAGATCAAAGCTTTGTTCACCTAGTAGGGTGACTGAATATCCCCAATTAGCAAAGAAAACACTTGCTGTAGCCCTTCCATTAACATGAAGTGAGCCACTGTAATCACCGTAAAACAGATCTCGCACAGTTAGGTTTCCCGTTACTAGGATTTCTTGTCCTCCTATAACTATGTTACCAGCGTGTAAATCTCCTAATACAATTAGTCCCACAGCACCGAACCAATCATCATAATGCACTAATGTATTATATATATATCCATCTATAGTTACATGACCCTCTACCACAATTAACAAAAAGTTTCGACCTTGCTTAGTATAGAGGAAATCATCGAAATTAAGCTTCTCCAACCGTAAATCCCCACGATGGTATAGGATGGATTCCTTAGCAATCTCATGACCATATTGCTTTATTTGCTTTTTCATCCAGCTATCTTCTGGAATCATATCTTTCACTTCATTAAAATCAACGATCTTAAAGCTTTGCACCATCATTCCTCAATCCCCTCCTGCTGTGGTTTCTTAATGATGTGGTGAATAATGAAATTCCTATATATTCATTCATTATATAAAATTAATCATTTTGGCATGAAGCTTTATTCTATTTAACGATTTCTATAAAAAAAGAAGATTATCCTTCTACAATAATAGGAAAATGTATTCGAGGTTTAGGGTAAATATAAATTATCAATTGTCTAACAACTGTAATGCGTATAATTAAATTGACGCTTCCTTCCACTTTATGTGGATTAGGAAGCGTCTTTGGTGTTGGTTAACCGATAGTTCCTGGAGCAGGTCATTGATATTTTTGCAGATTAAGAGTATTATTCTTAAAGCCAAGGGGAGCTCCCTCTTGGCTTTAAGGGGTTTTTATCTACTTAATATTTTTATTGGAATGTTCGTTCCGAAATGATATAATAGGCTTGGGTGATTAAAATGGCACGTCCAAAACAGTTTGACAGAGGGCAAGCTCTTGCAAAAGCGATGTATACGTTCTGGGAAAAAGGCTATGCCGCTACGAGTGTCCCGGATTTATTAACAAGCATGGGCATTAGTCGCTCCAGCTTGTATGAATCATTTATAGACAAACAAACTCTATTCTCCGAAGCGCTGGAGCATTACGAGCAATCAGGCAGACAACGATTAAATTTATGGCAACAAGCCCCTTCAGTCAAAGAAGGGCTGCGGAAATTCTTCTATTATCATATTGATCAGGCTTTAAATGAGGAGAGCCCTAGCGGTTGTTTTGTGACCAATTCAGCTGTGTCATTTGATCTAATGGATCACAGGATGCAGGAGTTGATTCAGGATAGCTTTGATTGCTTTGAGCAATCCCTGCGTCTTTTGCTTGAGCAAGGGCAGAAAAACGGTGAAATCTCCGTAGAGCGAGATATGGATGCTCTTGTATCCGTATTCCATAGCATAAATCATGGGATCAATGTGATGTCCAAGGTAAATAAGGACAAGAAAACGTATGAGAATTTGGTCGAGGAAGCATTAAAGCTAATCTGACCGATTTTTTCTCCACTTTCGGAACGATTGTTCCGAAATTTATTTTTAGCCATTCTAAATACTAATTACGCTTGTTATTCTGTTTCCGGAACGATCGTTCCTGAATTGTTTTGGTATTTCTTTTCTATGTTTAATTACTAATTACTTAAAACCTAAAAGGAGAACAAAAATGAAAACACTTGTTATAGTAGCACACCCTCATTTAAATGAAGGCTCTCGCGCCAATCTAAAGAAAGTAGAGGCATTAAAAGCTCAACCAGAGATTACTGTTCATTCGCTTTACGAATCCTATCCAAATTGGGCCATTAATGTGAAGCAAGAGCAACAATTACTGTTGGCACATGAACGAATTGTTCTTCAGTTCCCCCTTTACTGGTATAGCGTACCACCACTATTAAAAAAATGGTTTGATGATGTCATGGAGTATGGATGGGCATTTGGAAGCAATGGTGTACAGTTAAAAGGAAAGCAATTTATTCTCGCCATTAGTGCTGGCGGTGGGAAAGCAGATTACCGTGCTGGAGGATATGATTGGTTTTCAATGAGTGAGTATATGAAGCCATGGCAAGCTACAATAGCTAGATGTAATGGTACGTTCTTGCCCTCCTGGGAAACGTATGATGCAGACCAAGCCTCGGAAGGACAATTAGAACAGGATGCCTTAGCCTATGTCCAATACATTCAAGATGAATCCCTGGAGAACTACAGCCTTTAATCATGTGATAAGAATTTTTATGTAGAATAAAATGAATACTGGAAAAGCAAAAAGCTCGCTACTCATAGTTATTATGAAGCGAGCTTTTGTCTTATATTATTTTTCTAGTATCTTTTGTGACATTAACAAGGTTTCATTTAGAATCCATTGTGTTGAAGCAAGTCAATCCGATTTCCATAAAGATCTTCAAATACGACCTCAATTCCCCAAGGTACCTCATTAGGCTCCCCTAAAAAACGCACTCCCGCAGCTTTCATAGCCTCATAGTCACGACGACAGTCATCCGTCTCTACAACTATGCCAACATGATCGGCAAATTGATTTCCAACTCTCTCTAATTTCTCGTCAGTATCTGCTTTAACTAAGACAATGGCAGCTTGGCTTTCTTTGGAGGGTGCAAGGCTAACCCAGCGCATTCCGTTACCAAAGTCATTATCTGCTAACAGCTCAAACCCTGCTTTCTCCTTGTAAAAGGCGATCGCCTCATCATAATCTTTTACTAGAATTGTTAGATGTCCAATTGTTCTTTTCATTACATCCACTCTCCTTTATTATTTTCATTGTTATATTACTTCATTTCGAGAGATTATTTCTTGTATAAATCCGACAATAGATTTCGGCTAGTAAGATATTCTTTTGGAGTCGAACCTACCATTTTCGTAAAGGAACGATTAAAATGGGCTTGGTCATAGTAGCCAGCAAATAAAGCATGATTGACAAGTTTATCGGAGTTGTCTCTCATCAAATCTAAGGCAAATTGAAGCCTATGTATATCTGAAAATTGCTTTGGACTTATTCCCGTATAGGCTTTGAAATACCGTTCTAACGATCTCTCACTCAGGTTAACATACTCTTGAACCTGCTTTAAGGATACAGAGCCTTTATGCTTCACAATCATATCGACAGCAAACCTAATTTCTTCTTTTATTGGTTTGTCGATACTTATCCACTCATGTAATCGTCTTTCTAAAAGCATAAATTTTTCTTGGATTCCAGTGACCGAAGCAAGTTGCTCTTCCAACTCCCCTATTCTATTACCTATCAATTCTTCCATATTCTGAACCGTTCCGACCAGTTCACTTACAGGCATATTAACTAGGGCATACAATCCATAGGGGCGGAAAACTATACCCATAATTTCCACGTGTCCTTTTCGCTGAATCGTAACATATTCATTTTGCTTCGCATTGATGTGACTAGCTTTTGGGCTAAAACTCTTGCCGTTTCTATCCATATAAAAATGAGGGGAGCCTAGATTAATTACCATATGATAGTAGCCGCCAGGAATCATTTTTGGGTTCATTCCCAATACGTCCTCACCATTCTGAGATATATACCAAATCTCTTTAATATATTGGCTCACTTCCTTGTGCTGAGGAGTATGCATTTTAAATATCATTGGCTCACCCCTTTTCTTAGCCTATATAGTAGCCGTTAATCGATTTTACTTGCTTTATAAAATTATAGGTCTTCTGAACAAAGAGAAGCAAGCTAATTATCCATGTTAGCATAGAGGGTAACCAAAGCTACATTACCCAATTCGCTCATGAGTCTCAAATGTTGTATAATCAAGAGAAGCTTCACTACTCCTATGTGAAATAACATGCTCAAGTTTGAATAACGAAACTCTACTAATACGTATAATAGAGGAGATATAATGGCTCGTTACAGTAAGAAAAATTCTATAGAAATACACAAAAAACGTACAGTGGAAATCGTCACATCTGCTCTAAAAATCTTCGCAGATAATGGTATTGAAAAGACAACGATGTCTAAAATCGCAGAAGAAATTGGGATAAGTAAAGGATTAATGTACCATTATTTCACTTCAAAGGACGAAATATTGGAGGCAAGCTTAAACTGGGCAATTGAAGACTCTCAGCATTTAATCCATGAAGTTAACAACTTATCGGGAACTTCAATTGAAAAGATTTTCTTTTTTACTAAAAGCTCATTATCTCCTCAAAAACAAGCCGCCTTTAGAATGATACAACGAGCGCTCCAATTTGATAAATTGGATGAGAATACAAAAAAGAGCGTTGCGAAATTTGAATCATTCTACATTGAATCTTTGCTACCAATCTTTATTGAAGGTCAGACCAATGATGAGATTATTGAAAGAGAACCTATCAAGCTTGTGGAGTTCTATTTAACGGTACTTTCCGGCTTACTTATGGAAGAGGTACATTGGGCTACTGAGGATGAGAATTGGAATATCCAACTACTGATCCGAATGATCGAAAAATAAAAGAAATGAAAACTGCTAATGATTAGCAGTTTTTTTTATTGACATAGTAGGTAATTCTTTATAGTATATTAACTGACTAGGTCAGTTAATATACTTTGATCGAAGAATATTGACCTTTATTTGTATAAAGAAAGGATGATTCATTTTGAAAAGTGACCAAAACAGTATAAGCATAAGAAATCTTAGAAAGCCGTTCAAGCAGGTGCAGTCAAATAATTTAAGGAGGTCATTCATTGACTAAAAAGGAGAAATTGAATTCACCTTTAAAACTGAACGACACTGATAGGAATCTAGCCCCAGATTTAGGGCGTGGATTCATGTTACTACTCATAGTTATTGCCCACGCTCCCTTCTATTTGTATACAGCAGGACCAGGGATTATAAGTCGACCATTTGGTGAGAGCTTAATTGATCATATTGTCAATTTTATTGGAGTACTATTCGTAGATAGTCGTTCTTTTCCAATGTTTGCAGCCCTTTTTGGTTATGGGTTAGCCTTTATGGTCAAAAAACGTACGGAAAAAGGGGTTGCTGAAGAATTAATAAAGAAATCCCTAAGACGTCGCTCTTGGTTCTTACTATTATTTGGGTTTATTCATTTTGTATTTATAGGTGGAGCAGACATCCTTGGCTTATATGGCTTTTCTGGTTTGCTAATTAGCTGGTTATTGTTTAGCTCGGGGAAAATTCAATTGCGTACACTTATTATTGTAGGTGTGGCATACTTCATTATTATCCCTGTTTCCTGGTTTATGCTTATCATGACTAGTGGAGGAGCTAGTATGCAGGTAGGATTAACTGCAGAACACACCTACTTCGGCTTAGTCATCGAACATACTATGGCATTTCCTTTTGTTATCCTTGTTCAGTTGTCCATGTATCCAATGCTTTTGGCGATCTTAATAGGTGTCTGGGTAGCAGGCAAACAATGGCTAGACCAGCCATACCGATTTCGGCAAACCTTGAAGCGCATTGCTATATGGGGATTAATGATATCAGTAGTTGGAGGATTTCCTCTTGCTTTAGTAAGTGTGCAACTATGGGAACCTTCTTTAGAAGTATTAAGTTTATCGGTCATTTTGCATATTATTACAGGTCTAGCGGGTGGTTTTGCTTATACAGCGATTATAGCGTTAATCAGTATAAACGCCCGTAATAAAATACCTAAAACAGCTTGGTTCTTATCCGCAGTGGGGAAAAGATCCCTCACATTTTATTTGTATCAGGAGGCCCTGCTTGTTGTGCTCCTTTCCCCAGTAGCATTTGGTCTTGGAAGCGAGTTCGATGCTACAGGAGTATTTATTCTAGCCATACTAATATGGATATCTGGAGTCCTATTGGCCTCATGGCTAGAAAATAGGAAGTGGCCAGGGCCTGCAGATGCTTTACTGCGCAGATTGATTTATCGCAAATGATTACCTTCAAGATAAGTGGTAATCTCGTATAGTAAATAGAGACTAACAAAACATAATATTTTTAATAATAGAAGAGGTTCGACTAGTAGCTTAGAGTCAACCAGTCGAACCTCCCTTCTCTTTAAATAAACGCATTCTTATTTACTTTCTTCCTTAAGTGTTCTGGCAATACGAAAACCTAGATCTTCAATTCGAAACGTAGGATGACTGCGCCTCCGGCACGTCGCCCCACAGCCCCTAGCCTCCTCCGCCCAGCTCCCTCCACGGAATATTCTATAAGAGCCGTACACCTCAGCATCGTATTTATCCCAGCACCACTCCCAGACATTACCTAACATATCGTAAAGCCCCCACTCATTTGGTAGCTTTTGACCTACCTCATGTACCCTGCTATCAGAGTTTGCTTGATACCAAGCTATTTCATTAAGCTCGCCGTACCGATATCCATTAGTCCCTGCTTTACACGCATATTGCCATTCCGCTTCTGTAGGAAGGCGATAGCCATTTGCTTCCCAATTACAAACAACACTCTCACTATCAGTACTTACCGAATAACATTCCTTTAGTCCTGAGTACTGTGAGAGCAAATTACAAAAGAGAATCGCATCATTCCATGAGACATCAACAACCGGAGCTTGAGATTCATAATTAGGTATATTAGTCTTTTGAATGATTGAATAGTATAACTCATTCGTAACTGGAACTGGCGAAAGTAAGAAGGAATCCAACGTTACCTTCCATGTGGTTTTTATCCGATCATCCCTCATTTCAATCTCACCAGCAGGAATCTTCACCAACTTATCCTTAGTATAGTAATCTTCTAATTGTGACACGTATCTTCCTCCCAAATTCAACTACTTTACCTTGCCCTGCTCAACCTTTCAATCGCTTCCTGCTCATCAGGTACAAAGAATATATCCTGTCCATTATTGCATTCATAGATGAAATCTTTCAGAGCATTACTTTGGTACATTGAGAAATCCCCAACAATAGCAACCTTTACCCGATAATTAATAAACTTTTGCAGAATTTCCCCGGCAATACCTGTTTTTAATTCGAAGAAAAGGGAGCTTAGAACAGTTTTGTTTAGAACCATGAGATTACTGTCTGCTTCATACTGTACCGTTGCCATAAGATCTAATGCTGACTGAACATGCTCTACAATTGTCTCTGTATTTTTGACAATGGCTATATTTACCCCACTTACTTCAACCTTCTTAATATCCAACATTCCCACAACAACTCCTATACTTTTAAAATTTCCTGCTATTTAGGAATACTATTTGCATACCTCTTACTTGGACAGCTCTCTATTATTTTCTCTCACTTAGTTTTCTGACATAGTCTTCAATGATGTATCTATTATCTTCACCATTAATTGGAGGGATTTTCGCTACACGAAAGAAGCTTAACCCTATGACCATGGCAAGCAAGCCATAGGCTGCGCTTTTAGAATCATCTACAGTCATATTTCCCGTGATATTGCCATAATCAAAAATCTTCGCTATACCTTGAAGATCAGCTAAGTAGCTCTTAGATACGATCTCCTGTAGCTTGTGATCTAATACAGCTTTTGAGAAGAATTGCAAAAAGAGCTTTCCTTGATCATCATACGGAATAAACATTGCTTCAATGCCATCCAATTGGGAAACATTTATTTCTTTATCCGAATCATCACTATATAGCGGTAATATGTGTTTTAAAGTAACGTCAATCATTTCTCCAGCTGACATTGTTTTTTCAATTTCTGATTCTATCTTGAGGCCATAATAGCCCAGGAAAGCCTTAAACGCTTCATATGTAAGATTATCCTTATTTTTAAAATAGTAAAGAACAACTCCCTTTGAACAATGCGCATACTCAGCAACCTTATCCAAAGTCATACCATCCATACCATATTTACTGATACAGGTTAACGTAGCGTTGATCACGTCTGCTCTGCGCTTTGGTTCCATTCCTATTTTCGGCATCTTCCCACCTCTTTTTTTATACTGAATGGTCAGAATAAAAAAAGTGTACGCTATGCCTTTCCTTTTGTCAAACAAAAAACCACACCCAGACTGGTGTGGTTACATGCCAATTTCTTAATCTGTATCCAATAAACCTTATTACTGTTCTCAATGTAGATACTATTGTCCTCTTTCGATCATTTGATCTTTTGCTCCAAGAGCTTCAGCGATAAAGCGAACAGGAACTAGCGAAAATCGCCCACCGATCGAATGAAAAATAACGCCTGATAGACCCCACCCTCCTAAAGGAAACATCCAATCAAAAAATAGTAGCCTCTCAACCACTCCCAACTACAACTTCTGTACGGAACCGTCTCAAATTCTACACATTCTCTTTGTATCTCTTGACTTTTAATTCATGATTCATGTATATTAAATCTCATTGATATATAACTAACTAATTAATTAGTTACATTTAAAAGGAGGGGTTATCTATGTCCAAAAGAAAAGGTGAAGTTAGTAGAGAAAAAATACTTTCTTCTGCTGAACACTTGTTTGCTACTCAAGGTTTTCACGGGACAACTGTAAGTCAAATCGTTGCTCTGGCTGGACTCACACAGGCTGCCTTTTATCTATACTTTAAGAGCAAAAAGGACATTCTTGATGAAATCCTGCTAACCTTTGAACAGCAGCTTGCTCATTTTGCTGATGTTGGTGTTCAAATCAGAGAAAACCCTTTAACAGAAGTAGAAGGAAACCTCATGCACTCCTATATCGGATTATTTCAATTATTTGGTGCCAATAAAAATGTGACTAAAATCGTGTTTCAAATAGGAGATCAGGGTGAGGAACTCCGTGGTAGAATAATAAACCAAATCCGTGAAAACATGAAGGAAAACCAAGCATTAGGGATCATTAGGACAGAAGTTGACACAGAATTGCTTGCAGAACTACTGGTTGCTTCCATTGAACGAATCGTTGATCGTTACAGTTTAGACGGCGAGACTGGCTACTCTGCTGCGGATCTGGGACGTTCACTAGCGGGAATTATCTGTCACGGAGTATTAACAAAAAGTAACTAATTCACAATAACTAACTTAGAAGAGCACGTTGCTTATCACCACATCAGCAAGGGAGGAAAGCTAATGGATTTTCAATTTTGGATATGGATGTTTTTAATCGTTTTTATGCTTCATAACTTTGAAGAGATTTTTACGATAGAGCATTGGTTTAAAAGAGTATATCCTGCTGTAAAAGATCAAATGCCTACCTTCGTTCAGCAACAAATGAATGAAGCTAAAACAATGACCGCAGGACAGTTTACAATGGCCGTGTTTGTCTTATTTGTTCCGATTTCAGTGCTTTTGCCTCTTTCTTTAACAACAGAGCTTTATTTTCTATTTCTAGGTGCTAATTTATTTTTTGCTCTCAATATCATCACTCATCCTTTACAAGCTCTTTTTCTTAGAAGATATGTTCCCGGTCTTTGGACTAGTATCTTCATTATACTGCCCTACAATTTAATTCTTTTTAATGTCATGCAGAAAGAAAACCTAATAGATGCTAGTACGATTGGCTTAACTCTGCTTGTGGCCCTTTTGTTTATCCCATTGTTATTTTTAAGTCATAGCATTGGAGAAGTATGGAGGAAAAATTGCACAATATAGGAAACAAAGTTACTTATCTGAACGTTTAATGTGCTGGGTTCCATATGACGAGAATTTCATTGTTGATTATAAAAAAGAACTGGACATGAGCTTTATGATTTCTTCAAAGATCTAAAGGAGCAAAATTAACATCAAGGATAGTAAGTTGTTGCAATGGTTGCTTATATGTTAGAAATGATTATTAAACAACGCAGGATCATAAAACTCCTGCACATACACATATATTAATCAATTGGATAGTGAACTAAACTTTTCTCTCATTGTCTTGGAACACTATCATCTCTCAGCTGCTATTTTTATCGCTTTAAGAGCAAGCAATAGTGTGGGATCGATAAATTGAATATCTTGATCCAGCTGGGAACGAATCAAAGGAATTTCTGTACAGCCTCCTATCACTTGGCGAACGCCCATATTTTTATATTTCAAGAGTATCTCGTTCAAATCATTTACAACCATCTCTGTTTGATAAGGGTTCGCTTTGATCAAACGAATCCCATCATTTATTTTTTTCTGCTCTGACGACTTAGGTATGAAGAGGGATAAAGGAAGGTTAACAAAAATGGATTGATATTGTCCACTTTGAATGGTGGTTTCTGTGGCTAATAACAATACCTCCTTATCTGCGTTCTGTTCAGAAAGGAAGAATTCTGCTACACATTCAACCATGCTAAAAAATGGGATTGAAATCGCTTGTCTGATTTCCTCTATCCAATAATGGGCAGAGTGGCAGGGCATCATGATAAAATCTGCTCCTCCCTTTTCCAAAGCCTTTGCCGTATGGATCAATTCCTTTACAGGACTTTCTTTACCCGGTTGAAATGCCTCCATTCTTGAAGGAATTTTGGGGTTATTATACAGAAGGAGGCGAAGGTGATCCTGATCCACCTTCGCAGGTGTATTAATTAATATTTTGTGAACAAAATCCATTGTCGCATACGGTCCCATTCCTCCCAAGATACCTACCACTTTACTCATAGAGCGTACCGCCTACCTTTTATCAAATTATTCTTCAAGAGGCATCGAGGAAAAACCAGCCAAGTATGTGGCATACTCAAATGGAGTAAATAAAATAGAAGGTAGGATTTGACGTTCGTCTTCTGTTCTGTTTTGTTTTATTTCTGCCGCATAATTTAATTGCACCTCTAGTATTCTAATTCTTAATTGTGGATCAATGACAAAATCGATAGCTGCATCCCCCAACAGCTTATGATGAGGTTCCATCAACTTCATGATTTTAATTCCTAATGTACTGATTCCATTGATTTTTCTTTTTGATTCTTGCTCGTTCAATCGAAAAATAGTTTGAAGAGCTTTTTCTCCAGGCATAATCTCTTGCCTATTTTTTGAATTAGAGATAATACTTCCTGATTTACCCACCTTTGTTTCCAATCCAGTGAATGTCCAATTCCCTGTAGAATCTTTTTGAACGTATGCTCTAAAATCAATTTTTCCTTTTTCATAGTCAGAAAAAATGGATTCCTGAACGATATATGATTTACCCTTAATCATTATTTTCTTGAGCAAAGATTTCAAGTGTGAACTTGAATGCACATCCCATTTTTTACCTTTTTGATTATAGAGTGTAACTCTTTTATTCGACTTTCGTAGAACGAGGATACCGCTACCACCAGCCATATTTCTGGGTTTAACATAAACATCTCTGTGTTTTTTGACCATCTTTAAAGCAGAGGAGACACCCGTATACTTAACCGTTTTAGGCAAATATTTTTTGATCGATTTATTTTTTGAAAGGATGGACCAAAAAGTCCATTTGTCTGTATTGCTGTAGGGATAATTAAAAATTTTGTGACCGATTTTCTTTGAATAAATGCGATGTAACGTAGGCTTAAGCATGACTCGATTAAATATAGCAGATGGAAACGGAAAAGTTCCTTCAATAAATGTTTTCTTTTTTGGGTCATAGTAGTAACCCTGAATGACTTTGCTATGTCTATGATCAGATCTTGGTCTAAACATATAGATGAGTCCTTTAAACTTCTTACCGGCAAAACGAATATTTTGTTTTTCAGGATCGTTAATGTATAGTGGTAGAACAGCAAGACCAATAACCGGACCTATATGCAAATGATTGCCCTGCAAGCGAGTTTCATATTCTAAATCAGGGATTGTTATTTCTTTGGTTAATTTCTTTGGAATACGAATGGTATCTAGAGGAATTCCTTCATTTTGGTTTACATTTATTTTCTTTGAGAATGATCCAAAATGTATCATAAGCTTAGAGGATAGACATAGACTAGTAAAAGTAACCGGATGCATCTGAACTTCCTCTGAACTTTGATCATCATGAATTTGAATACGACAGCTGTGGTGTTGCCTAATTAATTCCGCAGTTAGTCCCATTTTGGTACCAGCAGATCCTTTTATTAATATCACGCTATTTGTCATATCCGCTTTCATTAAAGCTTTATGAAGCTCGTGTCTGTCATTGAAACAATGTATCTTTTCCTTTATAAACCCTGCAGCAAGGGCACTTTCTTTTAGCTTTAAGGTTTCTCGACCATACGTGTAAATAACATCAATTTTATTGCTTGCTAAATAAGTACCCATCTCCCTGTGAGCTTTTTCCGTCATTTCACCTAATTCCAGCATACTTCCCAATACAACAATTGCTTTTTTCCTCCCCCTCTTCTCGTTAAGAACGTTTATAGCTGCTACCACAGATTCTGGATTTGCGTTAACGGAATCGTCCAGAAGTAGGGAGTTGTTTGCCAACTTATAAGCTCTCATTCTTTTAATTGGGGGTTTAAATTTTTCCAAACCAGCCTTAATATCTTCATATGAAAAACGAAATTGCCTAGCCAAAGCGATAGCAAACAAAGCATTATAAACATTATGAAACCCGTAAATAGGTATTTTAAAATGAATTGAATGAACTTTCGTTTTTAGGGTGAATTCGATTCCATCTTCGTAGCTTTTTACATCAGTTGCTCGAAAATCTGCCTCATTATGAATACCTACCTTTAAAAATTTCCCTTTGTGTAAGTTGAGATCAAGCATATTTGAATGGGGATCGTCTTGATTTAGCAGTACAATCCCACCCTTATTCATATACTTCATTAACACTGATTTATTAGTGGCGATATCTTGAACGCTGTTCCCTAGATTCCCAATATGTGCTGATCCTATGTTGGTATAGACCACATAATCCGGCTTCATATACCTGCATGCCCTATGTCCAGCGCCTTTTCTTCCCATACCAACCTCTAGAAGGACGGCTTTGTGTTTTGGAGTTAAGCCACTCATTGTTTTCTTGATATGAAGGGGCAGATTTTTATTCCCAGGTGTTTTAAGAATGGACAACCGCTGGCGAAGGATCGAGTCGGTCATCTCCTTGGTAGTGCTTTTGCCCGTGCTACCCGTAATGGCAATAATAGGCACCTTTCTTTGTGACATAATTATGGCCTCCAATTTAGCTTGATTTGTATATTTTATGGTGTTACAACTTTTTTGAGTTAGTTTCTTGTCTAAATCATGGAAATGAGGCGCTTGTCTTGTCATCACAAATTTTATAAGTAGTAAGCATAAAAAAACCGCTTTCAATACCTGAAAAGCGGGATTTTCTATATCATTTAGTACAAAAATATGCGACTTAGGCTTACTTGTAGATAGGCGTGTATAGACACGTACTGAAAATAAAAACAGAGCATTCTTTACTGGCTCTTACTCCATTCTGCAACTCTGCGATAGCTTTCCTCCTCTGAAATATCTTCGATACGTGACATAATCGACCACCTTATTCCACAAGGATCAAGAATACTGCAAAAGCGATCACCCGAAACAAAATTTGTAATTGGCTCTCTTACTGATGCTCCGTTAGCCACAGCCAAAGCAAATGTTTTATCTACATCAGCTACGTAGATGCTCAGGGAATAACATGCGTTCCCTTCGCCTGGTGGTAATACCAGTCCATAATCAGGGTTTGCCGCTCCCAACTGTAAAAAGCCGTTGCCAAAATCGATATCCGCATGCACGATAATTTTATTTCCTTCGTAATC
The DNA here is from genome assembly GCF_030813115.1 of Bacillus horti. NCBI lineage: Bacteria > Bacillati > Bacillota > Bacilli > Caryophanales > Bacillaceae > Caldalkalibacillus > Caldalkalibacillus horti. The sequence goes on along the minus strand of NZ_JAUSTY010000004.1, from coordinate 198,652 downwards.
AAACTCTGTCACACTTTTAGTCTTTGCCTCAAATACCTTTTCATAAAAGGCAATCGCCTCAGTTGGATTGCTCACAGCGATAAACGGTGTAATAGCAGTGTGACTGTTAGGTGTACCATTTTTGGTGAAGTCTCCTGTAATCCCTGCATAATTATTTTGATTAGCCATTTTTATACCTCCAATTTGTAAGTAGGTTGCTACACACGTATCAACCACATTTGGTCTTCATATTGTAAAGTGTTCTTCTATCTGATAGATTTCATTATAGAGTCTTCCATTTATTACGTATTGTAAAAAGGCGACGTACAAGCTTTCTTAAGGAGGGTGTGTATGGTGAAGGATATGAATAGCTCATCAACGCGTGGAATCTTACGTGCAGCTGCTGGAAAAGAGAAGTTTACGCTGTCTCGCTTTGAACCAGATTCAACGTTAAAACCTTTCGTCGAGCATTATTGGGTCATTCGTTTCAATTTGCAGGATGAGTCACCATATACCCAGAAGGTTTTGTCCTATCCGAACGTGCATCTTGCTTTTGAGCAGGATGAAGAAGGGCGCCGAGCACTAGTGTACGGCATTCCAAGGAAGCCGTTTGTTCGCGAATTAAGCGGTGTAGGACATGTGCTCGGCATCAAGTTTCATGCTGGTGGATTTTATCCGTTTTGGTTACAGGATGTTTCATTACTGACAGGAACAACTATTGGAGCTTCGAGGGTGTTCGGTCAAGAAGGAGAAGCTTGGCTTGATGCTATACTGGACGCTGGTAGTGATGCCGCAATGGCTACGGTAGCAGAAAACGTTTTGTTAGAAAGATTACCGGAATCTGATCTACAGGCAGAACTATCCACAGCCATCGTGCAAGAAACATTGAACGACAGAACGATCATTAAAGTAGAACAACTGAGCACCCGAACTGGATTATCCATTCGTCAGTTGCAGCGCCTTTTTCGTAAATACATCGGTGTCACTCCAAAATGGGTTATCAAACGGTTTCGGCTGCAGGAAGCAGCGGAACGGCTGGAAAGAGACGAATCCCTGCAATGGGCAGAAATAGCGGTACAGCTTGGCTATTTCGATCAAGCCCATTTTATTAAAGATTTTAAGGCTGTTATTGGTCAGTCCCCAAATACTTACAGACAACATTTGGACACTCAATAAGAAACCACACTTCCTCTGCACCTTTCGAATAACTTGAAACAGCCTAGTGTTTATCACAAATTTCATAAAATCTCCCGTACGCTGATGATCTCATGTTCATCGGCTTTTTTCCCCTCAATCTTCTCAAAGTAAAGGTCTACGAGAAGACTTAATCTGTATACTTTCCTTTCAACCACTATTCAAAATCAATAGTACAGCATAACGCAATTACAAAAAGAAGTTGACATTATAATAATTTATGGTTTAATTTAAGAATGAACAGTTCATTCTTAAATACTTTCAAAGGAGAATTAACACATGAATTCCTTTTCTCATGCTACAACCGTAAGTGTTTTTATTGAATGCGACTCAAATGAAGTGTATGAGTTTACTTTCAACCTAGAGAATTTTCCGACCTGGGTTGGCCTTTGCCAATCAATCCGGCAAGAAAATGGAGATTGGATCATGGAGACCACACACGGTTCCATGAAGGTAAGAACCACAAAGCGAAACGATTTGGGAATAATCGACCATTTCGTATCCACATCCTCCGAAACAGAGTTTGATGCGATGCGTATCCTACCAAACGGAGCACATAGCGAGGTTTTTATGACGGTCTTTCAGCATGACGGAATGCCAGATGAAGATTATAAACAAATGATTGAAGTTGTTAAGGAGGATTTACAGAACTTAAAGTCGATTATAGAAAAGCAATCCTCATCATCTAATTTTGGAGGGATATCAAAATGAAAACAGAACGCGTCATTGTTATTGGTGGAGGGATTGCAGGCCTCTTTGCCGCAAAAGTCTTGTCCGAGTTTTATCAAGAGGTAGTAATTGTTGATAAAGACGCCTTTCCGGATCAGCCGGAGAACCGACCTGGTACACCACAAGCCTTTCAGCCCCATCGACTTACTCCTCGTGGAAGCTTGATCTTGGAACGGCTTTTTCCAGGCTATATTGATGACTTATTAAAATATGGAGCAGCTCCTACTCTGGGGAAAACCACTCATTTGATCAATCCTTACGGAACAATGGTTATGCCAGGTCAGAATAAAGATGCTGTCTACAGCAGAGCTTTGCTTGAATGGGTATTGCGCGAAAGAATTCGGACTATAGCACAGATTCGTTTCCTTGGCTTGAATGAGGTCATTCAACTTCTTTCAACGGAAGACCGTTCAGCGATCACTGGTGTTGAACTCATGGAGCGTAGCTCAGGTGAACGAAAGCAGCATACGATAATGGCTGATCTTGTCTTAGATACTAGTGGACGGTTCTCCAAAATGTCCAATTGGCTTACTGAACTCGGTTATGACGTACCAAAGGCAGAGACATTAAAAATATCTCTTGGTTATAGCACTCGCCGCTATCGCATCCCTTCTGATCGAACGGGAGAATTAAATGTTATACGCATGGAAGGTGATCCTGTAAAAGCTTCGACTACAGGAGTACTTTCACTTATTGAAAACAACACTGTAGAAATGGTAATCTGGAATCTAGGAAGCCGCTATCCTTCGATCAATCCAGAACAATTCGAACAAGAGGTTGCCCAGTTGGCGAGTCCCTTATTTGCCGTAGCACTACAAGGGCTTGAGCCCTTAGGAAATCCACGTGGTTACCGAGTAGAGGAATTGTCAAGGCAGCATTATGAACAGATGCATCGCTGGCCGGCTGGCCTGTTGGTCATGGGAGACGCCTTTTGCCAGCTTGATCCTGTATTTGGTCAGGGAATGACTATAGCGGCTATTGAAGCAGAAGCATTAGAGACCTCTCTTAGAAATCAGTTGAACCAACCTGAGCCAGACTTTGAGCTTCGATTCCTCCAGCAAATGCAGGATAACATTGAAGCCGCATGGTGGTTAAATGCCGTAGCTGATCTGCGCTGGCCAGGAGTAGAGTATCCTGGTGAGGAGCCAATAAAAGGGTTGAAATTTGCTCAGAAGTACATGGATTTCGTCTTGAAGCAGTCAACGGAGCAAGCCAATTACGAAATATATGGATTGTATTGGCTGGTTAACTCTCTATTTCTGTCTCCGAGCGAACTGTTCAATTCACAAATGATTACATCGCTACTTACCGCAGGTGGTAGCGAAGAGGATAAACAATGGTTCGATGAATGGGTCCGGGAATCTGATCAACCGTTGGAAGAACGACTAAATCAACACTTCCCTTCGTTCGAAAACGCGTCATTTGCTTCCATGGATCAACTTATGTAGGAAAGTGATATTTGAATGAAAAGAGTGTGAAAAGAGTGACACCCTTAACTGAAGAACAATTAATCAAAAGAAGAGAATCGCGCAGAAAACAAATAGTAGATGCTGCATTCAAAGTTTTTGCTCTCCGTGGATTAAACGGAGCTAAGATGAGCATGATTGCCGAGGAAGCGGGACTAAGCGCTGGGCAGCTTTATCGCTTTTTCGAATCCAAGGAAGAGCTATTCACTACACTTATCCAGCAAGCAGTCTTGGAATCAACTCAGGGAATCGAGATGATATACCAGCTCCCCGGTTCCCCTTTTGAAAAAGTGCATCATTTTATCTCATATGTTATGGAAAATAAGGATGCACAATACCCATTTATGCTGATACATCATGCCCACACCGCTGACGACGTTCCCAAGGAAGTGAACCAACTCCTACAGCAATTTTCTGTGAAGCGTCATATCGATCTGCTGCTTCCCTTGTTTGAAGAAGGACAGCAAGCGGGCGAATTTGCACAAGGTGATATCCGCCAACTAATCTCTGCTTTACTGACTATGCTTTCAGCAATAATGACGTTTAATATGCCTATTGACAATGATCATCAAATGCCAGATGCGGATATGCTGATGCGGATTGTAGCTGGTTCTCGAAAATAAAAAAACGAACACCCGTTATCCTGTAACAGAAAATACGCACACTCCTAATTAGAGTGTGCGTATAGTTCTTTGAATGCTTTGTAGCTATGAGGTTAGTACTATAGATATCCTTCCTCCTACTTAGCCTAACGACTTTTTTCGGTTATCTATCCAAATAACTCTAAAGTCCACCCGAGACACGAATTATTTCACCATTCACATGTCCATTCGCATTCGAACCTAGATAAACAATTAACGATGCCACATCCTCAGGTTTGCTCAATCGACCAGTAGGAGTTTGGTCCTCTACTTGCTGCCTAATACCCTTGGGTATAACCTGTTCAGCACGTTCAGTTAAAGTCATTCCTGGCATGACAACATTCGTATGAATCCCCACTCTTCCCAATTCCACTGCCATCGAACGGGACAAACCATGCAATGCAGCTTTTGCTGCTGAGTATGAACCCGAACCGCTTAATCCGTCCTCTGCCAATGTAGACGAAACATTAATAATCCTTCCCCAGTGATTTTTACGCATATATGGGACAACCTGTTGAATCGTGTAGTAAGCACCCTCCACTGAAGAACGAATCATGGTTTTCCATTGATCTGAAGGAGTGTCCTCGAACAAACTCGCTCCCGTTGCCTCTCCTCTCGATGCCCACTGTACAGCATTGTTAACTAATATATGAATCGTTCCCCAATGACTAGCAACAGCGCTAATAGCAGACTTTATTGATTCCTCATCATTTAAATCATAACGAACGATAAAAGCTTCTCCCCCTGCACTTCTGACCATGTCAGCTGTTATTTCAGCTTCTTTTGCATTACTCTTATAGGTAATAGCTACCTTAGCATTCTCTTGAGCAAACGCAACAGCAACAGCTCTACCAATTCCAGATGAACTTCCAGTGACCAATGCTACCTGATTTTTGAGTTCTGTGTTCATGTGCCAACAACTCCTAGTTATTTATTTAGACGGCTAAACAATTAGGTAGGCCTTGTTACATTGACTCATTAAAAAGATTAGCTCATATTTCGTAATAGACGCTTCAACATTTTGTTTAAAGAAGCTTGCTCTTGGTCAGTAATTCCTTCCATGAGTGCTTCATCTAGCCTTGACCATACTTGGATAATAGGCTCCTTTAATTGGTATCCTTGCTCCGTCAAATAGACACGAGATACACGAGCGTCTTGAGAGTCGCGTTTTCTTCTCAGCAAACCTGCTTTTTCCATTCGATGAATCATCTTTGTAATCGTAGGGGGCTCAACCTTCAATTTATTTATAATTTGAGTTTGTGTTAAACCATTCTCTTCCCAGAGTAGCTTTAGAATCATATCCTGCCCTACAAAAATACCTAATTTTGCGAACTCATCACTTATACGTTGGCGATGCAGCTTGGCAAGCTGTACAATAAAAAAACTAGTCGTATATGTATATTCTTCGTTCATAAAGCTACCTCCATTTTTATTTAGCCGTCTAAATAATAAGATAGCTGATATTTATTGCTTTGTCAACAGATCATTCAAAGTCTCGATTGCAGAACTAGCGCCCGGGTGCAATCGTATTCGGGCATTAGTTTTATGAATGTGTCCAGACTCCTAGGTGTTCAAACTAATCTACTTTCTGCTTACTCTTTGGCGTAATTCAAGCCTATACTGTAAGCTTGTTGCAGCAATAACTCTGAATGCCCAGGTGATGAATTCAAGGTATCATACAAGAATTCAACCTTTGAATTTGAAATCCCACAATAATCTGCCACACCGACGTTGAGGAGATGTGTGATAAGTTCATCATAATTTCTTTTCTTCAACTGGGTTTCAGTAGCTGCTGCTAGACCAATCCATAAAGCACGCTGATGATGAAGTTGATTCGAACCATACGCAAAGCCATTGTTCCATACACGGTCTATATAACCCTTTAACATAGCTGGCAATCCCCACCACCAAACGGGAAAAATAAAAGCTAAAGCATCATGCTCCTTCATCCGCCTCATTTCCTTTTCCACTTCAGCAGAATATCGCTGCTCAGTAGCTGACCAATCAGGTTCATCTAGTTCACGTAATACAGGATCAAAACCAATACGATGCAAATCTACTATCTCTGATTCATGTCCAGCATCTGCAAGTCCATCTATAAATCGACGGGTAACCGCAAAGGTCAAGGAATTTTCCCTCGGGTGGGAAACAACTGTTAATACTTTCATACTGTATTATCACTACCTTTCAAGCTGCTAAATATCTAGCTATTGATCAATGACTAATGTTATTATAAACAGCAAGAACAACCATTTGGAAGTACGCACTTTTAAGTTCTATAGGGTAATACAGGTTCCATAGGAACATTGGAGTACCCTAGAATATGACTGAATGTTGAATAATAATCTCTCAAAAAAATTTTATATTGGAGGATTAAAATGACTAAAGAAACGAAGGATATTCAAAAGAAATATCAAGTTGGAGTTGAGGCCACACTAGAAGTAATTGGAGGAAAGTGGAAACCATTGATCATCTATAACTTGATGACTGGAAGGAAACGAACATCTGAGCTTCGTCGATTAATTCCCAATATCACTCAAAAAATGCTCACTAATCAATTGAGAGGGCTAGAGAATGATGGAATCATTACTAGGAAGATTTATAAACAGGTACCTCCAAAAGTAGAGTATGAATTAACAGCATACGGCTGGGGATTAAAAGGGGCATTAGACAGTTTATGTTATTGGGGAGAAGATCATTTAGATAAGGTTCATGGAGATAAATCAAAGGTACTTGAGGAATGCAATGCGTCTCAAAACTGATTGTTCCAGCATTAAGAGAAATGAAACCTATAAATAGAAAGGTACCCAAGCTGGTAAATTGAACAAGGATTGTTCAACTTTCTCACTGGCACCTTTCTATTATGTTAAGCTATAACTTTTGCTCGATACGTGTAATACGCGTCCGTTGCCAAGTCTATAAGAGTAAAAATAACTACCAAAACGACAGTCCACCCTGCTACTCCATCCCAAATCGCAGATAAAGTGCTATATCCTTCCCCAGCCGGAGATAAAATACCTGCCGACACCATCTGTTGAACAAAATCAGCATTGTAGATGGAACTATCGGAGAAGATGATAGCCGTTAGAACAACGATAACAACTGACACGATTATGTTGAAACCTAGTAGTCTAGTGCTTCTTTTGCGGGCTATTATTTGTACACACGCTTTTAAGATTCCTAGAGCAGCAACTCCCCATATAAGTGGCAAATAGGTGTGGAAAGCCTCTGCATTCAGAAAGGAAATAACGGAACGACTTCCTTCCTCAAATCTCCATATACCAAACCACTCTACAGCATAGAGACTAATCGCTGTAAAAAGAACAGCAAAAAATATTCCAAAAATAGGTTCACTCATTTTAATCTTAGCTTGCTCGCTAGGAATTTGAGGCAGTTCTGTGAGGCTCCACTCCCCTACCTTTTTATTGTCAAGGCTTGATCTTTCATTTCCTTGACGGTACTCCATCCAAGCAAAAATAACAGTTACCCAGAAAAAGGCTTGAGCCCCTACTGTAAAAATTGAAGCAAAGTAGCTTACCAGCTGCTCTAGTGCACCTACAGAAGCAAAAAAAGTATCAATAGCAAACATAACGGTTACTAGAATAGAAATGGATAGCAGGACAACTTTTAGAGTACTAAGATATGATCCATAAAACATAGGTCCAATTAAATATCGGTCATAGCCACGATACTTCGCTGCCAGCTCTTTCGGATTTCCAAGCTCCTGTAAAACATTCTCGACATCCTCTTGAGTCACTTGATCAATCTGATGGCCAGCTAGTCTCTCCTCGAGCATTTCATCAATTAAGCCTTTCAGCTCCTTTTTTATCTCATCTCTTTGTTTTTCAGGTAATCGCTCTGTTACCGCATAAATGTAACGATCAATTAACTCCACCCTTTTCCCCTCCTTCATCTGTTCCAATAATCTCATCCATGCTTTTTATAAGCATATGCCATTCTTTACAAAGGCCATTGTAAACTTCTCGTCCAAATGGACTAAGCAAATAGTATTTACGTGGACGCGTTTCATTCGTATCCCAGCTACTTTCAAGCAAATTCTGCTTTTCTAATCTTCGAAGCAAGGGATACAAAGTACCTGGATCAATGGCAATCCCTTTCTCCTTTAATACCGGTACTAGCGAATATCCATACTGAGGTTCATTAAGTAATTGACTTAAAACACCAATCACAATCGTTCCTCTTCGCAGTTCACTGAGTATTGCATTGATCGTTTCTTTCACATCAGCCATAAGATCAACTCCCGGTCTTCATTATACTGTATGACGCACACTATTGTAAATAACAATATATTAATACTCACATATTAAAGTGTATGAAAAAATGTTCAATGCTCCTGTTCTTCTTAAATCCTTGGACCATATAGAATTGCTACATTGCTTCAAGACCATATACCTCTTCTTAAAAAAATCGGACAGAAACCCGCTTTTATAACTAAAGTGCTTGCCGCAGCAGGTAAACGCTCATTAACATGCTATGTCCTACAATCCGCACTGATTGCTATCCTATTATCTGAGCCTTTAATCGGTCTTGGTGGCAGAATAGACAAGGTTCATAATCAATAGTTTCATAAATTTTATCAATAGAACTGCATAGCTTATAAATAAAAGACAGGTTTCCGTAATGCTTTTCTTCCCAGCACTTACAGACCTGTCCTACTTTTAATATGAAATTTAAAGCAGTTTCACTTGATCATGTACAGCAATATTACCCGTTTGAATTATATGTGCATATACACCAAAACAAAGGTCATACTCTTGAGACAAATGCTTCAGCACATGCGGTTCTCGCGGTAAATTACCTTGAGCAAATGTGACCATGCCACAGCGCTCTGTTTTCTGAATAATTTCAAGTATAAGCTCATTGCCAATTTGCAATTGTTTGCCTATCCACTCATTTTCCACTGGACCTCTTCCAACTGTATTCAGCACTAAATTTGGACGAAATCTCCTTTCGTCTATAGCTATTTCAGGTAAAGCATTCTTTAACGCTAACAAGCCAGAGGTTGAAATGATGTGAATGGGGCAATCATCAAAATGAGAAATGTCACCCTCACGTTCTACTGTCACCTGTTTTCCAAGCTCCAGTGATAAACGCCCGTCTAGTTCAACGCTAGGAGCAGCTAATTCTGTTCCATCCGGAAACACTACGATTGGCTGCTCCTCTCTATAGTAGGAAGATAGCTTAAATAAACCGTCTATCTTAGTAAATAAGCGGGTGGTCTTTCCACTTCCAAATTTCGCATTTTCATCTCGTACTGTATACAATCGGTCTCCCCAAGCGCCACGTTTATCAATTCGCATTTGACTACATTGTTCACCGAGCAAGGATTTGACCGGATACCTCCACAATCTCTGTACCTTACCTACTTCCTGACCCATTTCTTCAACTCCGTTCAAAGCTTTTGTATTTTGAGCTTATAGACATTTTATTAATGCGAAGTCGCATGATCCACTTTCTAACTATATTTTCTAGAATTTCTTTCTTAGCCATCACATCCTCCATCCCCGTGAACCCTCATTGTAGCTCGGTCAGATGCTACCCAATTTGACGCCACTCCTCTATACTCCCATTCATCTACTCGAACTACTTATTTTGTTCATTTTTTGTTTTCTTCGTACCATTGCACAATTTTAGGCATTTGTTGTTCAAATCCCCCGGGGATGAAAACATTTAAAATCCCTGCCCGTTCGTTACTTCGATTCATAAAGTCATGAATCACCCCTGCTGGCACCCTAATAAACGAACCCTTTGGAGCATCAACATATTCCGGACCTAACCGGAAGGTCATTGTCCCTTCTAGTACATAGAACAGTTCTTCATTTTCATCATGTGAATGTGGACCTGAACCCTCACTTAAAGGCTCTAGCCACCAAGTTGATACACAATAGCGATTTTCAGTCTGTGCCCCATCAGCATAAAAAATACTAGTCATAGAGCCCATGTTGTATTCACGTCCTGATTGAGGCGGGCAAAACAATAATTGCTTTGAAAGGTTATTCGTCTCTCCCATACTTGACACCTCTACTCATTATTATTTAATTACAAAATTAGTCCAAGAGAATACCTCTATGCTGATAGTAATGGCTATATTTTATCATGCCAACTCTATGAAAGACATGACAACAATTAAAAAGGTTGATTACAACAAACCATCAGCGGGTAAGGGAAATTATGGCGACACCATACTATAAAAGCTTATAAGCTTAGGAAAGGATGACCATCTGTGAAAAAGAGAAAGCTTTGGAGTTCACTCGCTATAACAGCAGGAATAGTGTTGAGTAGTGCCACTTTGTCGCATGTAGCGGCTTCTGATTATACTACGAATCAGGTTACTGCACCTGAAGTTGTATTAAGCTGGGAGGGTGAAGATCTACAACGTCCTGCACTTCTCATTTATGGAAACACAATGATTCCTCTTGCTACATTGCGAGATGAACTCGGAATTGAAGTTAAGTATGATAGCGAAAGAAATACTTACGTCGTGGGTTCTGAGCCAAACAGAATTAACATTGTAAGTGAGAATTTAGGCACCTCTTTAACTGTGAACCAGGTAAACACTAACATTTATCAAGCAATAAATAGGGATGGACATCTATACGTTCCTTTTAGTCTACTTCGTGATTATATGTCATTCGATGGAGTATGGAATGGCACACAAAAGACGCTCGACTTAACAACTTCCGAACAAAATGAGATAGACTTTGAACGCAGCTTTGTTGAACGAAGTGAAGGAGATTCAACCATATCATTGGAGTATCCTGTCCTTAGCGGGAATGCTGCAGGTATCGAGCAGATCAATGAAGCCATTGAGGCTCATGTTACCTCTTATACAGATTATGCTGAAGAAGCCTTACAGTCATACGTGGAAGGAGAGCGCCCATATCAATTTATAGGAACATTTAATGTTACCTATAACAAAAATGGTGTTGTCAATATTCTAATGCAGGAAAATGCCTTTACTGGAGCTGCACACGGGCTAAATACTCGGGAGAGTTTGACGTTCGTGTTAGAAACTGGCGAGAGAATTCAATTAGAAGATCTGCTTCTTGATGGAAATCCGAATTACGTAACGGAGTTAAATCATATTGTTTCTGAGGAGCTACCAAATATGAATGGGTATATAGGTGGTTTTGAAGGATTAGATGCGGATCCACGTTTCTTCCTAAGAAATGAAGGAATTGTCCTGTTCTTTGATCAATATGAATATACAAGTTATGCTGCTGGATTTCCGGAAATCTATGTACCATTCCATAGTATTTTGCCCGAGGGAATCGACCCATTTAAAGGATTTCCCTCGAATTAAGCCTTTCTAAAAGCTTCTATATATTTATAACATTGTATCAAATTTATAATTCTTAGACCGTAAAAAACACGCACATTCAATACTTTAAGAATGTGCGTGTTTTATGTAACGCATAATTATTAGTTTTTAGATGCAAGCCATTCTGCCAATTCAACAATTTGATCTTGACTAAATTGACTCGCATATCCAGGCATAATCCCTCTGCCATCGCGAATAACTGTTTCAATTTCGTCTTGACTAAGGTTTGCTCCCACTTCTCTTAAATCTGGACCAGCTCCGCCTTGTAAATCAGTTCCATGGCAAGAAATACAGCTATTCTGGTATGTGTCTATCGCTTCTTGGAATGCCACTTCTCCTCCAGATTCTTCAGACTCACCTGGCTCTTCTGCTGGCTCACTCTGATCAGAAGAACAAGCTGCAAGGACAAGTAAAAACATACCCAAAATAACTCCTAAGCGAAAATACTTGTTAGATTTTTTCATTGTTAATCCCCCGTTTCCCTATAGCTAATCCTAACAGTTAGCATATATATCCTTTTCTAATAAATCATAATATGAAATGCACTATTAAAAAATAGCCCCTTGGGGTCATATTGTGAATATATTGTTACGAAGAACACATTTACAGTTATTAGATAGCTCCTGATTTGCACAAGAAAATACTCTAGTTACCAATTCCAGTGAGTAGGCGCTATCTGTTCCTTGATAGCCCTCCATAATTTCATTTCAATCGGAATTATTAGGTTTCATAGAATAGAGATTCTACATAATAGCCATATTAATCATAAAAACTAAGTAGGTGAAGTGAAGATGCCCCATGCTTATATCAATGGCTACAATATGTATTACACAGATAAAGGTAAAGGAACGGCGATCATATTTATCCATCCACCAGTATTAACCAGCTTAAATTTCACATATCAAATCGATCATTTATCAAAGTATTTTCGAACAATTGCTTTCGATATTCGCGGTCATGGGCACAGTGAGCCTTCTGAACAGGAAGTAACCTATCCATTAATTGTTGAAGATATTAAGAAATTAATGGACGAGTTACAGATTGAAAAAGCCTTTTTATGTGGATATTCGACTGGTGGATCAGTCATGCTTGAATTTTTTTTAGCCTACCCTGAACGAGCATTAGGTGGCGTTGTTATTTGCGGTATGTCTCAAGTCAGTGACAGGAAGCTTAAGCAGATGATATCACTAGGTCGTCTTTTTTCGCATTATGGCATGATTCATACAATTGCACTCTCTGTATCATGGGCACAAGCTACTACAAAGCTATCCCATTTATCCCTCATTCGTTTGTTGTTTAAAGATGCAAAAAGAACTAATGCCAAAAATGCTGAACAATATTACCAATACAGCATGCATTACAATTGCACTAGCCAACTTAGTGATATAAATCAACCAATGCTGTTAGTTTACGGAGAGAAGGATAAAACCTTTCATCCTTATGCACGGGTATTACAAGAACGATTGCCCAACAGTCGCCTTGTTATCTTTAAAGATATGAAGCATCAGGTACCAACAAAGGCAGCAGATAAATTAAACGACCATATTTACGAATTTATATATCTTTGCCAGCATAACGAATTTCCCTTCACATAGCAGGTTGTTTCCATGAGTAAATAATTTTAATTAATAGATATATTAACGCTCTAGACCTTTGTTGATAAAATGATTTAAAATCTTAGCCATTTCTCCGGGTGACTTATCCATTCCATTTGCAAGCCAAGCTTTAACAACATGGATTGCTCCGTTAATCACGTACGTGCTTAGATATTCAGTCAGATCCTCTTCTTGATCATTCATATAGGTCCAATTCTTTAAGAAGAATTGGTGCGCAACAACTGTTGCTTTGCTCTGAAACGTCGTTTCTGTTTCGTTAAGCAGTGTTTGGCAGACGTCTCGATTTGAGGAAAAATAGCCCAATAAATTTTCCATGATATGTGGAACATCTTCCTTTTTCTCATACTTGAACTTATTCATGTAGCCCTTCATATCTTCAATGGTTTCTTCTTCAATTTTGTCAAGCAGATCAAACTGATTGTAGTAATGGGCATAAAAGGTTGAGCGATTCACATCCGCTAATTCACACAGCTCCTTGACGGTAATAGATGAAATCGGTTTTTCCTTTAAAAGCTGTATAAGACTATCCTTTAGTACCATCCTCGTATACTTTTTCCTTCTGTCTATTGAGTTAGGCATCCTATCTTCCTTTCATGACTTACTTACTTTCTTTTCACTTTTTAGCCAACACAAATGCCAATAATGTTGCTCAAATCACGATTATAGTTAAACTGTTTGTTGAATACTCAACACTGTGTCCATATAATGTTATAGTGTGCACAAAATAATGGCAAGAGAGGATGAGACGTTATACGCATTGCAGAAAATATTATAAAGCATAGAAAGGCCATCGTGACCATCTTCACAATCCTTACGGTCATTTGTGTTTTTGCACAGTTTACTGTTTCAGTAAATTACGATATGAAGGATTACTTGCCCGAAGAGGCTCAATCTACGACAGCTCTTCAAATTATGGAGCAGGAGTTTGGCGGTAATATCCCTACGAATCGCGTTATGATTGAGGGTGTGACTCTACAGGAAGCTATTGCTTTTAAAGAGCAACTCTCTGCAATAGATGGTGTTTCGGATGTCACATGGCTAGATGATGTTGTTGATCTAAAAGCCCCGCTTGAGATGGCGGATACTGATACGGTAGAAGCCTATTATAAGGATGATAAAGCCTTATTTATGTTTAGTATTCGTAGCGGAGAAGAGGTTTCCATTACCAATGAAATCTATGAATTGATTGGTGAAGAGAATGCTATGGCAGGAGAATCGCTTGATACTGCTACACAACAGCAAATGACGGGAACGGAAAGCTTTTACGCTGCCGCATTGTTAGTCCCGATCATTATCATTATCCTAGTTATTTCGACTACCTCTTGGGTGGAGCCTATCTTTTTCTTAATTGCTATCGGTGTTTCCATTTTAATTAACATGGGAACAAATATTTTTCTTGGTGAAGTATCCTTTATTACTCAATCAGTTGCTCCGATTTTACAGCTGGCCGTATCACTAGATTATGCCATCTTTCTTCTTCATAGCTTTTCCGATCATAGAAAGACTTTTAAAGATCCTCGGATCGCTATGCAGCACGCCATGAAGGATTCATTTCCTGCTATCGGAGCCAGTGCAACAACAACCTTTTTTGGTTTTATGGCGTTATCATTTATGCAATTTGAAATCGGATCTGATCTAGGAATTAATTTGGTAAAAGGGATCTTGTTTAGCTTCATTAGTGTGATGGTTCTATTACCTGCTTTAACCGTTTTACTATACAAATGGATTGATAAAACACAGCATAAGCCTTTAATACCTAGCTTCAAAGGAGTAGGGAATTTTGTTGTGAAAATGAAGATTCCTAGTCTTATACTTATCTTTGTCCTTATTGTACCCGCTTTTCTAGCACAAAGTCAGACGAGCTTCATTTATGGTATAGGCGAACAGCCAGAGGAGACAAGAGCAGGAAGCGATATTATAAAAATTCAAGAGCATTTTGGAGATACGACTCCAATTGTATTGCTAGTTCCTAAAGAAGACATCGCTAAAGAAGAGCAATTGGTAAGAGATCTCGAGGAGATAGAGCATGTTTCAAGTGTCCTCGCCTATGTAAATATGGTAGGTACTGCTATTCCACCAGAATATTTAGATGCTTCCGTAACGGAGCAATTTTATTCGGATAACTATAGTCGCATTATCCTACAAGCCAACACCCCTACTGAGGGAGATCTAGCGTTTCAAGTCATTGAACAGGTTCAGGATACGGCTAGGAATTATTACGGAGAGGAAGCCTACTCTGTGGGGGAAAGTATCACACTGTACGACATTAAAAATACAGTGCAAAAGGATAACACCCTAGTCAATATTTTAACGCTTAGTACGATTGCCCTTGTCCTTGCCTTAACCTTTAAATCTATTTCCATTCCTATCGTCATGCTATTAACCATTCAATCATCGGTTTGGATTAATCTATCAGTTCCTTACTTTACTGAGTCCACATTGGTTTATGTTGGTTATCTACTGATTAGCATCATTCAGCTTGCGGCAACAATTGATTACGCCATACTTCTAACAGATGCTTACAAAAAATATCGTCAGGATATGCCAGCACTACAGGCTCTAAAAAAAGCTTTGGATGAGAAAATTTTTGCCATCTCAATATCGGCCTCCATTTTATCTAGTGTCGGGTTTATTTTATGGATTACCTCATCCAACCCTATTGTAAGCTCAATCGGGTTATTACTTGGAAGAGGCGCACTGCTTGCCTTTATCATGGTTGTTTTCTTCCTACCAGCCGTTCTTCTTGTGTTTGACAAGCTCATTAGGAAAACAACCTGGAAAGCAAATTTTTATAAGGAGAAATGATTAGATGAGGAGCATAAGAAAGTATCTACTTATCTTAATGACCATTCTTTTATTACTACCTTCATGGTCGGCTACTACAGCGAACTCAAATTCTAGCACATCCCAAGAAGATGCCTCTACAGAAATGGGAGAGGTCTCTTCCAAGGATGAAGTGGTCTATGCAACGCTAAATCCTAGCGGTAAAAGTGAACATATCTATGTTGTCAATATTTTAGATGTAGCCAAAGCTGGGGAGATCACCGATTTTGGTCAATACTCAAGCCTGAAAAATTTATCAAATCTATCTCTTATTGAACAACAGGATGATTCTGTGTCATTCGTAGCTCCTGAAGGAAAGTTTTATTATCAAGGTAATATTGACGATGATAGTCTTCCTTGGAACTTTTCTATCTCCTATTGGCTCGATGGAGAAGAAATTGCTCCTGATGAGCTTATAGGCGAGAATGGGGATGTTCAAATTCAGATTGAAACGTCTGCTAATGCGTCCGTCAATCCTATATTTTTTGAAAATTACTTATTACAGATCTCCGTTTCATTCGATTTAGAAAAATTTAAGGACATTAAAGCTCCTGACGGAGTATTCGCTAATGCTGGGAAGAATAAACAGATTACTTTTACGGTAATGCCCGAACAAGAGGAAACTCTCTTGTTAGAAGCAAACGTAACAGATTTTGAATTAGCTGGCATTGATATTGCAGCCGTTCCTTTTTCCATGTCCGTAGAGCTACCAGATATGGATTCTATGACTGGAGATTTCGCTACGCTAAGTGACGCTATTGAAGAGGTTCATAATGGTATTACTGAACTGCTGAATGGAATTACTGAGTTACACGATGGTGCAAGTGAGCTTCGCAGTGGTTCAAGGGAATATAGAGATGGAATTGCAGCTATTAATGACTCCTCAGCTGACTTAGTCCAGGCATCTGCAACTATTGGAGAAGCTCTTAAAACGTTAGATCAGTCTCTTAGAGGCAGTTTAGGAGAAGGAAGCTTGGACGAATTGCAGCAGCTTGAAGATGGGCTTATGCAAATGGCAAATGGCCTACGGGAAATGGCTACGGGACTTGAAACGTTAGGTACACACTTCGGAACATCCTACGAGATGCTGAACAATGCGATGGAGGAAATCCCAGAGCATGACGTTACTGAAGAAGACATTCAGCAGCTCTATGCTAGTGGTGCGAATCGTGCTGTGCTTGATAAGTTGATCAGTACGTATGCTGCTGCACAAAAAGCTAAAGGAACCTATAATGCTGTAAAGGAAAGCTTTGACGCCATGGAAACGACATTGAAGCAAGTCAATGGCTCCCTTACAGAAATGGCTGGTCAAATGACGGGCATAGCAGCGGAGCTGTCTGCCCCAACTAACCAAAATCCTGCAGAATCCTTAGCTCAGCTACAGGAAGGTATCTCTAGTCTTGCTCAGAATTACGAAGCCTTTCACACAGGTTTAGAAGACTATACGGGAGGAATCGGTCAGCTATCTAATTCCTATGGAGAGTTAGATCAAGGAATAGAAGGTTTAACTGATGGGATTGGAGAATTGAAAGATGGGGTTGGCGAGCTTCACGCTGGAACCGCAGAGCTGTCTTCATCCACCAGAGATTTACCAGACCAAATGAAAGACGAAGTGGATCAGCTAATGGCGGACTACGATCATTCTGATTTTGAAGTCGTATCCTTTGTATCTCAGGAAAATGAAAACATCAACCTTGTTCAATTTGTTTTCAGAACAGCGGATTTAAAGCACCCTGAGCCTGAAGTGACAGAAAATCAAGCAGAGGAAAAAGAAGGATTCTGGAATCGATTTATTAATTTGTTTAGGGATCTGTTCTAAAACGTGAACAATACTTCGTGTTGTAGACTATAAAACAAACATGAAAAGCGCACATTCTTTTTTGATAAGAGTGTGCGCTTTACGTTTTTCAAATTTACAATCAACTAGATGATAAGATCATAAAGCCTTCTTCAAGGCAAGTTTATGATTCGTTTGTAAATTCATAGAACAAAAGATGGTTATGAAAGGGATCACCAACTCTGATTTCACGCGTTTTCCAAGGAGTTTCCTCTAATCCCGGACGTGCATATGCATAGTTCTTAGAAGCAAGCTCTTTATGAAATTCTTCGATGTTCTGTATCTCTACACGAATAGCTGATCCAGGGGTAGAGTCCCCATGATGCTCCGTTAAGTGGATGATGCAATCACCACAATGCGAAAGATCGGAATCGTTTGCTTCAAGCTAATGGATGAATTCATCCTGTAATCCCTCCTGTTGTATCTTCATTAGAATGTTTCTTACATTAAATACCCTCAAGCTCATCGAAGCTTATATCATATTCCATAAAACCAGCTGTCTGCTCCGCTGCCTCTGTTCCAAGCAATCGACGAACCATATGGAAGGCCATGTGAATACCCGCCGATACACCTGCGGCAGTTACAATTTTACCCTCGTCTACAAACTTCACATTTTCCTTTACCGAAATCTCAGGGAAATCTTTCTTCAAAGTCTCTATAGACAGACAATGAGTCGTAGCCCTCCTATGATTTAAAAGTCCAATTTCAGCGAGTAGAAAAGCTCCTGTACATACGGACGTCATCCACTTCACATCCTCGTAACGGTTATAAATCCAATGTAGCATGGCTTTATTTTCTCTCTCCCGGTCTGTTCCTAACCCTCCAGGTATAACTAACAGGTCAAAGTAAGGTGCCGTCCCCAAGCTATAGTCCGGAATAACTTTCAATCCGTTTGTTGCCCTTATGGGCTCCCCCGTTTCTGAAATAGTTGATACCTCAAAAGGCTGATAGGCATCAGCTTTACCGTAATTTATAGTCGTAATGGAAAAGACCTCAAAAGGGCCTGCAAAGTCTAATACTTCAACGTCATCGAATAACAAAATTCCCACTTTCCATTTCTGCATCTTAACTTTCTCCTCCTAGTTTACTAGTCTCATATCGTTTATCGCAAGTCAGGCAACGAAATCATCATCAAGATCTTAACTCCCTTATTTCTTCGTGGACAACCATTCAACTAGGCTCTTTATCTCATCTCCCGACAACCGAAAAATATTTACCGAATTAATTCCATATGGCTGATATGTGGAATCCCGTCCTCAGTCGTAATTTTCGCGCTGATATTAAATACTTCTCGAAGCATCATTTCCGTAATAACTTCATTTGGCGAACCAGCTCTATATAATTTTCCTTGTTTGAAAACGACAATTTGATCGGAAACAAATGCCGCTTGATTCATATCATGTAGAACCGTAATGATAGTCATCTTGTGATCTTTATTCAGCCTTTTTAACATATTAATAATTTCAAGTTGATGGTGAATATCTAAAAAGGTAGTCGGTTCATCAAGCAAAAGTAAATGAGGCTGCTGAGCCAACGCCATCGCAATCCATGCCCTTTGCCTCTCTCCTCCAGACAAGCTTTGTACATTACGGTCAAGCAACGGTTCCAGTTGGGTAATATGGACTGCCCACTCTATAACCTCGTAATCTTCCTGCGCTAACCTCTGGAACTTTTTTTTATGGGGAAACCTCCCAAACTCTACCAACCTGCTAACTGTAATTTCGGGAGTCTGTGCATGGGTTTGCATTAAAAAAGCAACTTCCTTGGCAAAGTCTTTTCTTTTCCATCGGGTTGTATCTGTTCCGCGCAAATAAATCTTTCCCTGATCAGGAGTTAATTGACGAGCAATTGCCTGTAAAAAGGTGCTTTTTCCGCAGCCGTTCGGGCCGATGATACTTGTAATTTTCCCTTCAATAAAACTCACATTGACTTCGGACAGTACAGGTGAATGGTTGTAGGATAAATGAATTTGTTTTGATTCTAGCATCATATTGAACTCTTCTTTCTTAGTAGATATATGAAAAATGGTGCTCCAATAATGCCCATAATGATTCCCACTGGTAGCTCGATCGGGCTAAACAGTGTTCTCCCAAGGGTATCGGAGACAGATACAACAATTACTCCGAGAAAAGCAGAGCATGGAAGCAGAACACGGTAGTCATTCCCTACCAAAAGTCTTGCAGCATGTGGGACAATAAGACCTACAAATCCAAGTAGCCCGACTACACTGACTGCGCTTGCTGCAAGCAAGGCTCCGATAGCAATAAACCACAAACGATATCCCTCAGTATTTAAACCCAAAGAACGGGATTCCGCATCTCCGAGCATTAAAATGTTCATTCTTTGTGCCCCGATCATCGCCAGAAAAATCCCAATCAACGAATAGGGCCATAGTACATCAAATTGCTGCCAGCTTTTCGCTGAAAGACTCCCAACCATAAAGGAAATCGTTCCCGGAACACGATCACTGTAAAAGGTATATAGGGCAGATACTCCGGAGTTTAAAAAAGCGGATACGGCTACTCCAGCTAATATGATTCGTATAGGAGATACTCCCTTGTTCCACGCTAGGATATATACAATGAAAGCGGCTGTCATAGCTCCTATGAAAGCAGCAGGAACAAGTAGATGACTATATGCTGGAAAAACTAGCATTATAAACACACCAAACAATCCAGCTCCAGAGGAAACTCCAATAATATGGGGATCTGCCATCGGATTTCTCATAACTCCCTGTAGAAGTGCTCCTGCTAATGCAAGATTCATTCCAACAAGAGCAGCAATCAATAGACGTGGAAGCCGCACACTCCAGATGATCGTATAGTATTCGCCTTGCTTATCGCCAAGCAGAATGTTAATAATATCCGGAATACTGACTTCTACCGAACCGAAAGACAGGCTATACAACAGACTCATCAAAGCAAGTAAAGGAAATAGGGATAGTAAAAAGACTTTCCATGATTTTTTCTCTCTAATCTTCATTTCCTAACTCCAAAACTATCTGTTTCTGAGAATATAGTCGGATATAATAACTTTGCCAAATACTCAAATGAAAGGTAGACGTCTAAGCCAGGTGCAATGACGAATAGATCTGAAGGTAGAAAATGGGCGGAGCCATTATTAACTGCCTTTAATGCATGCCAAGCTTCATTGGTTTCCAATTCGTTCTGAATAATGCGTTGCCCTTCCTCATTTGTTCCATGCACCAGTAAAAACAGATAATCCGGATCTAGCTTAACCAATGTCTCCATGCTGAAAGGAATATATCCGGGCATTTCCCCCGATTCTAGTGAGGTGGAAATATTCGTAAATCCAAATTGATCAACAATATCTACAGCTATCGTCGGACCTTGTTCCAAAAAGATGGAGCCAGGCATCAGAGTTAAAATAGCATAGGTGGACGACTCATCAGGTATCTGCTCCAGAATGACTTGAATGCGTTCTTTCATATCTTGGATAGCAGAATCCCCTTGAACTTCCTTCCCTAAAATTCGTGCTAGTAAAAGAGCATTGGCTTGCAAATCGTCAATAGTCAACGTAGATAAATTCATAAAAGGGATTTCAGCCTCTTCAAATTGCTGTCTTAATGATGCATGCCAAAAAGTTTGTCCAATCACTAAATCGGGCTTTAGACTAAATGCCAACTCCATATTTACTTCATGCATCATGCCAACAATGGCAATATCCCTTGCTTGCTCTGGAGGTTCAATCACAACGTCCATTGTAATACCCACAGCTCTACCCCCAATTTGATAAAAAGAATGAAGGACCTCACTATTAAGAACAACAATGCTTTCAGGCTTATGATCCAACACCACTATCTTCTCTTCATCATCAGTAAAAGCAAAATAAGCTCCGTCTTCACTCCGTTGTCCTGCTGTCACTGACTTGTCAGAGCTTTCATTAGCTGCAGAACTACAACCAACTAAAACAACTATAAAGATAAAAACGAACAATCCTGTAGAGTTACGTTTTAGCACGAGCTAACCTCCTTTTCATTAAATTCATCCATTTACCAATTCCATCGTGTGGGAAAAAGTCGTTCCTTAAGAGCACTCCACATTGTCACATTAATCGTACTAAGGGCTTCTGCTGTACAAGCTGATTCGGGCTGAAGGCTACTCTCCACGACACTCCCAAAGGTCGTTTCAAGTAAATTGTTCGTAACTTCCGTTTGCTCATAACAAGGGGGTGCAATATAAATCCTGTACGTCTGATCAACTATCATTCGTGTATTGTCATGGGGTCCAAGATCCACTGGAATAAACATCAACATAGCAAAGAGAACAAGGATCCCTACCATAATGATTAGATATAATCTAAGACGGAATAACCCTTGTTTTTTCATCCATTCTTTCACAACCAATATCCCTCCTTTTCTTTCAATCATAATCGCACTAACTTCCTAGCTTGTGAGTAATGACAGAAAGTTAAGTCAAGGAAAATTGTAAAGTAACATCGTTAATTCCACATGACTAGGAAGTGCTAGTATTGTGAACAGAAATTGAAATTTTATATCACTTCTCCTGACCTAAAGCCATACAACACTAGGCAATTCCTCTCTTGTTCAATGCTAGAAAAAAACAATCATTTTTGTCGTATTAAAACTTTATTCATTCCAATGACACCACTCGTTATTTTAAGCATTATAACTTTACCTGAAATTAGAGAAAAGGCCCTCTTCTCCTCAAGACAGCCTACTTGTGCTATAATAACAGTACATTTTGAAACGGAGAGGAGCGAGATCATTGGTTAAGAAAAGTGCTAGTGCAATACCTGATAAAACGTTTGGAGTAGCTGTACAAGCCTTGGTAGTACTGTCCCTTCGCTCTGATACTTGTCCAAGCTGTGATATCGCTGCCTACATGCAATCTGAAGCAACCCAGTTAAGAAGGATTTTAGCAAAGCTTGTCCGAAGTGGCTTACTGGTAACGAGAGAGGGTCGAGATGGTGGCTATCGCCTAAAACAAAGCCCAGACTCTTTCACATTAGCTGACGTTTACATGGCGCTGCAAACTGAAGAAGATAGGCTATGCCATTTATCGGAATCAACAGGCTCTAACCCATTTGGACAGCAGATGAGTCATGCTTTTACAGAACTGAAGGTTGAGCTTGAGCAATCCGCTTTACAGGTTCTTAGGCAGTATACTCTTGCCGATTTTGCAGAGAGGATTAAGAAAACTTTAAACCATTGACACATCTTTTTTTGTGGAGTATACTGTGTTAAAATTAGCACAGTATAAGTCGCATAGTAACTGTGTTATTTTTACCACAGTTAAACATCCCTTAGGAGGAATTATAATGAATACAAATCAGAGAACTGCCGATTTTTACACATTAATCCGTGAACGTCAATCGATTCGCCAATATGACCCTTCTGTTAGCATTTCAGAGGATGAGCTTAAAGAGATAATCGGAGAAGCCATCCTAGCTCCATCTTCATCAAATTTACAGCCATGGCGCTTTGTTGTGGTCACAGATCCAGATGTCAAGCAAAAGCTTTTCCCTATTGCCTATAACCAAAAGCAAGTGCTTGATGCAGCAGCTACCTTGATTTTACTAGGAGATACAGAAGCTTATCACAATGCGGATAAGATTTATAGCCTTGCTGTTAAGAACGGTATGCCACAGGAAGTAAAAGATTCCTATGTACCCCGCCTACTTGAAATGTACCCGAACATGGATCGTGAGACAGCTCGAGGTGTTGCCCTAATCGACGGTGGTCTAGTGGCGATGCAGTTTATGCTAGCAGCCAAAGCTCACGGTTATGATACAGTTCCGATGGGTGGCTTCTCAGCCGAACAGCTTGTAGAGGCTTTCGATATCCCATCTCACTATGTACCTGTCATGCTCATTTCTGTTGGTAAAGCAGACGGAGCTGGTTTTCCAAAAACTCGTCTGAGCGTGGACGAGGTCACATCGTGGAACTCAATCTCTGGACTACAGGATTAAGTATCACCATCAAAAAAAGAGCTATTTTTCTACTAAGGAATGGTTCATCACAAGCATTTATTATTTCATATGTAAAAGAACGCAAGTTACAGCGCTTGAGAAGCTGGAGCTTGCGTTCTTTATTGTTATAGCGCACTTTCGTAATGACGAATACTCCTAATGAAAAGAAGACTATTCGCGTTTCGAACAGAAAAGTTTGTTTAATCCAAAGTACAGACCTTGAGCCAAATCAGAAATATTACAATGATGTGGTTAGCTCTCTCTTTACCCCTTGCCGGCAACGTTTCAGCCCCCTGGTTAATCTACAGTTCTGAACGAAGAGATATGCTTTAGAATCAGTCACTATGTACACACCACCTCTCATCATGTAGCATGTAAAGTAAGAAAAAAACGAAAGTATGTGGTACATAATGGTGAAACTAGACTATTTGTTATCTGTACTATGGATTCTTAAAACGAATCCAAAAACGACTGCTGCACAAATAGCTGAACAGTTGGAGATTAGTGTTAGAACAGTATATCGATATATTGATATACTTTGCACGAGCGGTGTGCCCATCATTGCCGAGCCAGGTCATGGAGGAGGCTTTAAGCTACCTGAGTCGTTTGTTAGTTTACCTCTCTTTTTTGAAACGATGGAGCTTAAAGCAATAGGACATAGTGCACTTCTTGCCCGTCAAGCTGAGTATCCCTATGCCGATTCTTTAGATAGCGCATTACAAAAGATTACACATCGACTTAACGATTCTCAGCGTGAAGAGCTACAGCGTCAATCCAATGGTCTTCAAATCGTTGAGCAGTCCCGCAGTTTATCTCTGCAATCTGTATTACGCCAGTTGGAGAAGTCTGTCTTAGAAAATGCGACTTTGTTCATCCACTATGCCAAATCCAAAAGAAACATACCAATAGAGAGGAAAGTTGATCCGTATGGATTGGTTTTTCATTTAAATAAATGGTATTTGGTTGCATACTGTCATATACGTCAGCAAGAGAGAGTATTTCGTGTCGACCGAATAAGCGACTTGTCTTATTCCGGAGGTACTTTCGATAAGCCTTCCATTATCTCAATTCAAGACCTCTTTCACTGCATACATGTCAAAAAAGAACCGAAGGGAAACTCAGTTACAGTATGCTTGGTAGGCAGTGAAGAAATCTTAGATCAGTTTTGCAATCATTGGTTTCTTCAAGCGCATTTATCTAAGCGTAGCGATAATAAAGCGGAATTTGCCCTAGAAGATGAAGCAATGAAGAAATACTTCCCCCCTCTTCTACTATCTTTTGGAAAAAGTGTTCAAGTCTTAAAGCCCTCTTCCTTAAATGAAATAATGTCTACTCTAGCGTATGATTTAGCAAAATTTTATGAAGCACCTGAACTTCGCTGACACCCATGTTGTCAGCGAAGTTATTATATGATGAATCCATGATAAATAGAGAGGAGCCATGGAATCATGAGCCTATTTCAACAAAAACTTGACCTATCTAGAACAGACAAAAATTATTATTCTGCAACAGGTACTCCCCAATTGATACAACTGAATGAAATCCCCTATCTTACGATTACGGGATATGGAGCTCCGGAAAGCGATATGTTTATAAATGCAGTAGAAGCTCTATATACAGTTGCCTACGCAATCAAAAATATTAGTAAGAAGGATGCCAAGGACTTTGTCGTTCCTAAGCTAGAGGGACTTTGGTGGGTAAATTCTGAGAATGAAATGCTTGAGGTCCCGCGTGGAGATTGGCATTGGAAGCTAATGATCCGAATGCCGGACTTTGTCAGTGAGAGGATCGCTGATGACGCCTGTAAGGTTGCCATCGCTAAGAAAAAGAAGCTTGATCTAATCCATAATATAACCTTTGAAATCATAAATGAAGGAGCATGCGTGCAAATGATGCACATTGGTCCTTACAGCACGGAGCCAGATACGATTGAGCATATTCATACTTTCATGCATTCCCATGATTTTGTCCAAAATGGGCTGCATCACGAAATCTATATATCCGATCCTCGAAAAGTCAAGCCCTCTCTTTTAAAGACAATTCTTCGTTACCCTGTAAAAAAACAAAAGTAATTTGATACTCCTTTGTTTAAAACGAAGCATTCCTTCATCGGTATGCTTCGTTTTTTTAATTCATTTGTGATTGGGATCACAAAGTTGTCTGACTACCCGTTCTATAATCAACTCGTAAGCCCCAATTCATTCTTCAGGGGGAATGCGCCGACAAGCTTTCTTTTATTGCCTTTATGGTGGTATGGCTGCATTGTATTCAACAGCCAAAAACCTTGGCTGAATAGAAAATTAAATTTCGTTAGGGAGGTGAGTCAGATGGAACAAACCGAAGGAATTAAACAAATACTGTGATACACATCACCTCATCCCCTCCCTGTTGAAGATTTCATAAAAAAGAAGTCATACAAAAATCCGTAAGCGTAAACTTACGGATTTTTTGACCAATATTTTTTAGATAAAATTTAAGACGAATCTCCCATTAAGAATTTTGTTAGCTCAACTGCCACAAGTAAGAATCTAATTATCCAGCTTTTCTTGAGCTTGAGTCGGGATCTCATTCCACTGTACTTCATCATATGAAGTTACCTCATTTTCATTCTTTACGTAAAGCATCAGATAAGCGTCTAGCCTCAGCTCCCTTGCAGCAGAGAATTCAACCATATTCTTTACTCCATTTTCATCATAGGCAGGCAGCTCATACCAGTAACGCTTCACAACTTCACCTGAATCTAATCTTGTTTCCTCTATATCCGTATGCTCACTGATTTGAACATAGAGATTATCTTTTCCTAAACGGTTAATATCCACAGTAGCTAAAGCAAGCACCATCCCCATAAAAACAACAACAACCGTCAAAAGTGTTGCAAAAATTTTCTTCATTGTAAATTCCTCCTTATAGTCTCTTTAGAACGGTTTGTTTAAAGCTTCGAGCAGTCGCAAAGTAATAGATAATATAGATGAAAGTGTAAGCAAACATCCATAATAAAATCGGTACCCACAAATTCACTTGTAGCAACTCAGAAAAGGCTAGTAGAGCTACTCCTCCATGTAATAACCCTAAGGCTAACGGAGCAATAAATATCATACCAACTTGATGACGTATGCTTCGTTTCATTTCTTTTTTGGAAACACCTATCTTATGCAGGACCGCATATTTTGCCTTATCTTCCTCTGCTTCAGTTATCGTCTTGAAATAGATAATACTACCTGTTGCCACTAAGAAAACTAGTCCTAAGAAGCTTCCAACAAAGAGCGTAGACCCTGACGTTTCAATCGTATTCCTATAATTTTCTACAGCACTAGAGAAATTCTCCGTTTTTGAGGACAGCTCTTGGGAGAGCTCTAGTTGATTTCTATAATCCTGTACCTGAACCGCTTGAAATTCTTGCTCTTCCGTCGCTATCTCATCATAGTGTTGGTCAGTTAAAATGAACGCGTTACCTCCCATAGTAGATACATTAAACACTGGTTCTGTATAGAGAGCAGCAACGGAATAATGATCATTTTGTAGTTGTATCGAGTCTATCCTTGTTGACCAACGCTCATCGAAAAAAGGATCAATGGAAAATACTTGACCTTCAGCAGGTTCTTGAATATTCTCCCAGCCAAGCTGTTCAGCTAATTTAACAAATGTGGTGGAATTCAGAAGAGTATACTCCATCTCCCTATCTCCGTACGTAACACGAACTGACTTGCTGTAAATCGTCTCGTCAAATGTAACAACATCGGAATCGATCGTTTGCTCTTCACCCTCCCACATAAATGTAAAAGGTGTATTCGTTTGTACATATTTCTCAGCATTATAGTACAATCCAAATACTGCACCTCCTGCTGTAATCGTTGTTGCACTTAATGTGGCAATAATCGTTAGTGTACGAGCATTCACTCTTATGCGATACAACAATTGGGATAGCGTCATTACATTAAGACCCTTCCAGGCGAACGATTTTCGCTTCTTCAACACCTGAAGGAAATAAACAAGTACACTGCGAAATAGTAAATACGACCCTAAAACTGTTAAACCGATGATGACTAGAGGTGTAGCGATACCGAGTACTCGCCAAGCCTCTGAAGAGGTTATATCCTGAAGGGCCAGCCAATACGCACCTACAAGTGTAAAAACACCTATAATACTAGAAAAGTATCGTGCCCTCGGTAGCTCTTCTCCCTTTTTTTCGGCATGGAATAGCTCAACTAGCTTAAAGCGATAAATAACACGATAGCCCTGCAGCGATGTGATAAAAAAGATAATCAGAAACACAATCATCGTATGAATCACAGCACTTAAGGAGAAAGCAAATCCCATGGCGATTTCCAGACCCATCAGCTTTAATAGTATAGATAGAAATAGCTGAGATAATAGGAAACCTAAGGCCACACCTACTAGTAACGAAAGTAAGCCAATAACCATATTTTCGAAAAAGAGCATCCAGCCAATGGAGCGCTTGCGCACGCCCATCAAAGAGTATAGGGCGATTTCCTTTTTACGTTTCTTCATAAAAAACGAATTAGAGTAAGCGATAAAAATGGCCACAAAGATCATTAATACAAAGGCCGAAGCGTTCATAATACTACTGATTCTCTGCGAGCTTTCTGCTAGAGCATTAATATCCTCGCTATATCTCAATGTGACAAAAGTAAAATAAATAATGATAGAAAAAATGGTGGAACCTATATATAGCCCGTAGTTCTTAAGGTTCCGACGTACATTTTTTAGAGCAAGATCAAATAACGTCATCTGGTTCACCGCCTATATCGGCCAATTTATCCAATATCATTTGGAAAAATTGCTTACGTGATTGTCCCCTGCGAAGAATTTCATCTGAGATCTGACCATCCTTTATAAATACGATTCTTCGGCAGAAGCTAGCAGCAAAAGCATCATGCGTAACCATCATAATGGTTGTTTCATGAGATTCGTTTAACATACTCATACTTTCAAGTAAATCAGTTGCTGATTTTGAATCTAGAGCCCCTGTCGGTTCATCAGCAAAAATCAACTTGGGGTCAGAAATAAGGGCTCGACAAGCGGCAGTACGTTGCTTTTGTCCCCCCGAGATTTGGTAAGGATACTTATCTAATAGTGAAGCAATGCCAAAGCTGGCTGCTATTGTTTCTACTCTCTTCTGCATCTCTACCACTGATTTTTTGGCTATCGCAAGGGATAGCAAAATGTTTTCTCTTACCGTTAATGAGTCTAGTAAGTTGTAGTCTTGAAAAATAAATCCTAAATGGTTACGACGGAAATCCGCCAGCTTTTCTTCTTTCATTTTTGCAATATTATCGTTCTCTATATAAATATCGCCTTGAGTTGGAGAATCAATGGTAGCTAGCACATTAAGGAGTGTTGATTTTCCCGATCCGGAGGGGCCCATGACACCCACAAATTCTCCGTAATCAATCGTAAAGGAAATATTCTCAAGGGCTTTAAAACGGTTTGTGCCTTTTCCATACGTTTTTTCAACATTTTTGACAACTAATAATGAATCCATGTTTTAAGCACCTCTCTGTTATGTCTTGCCTTTACTATATCCCTCCGTCCTTAACTCAGAATCACGCCAACCTTACAAAATCCTTAAATAAGTTAAACCGATTACAATACGTGGTAATATATATAAAAGACTTTTCCTGAAAGGATGTTGAAAACAATGGAGCAGCCCAGGATATTAGTTGTAGATGATGAAAAGGACCTATGCCAGTTATTGAAAACGGCTTTACATAAAGAAGGATTAACTAGGGTTGAAACCGCAGGAAGTGTACAGGAGGGCTGGGATAAATTTCTAGAATTCTCGCCCAACCTAGCGATACTTGACATTATGCTGCCTGACGGAGAAGGTTATGACCTATGTAAGAGGATTCGTGAAGTCTCTCGTATTCCAATCCTTTTCTTATCAGCAAAGGATGATGAGGTAGATAAAATATTAGGGCTTGCTATAGGAGGAGATGATTATATAACTAAGCCCTTTAGCCCTAAAGAGGTCGCCTATCGGGTAAAAGCACAGCTAAGGCGTGCTGGATTGTACGCTATGGATTCAGACCAGTCTGCAAAGCAAAAAAGTGACATTACTATTGGTCCCTTCTCGATGAATGCCGAGGAAACTGAGATTATAAAGGATGGAGTAGTGTTGGAGCTAACAGCAAAGGAAGTCGGTTTAATGGCTTGCTTTATGAGAAATCCTAGTCGCATTTTAAGTAAGGAAAGTCTATTTGAAATGGTCTGGGGAGAAGACTATTATGGTGCAGATAACACGTTAATGGTTCATGTTCGTAGACTTAGGGAGAAGATTGAGGAATCTCCGTCCAACCCCAAATATATTACCAATGTCAAAGGTTTAGGCTACCGATTCCAGGGAAAATAGGTGAGTCAAATGAAATGGAAGCTAACGGGGCGTTATTTATTCTCAATACTCAGCATTGTATTCATCGTACTTGTTGTGAACACCGTTATTTTGATCGGTATGCTGATTTATCAGCAAACTAGAGGTATTGAGGAGGTTACAAGTGGTTCAGCAGAGACATTTACACGTGATTTCGGTCAATATATGACTCTTGGAGATGAAGAACCCGTTGTGTCACAAGACGGTAAACAAGCGCTTGAAGAATTCGGTGCATGGATACAAATTCTTGACGATAATGGGCAAGTGCTTTCATCCTACCTAGCCCCTGATACAGCATCAAACAACTATACCCTTATGGAAATTGTTCATAAGTACAAATATATGGATGACGAATTCAATACATACTTTCTTGGAGAGTATGAAGGTTTTAGTTATATCGTCGGCGTCCCTTACTCAAGAGAATCAAGGTTTGTCCGCATGATAAATGTTGAATCAATCGTTTCATTCGCTTCGAAATCTCTTATCGTGATTACGATCGTCGATCTAATAATTGCTGCACTCATTGGACTTCTGTTCAGTACAATTCTAACAAAGCCTGTGAATTCAATGATTGAACGTATTTCTCAGCTTAAGCATAGAAATTTTTACGCACAGCATCCCCAAAGAACTGGAGTGTTTAAGCCTGTCTTTTCCAATTTGAATGACGTATCGGAAACATTAATGGAGCATGAAAACGAACGACTTAAATTAGAGAAGATGCGCAATGAATGGATAAGTAACGTGTCCCATGATCTAAAAACACCACTTGCTTCCGTACAGGGCTATGCCGAATTATTACGTGATGAAGATGTTCCTGTTCATGAACGATTAGCATACGCAGAAGTGATTGAAAGACAATCGATATATATGAAAAATTTACTTGATGACTTCAATTTAACGATGCGATTAAAAAACCAGGAAGTGACATTAGAGCTACAGGAAACACGCATGGAATCCTTTGTAAGAGAGATCGTGATTGACCTACTGAATGATTCGCAATATGGAGAACGAGAAATTTCCTTTACCAGTGATGCTCCAGAGCTTAAGCTCTCCATTGACCAGCATCTAATGAAGAGAGCCTTATTCAATTTTGCCTATAATGCATTGATTCATAACGATGATAATACAGCTGTTTCAATAACCATTCAAGATGAATTCATCTCTATTGAGGATAACGGAAAAGGGATTCCAGTGGCAGAGCAGGCGAAAATCTTTGATCGCTACTATCGCGGAACCAACACCGATAGCAGAGGGACAGGCCTTGGTATGGCCATTGCTCGTGATATTATCGAAGCTCACGGCATGGAAGTTGGGTTGGAAAGCCAAGCTGGTAAAGGGACAAGTATAAGGATCTGGTATACAACCTAACAATCAATAAATCTTATTATTACTGCGTCCCCCCTTGGAAGTATATTGTTAGCGCTATCTTTCCATGGTTAGCTTATATTTACTTCTAGTACGGTGAAAGTATTGGTGGATTCAGACTACAGAATTGACCAGAGGATACCTTCTTCTTTGAATTTTATGAAACCCAGAAGACTCCCTCCTGATCCAATTCTACTAACTCCAACTGACGTTCGAAATCGCTCTCGGGCTGTATTGAAACAACCTTAGACCACTCATTGTCCCTGTTCATCGACCAAACGGTCCATTTTCCTTGTTCGTACCGGAATTGCGCAATATCCTGACTATACCATATACGCAAATCGTAATCTGGTCGTTCTTCTCGTAAAGTCAAACATGAGCGCTCCCATCGATAGCTCAATCGGACAGATGAACGGACATGAGATGGAACTTTCAGTTCAATGTAAGCGTCGAGTAATTTGTTGAGTCTACGAAATTCTAAGTCATCCATAGCCTACTCTTTTACCAGCTAGATTTTTTGACGCCAGGAATCTGTCCCTTATGAGCCAGCTCACGAAAAACAATACGAGAAACCTTAAATTTACGTAAGAATCCCCTTGGTCTTCCACTCACTTCACATCGTGAATGGAGTCGGGTTGGGGACGCGTCTCTAGGGAGCTTACTTAAAGCTGCATAGTCTTTCTTCTCCTTCAATTCTTTTCTACGTTCAGCATACTTTGCGACGGTTGCTTGACGTTTCTTTTCCCTAACTACTTTTGATTTTTTTGCCATTTCACATCTCTCCTTTTTCGTAAAATATATTATATTCGTGGCAATGGATCATTCATTTCACGCCAATTACTCTTCATCTCATCGTCAGTTAACAAAACTTGATCCAGTGAGCGACTGATATGATATTTATCCAAGTGTATTCCTATAAACACCAGCTTGATTATCCGGTCTCCCCACTCATCATCCCAATCCTTTGATTTAGGAAAATTGTCTTCACTGTCGAAATAGGCTAGTTTTTCTTCTGGAGATAAGGCTGCCGTCCATAGCCCAGCCGATGCCAGCTGGCGAGATACTCCTGCCTGACTAAATGAGAACGCTCGATTGTTACGACTGGCGATCCAAAGAATACCTTTGGATCGAACGATTTCCTTTGGCCAGCGTTGAAGCCAGTTTAGAAATCTTTCAGGATGAAAGGGACGCTTACGAGAATATACGAATGAGCTTATTCCGTATTCCTCCGTTTCTGGCGTATGCTCTTCCTTCTGTAGCTCTTGAATCCACCCTGCCGATTGGCTAGCAGCCTCAAAATCGAATAAGCCTGTATGTAAGATTTTTTTCGGATCGATCTGCCCACGACTAGTGCGAATTATTTCAGCTCGTGGTTGCAAGGTTCTCAGTACACGTTCAAGTTCATCAAGCTTCGATTCGCTTACAAGATCACACTTGTTTAATATCAAAACATCACAGAATTCTATTTGATCTGTTAGTAAATGAACCACACCTCGCTTATCTTCTTCCCCTGCTTCTTGGTTGCGGTCTTTTAACGATTCTCTAGTGTGATAATCTAGCCAAAAATTCTGAGCATCCACAACAGTTACCATACAGTCCAAACGTGTCCACTTCGACAAGTCAATTCCTTGTTCTTCGTCCACATAAGTGAATGTCTGAGCCACAGGGAGCGGTTCGCCAATTCCAGTCGATTCAATAAGAATGTAATCAAAACGTCCCTCCAACGCCAACTTCTCAACCTCTTGGAGTAAATCATCACGTAATGTACAGCATATACATCCGTTTGACATTTCAACAAGTTTTTCTTCAGTACGACTCAGCCCACCCTTTTCAAGAACCAGAGCGGCATCAATATTGATTTCACTCAAATCGTTGACGATGACCGCTACTCTCAGTCCTTCTCTATTGTGTAGCACATGATTCAATATCGTCGTTTTCCCTAAATAACCACTTAAAACGGTAACAGGTAATTTCGATGCTTGATCGGCATCTAATGGGTCTATTAGCATTCTACTAACATCCTTTCTATCCTATTAAGCCTCTTGGCAGTCTGGACAATAACCAAATGCATCACACGATTAATTCAGCGATTTTGATCTATTCTCTCCTCATTATCAAATCGTAATAATTACGATTTAAATAAAATAATATGCTAACTAATCCTATTCTGTCAAATGAGTATACTTCAGTTTCACCTCCTAAAAAGGAGCTAGAATAACTTATTTAACCCGATAGACTTCATCATTTGTATAATCTTCGATCTATTCTCATCCCTAACTGGTAAATCTCTCTTTAATTGCTTATTGGCTAGAAATAGGACTCGAGCGCATGCCTCAAAAATAAATTCAACATCATGCGTGATTACTAAAACAGCCACACCTTCTCCTGCTATTTGTCGAAGCAGTCGAACTACTCGAAGCATATTTTTACCATCAAGCCCGGATGTTGGTTCGTCTAATACCAACACATCTGGCCTTCGCATTAAACCAACGGCCAAGGTAACACGCTGCTTCTGACCACCAGACAAAGATGCGGGATGACGTTCTCTCAACGACCATAAGTCTAACTCTCGCATTAGGTATTCAGCTCTGGTTCGTGCCTCTTTGTTTTTCTCAAATGTGAGCATAATTTCATTTAAGACACTATCCGCGAACAACTGGTGATCACTATCCTGTAGAACAAACCAAGCTTTCTTGTTTCTTTCTGTAGCTTTGGCAGGCTGATTGTTTAATGCGATGGTTCCCTGGCGCTGTTTTAGCAACCCACAAATTGCTTTAGCTAATGTTGTCTTTCCAGCTCCGTTTGCTCCAGTCAGGGCTACCATTTCTCCTTTTCCTATTGAAAAGCATATTTCTTTTAGCAACGAACTTGCCCATTTATTTGGCGATATCTCCACCTGTTGGAGTGACAATTGCTTTTGTTCCGTTTGTTTGAACGGGTCACCACCTATACGAATAGGTAACGTACCAAGAGAAGGCGAGCGTAGCCCGTATCGCACAAGTTGTTCAGACGATAAACCAAGCAATTCCTCAGGAGTCCATTCTGCCAAGATCTCACCATGATTCATGTATATGATACGATCAGCAATTGGCAGTAAATAATAGAGCCGATGCTCAGCAATCAATAGTGCTTTACCGTTTTGCTTCAGGGACGCCAAACGAACAGTCAATTCTCCAGCTGCTGTCATATCTAAATTAGCCGAAGGCTCATCCATGACAAGCAGGTGTGGGTTCGTTAAACATGCTGAAGCCACTGCAACTTTTTGCTTTTCTCCACTGGATAGCATCCGTACTTCCTGCTTTAAGAGGTGCACAAGTCCAGCTTCCTTAGCCAATTGATCCACACGCTCTCGAAGCATTTCTGAAGGCATGCCGTAATTTTCTCCACTAAAGGCTATTTCATCTTCCACACGGGAGGCGAAGAACTGGCTACGAGAATCTTGAAAAACGCTCCCAATAATGCTTCCAAACTCCCAAGGCTGGATTTGATCAGCAGGCTTGCCTTGAACAAGTACCTGACCAGTAAGTTCACCTTCGTAAAAATGAGGAATCAGACCATTAACAATGCGGGTAAGTGTAGTCTTTCCACTACCAGATGGACCCGTTACTACCACACATTCACCCTCTTTAATAGTTAACTGTATGTTACACAGCCTTTCCTCCGCATGATCGTATCGAAATGATACATCCAAAAGTTGGGTCATATTCTTCTTTTTCATCATGTTTGACCTCCGAAATAAAATGCTGCCCACATAACCATACCAAATGTAAAGAGGACTACTATATCTCTCCCTTGAAAGGCAACTCGGTGTAGTGACGTTTTTACAAAAGGAGCATCGATCCCTTTAGTCGTAGCCGAGGCAGCCAATTCATCAGCGATTTTTAGACTTTTCATTAGAAGCGGAACGATCGAATGTTCAAACGTTTTTAATGGTCTGATCCAATTCGTAGGCGTGGCGATTGAAAGACCTCGTAAACGCGCAGATAGTTGTATAGCTTCAAATTCCGAACGAATGACTGGAAGGAAACGTGCTCCTACAGCTAAGGCAACTAAAATACCTGCAGGTATGTGGCATTTACGCAAAGCTGCTATCAATTTACCAGAAGGTACACAGCTTAGAGCATAAGACGCCATCATAACAGGCAATAAGCGTAACCCAATATGAGTAAAAAACAAAACAATTGTGAGTAAACCCTTTTGAAATAATGTATCCCATACTTGCAGACTATAGCATGCTACAGCAACGAGCAGAAATGAAATTACCGCTTTTGTCATCCCTTGTAGTATCAATAAAATCGACATAAAACCAACAAGCCACAGCAATGTATTTTTTTCTGCTAAAAAAACGACTCCGCTTAAGGATAGCAACAGTAATAAAAGTAAACGTGGATCAAACTCTACTTGCCATTTTCTACGCTGATCGCTCATTTATCTAACCATGCCCGCCTTAATAAAATGTTTGTTTAATATCTTTGTGGCAAGTAAACATCCAAGAATAGACATGACAAAAGAAAAAAGAAACCCACCAATCATCCAAGCAGGTGAATACGTGAACTGCATAAGACTTTCCCTCATCGCTTCATCGTACATTTCTGTTAAATAATCACTTCCATACACATATACCGTTACATATGCGCCCATTCCGAATAGTGCTCCGAAAACGGCATAAGCAAGAGCTTGACGATGAACGTTTCGGTATTGATTTCCGTCACCTTTGATAAGCGTTACTTCCCCTAAAACACCTGCCAAAGTAAAGAAGACTAACAACAATGGAATCCCCATCAAGGCATAAATAAGTCCAGTTACAATAGACAAAAATAGCAAAACGCCACGTTTTCCAATTTTCATAGCCATAATCATGTAAACAGTGGCTGCAAAAAACAAGCTCCCCCCGGAAATTAAAGGCATGGCTGATGTAGCCATAAAAGGAGTTAAAATAAAACCAACTGCTGAATTAACAGCAAAAAATAAGAGACTAAAAATCCCAAGTAATATATAATCTTTTGTTTTCAATTTTTTCTTCACGTTCATCCCTCTTATAATCATAATAAATTCGATTTTCTTATTTGAATACCTTGTTAAATACCTGTTTAACCCTATACCTTTTAAATTAAGCTAAAAATACCTGTAGCCTTCAAAAGCATACATTGTCAACGAGTTTTCGAAATCTGTATTTATTTCTGCTATATGATAACCCCCTATATAAAAATTATGGTATTATTAATAAATCGTAATAATTACGATTATTGTAACAAAAGATTACCTTTGTTACAATTGTTTAATCATCAAAAAATACTATATAGATAATGTTAAAGTTGAATTTGCCATATTACTTAATAGTTTTATTGATTTATTAAATATTAATTATTACTATTAATAAATGAGTTTATTAATATCTCTTCATAACTACTATTTCTATATATTTTTTTTAAAGAAAGGATGAAAATGAACATGAGAGACTTTGCACGCATTTATAGTTATGCTGGAGCTTATGGAAAAGTCATGCTGGCAGCTATCATTTTATTAACAATCAGTGTTCTTTTTGGAATCGCCCCTTTTGTATTAATTTACCATATGATTGTCTCTTTCACTACTCAACAGTCTATATCGTGGACCTACATAGGTGTGATGTCCGGCCTGATTCTGTTTTGTCTAATCTTTCGCACTTTTACACACGCTCGGGGCCTTTCCGCCTCCCATCGCCTTGCCTATGACACCTTAATGGGGATGAGGAAACGACTAGCCGACAAATTACGAAAAATGCCACTCGGACATGTTCAAAAATACAGACACGGAACTTTGAAGAAAAACTTTGTTGAAAGTATTGAAGAAATGGAATTAATTCTTGCCCATGCCATACCTGAGGGTATCTCCAACCTGCTAACATTCTTTATTGTTAGTATAACGTTATGGATCGTGGATTGGCGTATGGCTTTATTTGCAATGGCCGTTATGCCCATAGGGATTATCGCTTTTGGCATGATGTTTAAGGATGGTATGAAGCGAATGGGGCCTTACTACCGTGCTTCTGAAGAAATGAATGAAAATATAGTAGAATACATTTCCGGCATGGAAGTAATAAAGGTATTTAACCAAACAACCTCCTCGTATGATAAATATCGTACTTCTGTCAGCCATTACAAGGAAACTGCGCTGGAGTGGTATAAGGTTTCATGGAACTACCTATCCGTATATAGTGTTATATTCCCTTCCACACTCCTTTTTTTATTACCTGCGGGCACATGGTTTTATGTCGACGGTTCACTGACAACCAGCCAATTTGTCCTATCTATCCTACTCGCTATGAGCTTAGGAATTCCACTTGTACGACTGGTAGAATTCATGCCTCTATTTCCTAATCTTCAGCAAAAAGTGCAAAAAATCGAGTCACTCTTTGCAGAACCAGAATTGGTCGAAGGCTCTCTGAAGAACATTCCAGCGGACTGTAGCGTAAGTTATGATGGTGTATCATTCGCTTATGAAGACAAGCCTGTACTTCATCAAGTTAGTTTCACCGCCTCACCCCGTTCGATTACAGCTCTAGTCGGGGAGTCTGGAGCAGGAAAATCCACTTTAGCCAAGCTATTAGTGCGCTTTTGGGACGTTTCCGAAGGTCAAATTAGGATTGGCGATACCGATGTTAGGGATTTTACTTTTGAAACCTTGATGAACACTGTTAGTTACGTTTCACAGGATGTTTTTTTATTCAATACAACAATTATGGAAAACATCCGTATGGGCAAGCCGGATGCTTCTGATGAGGAAGTCATCGCTATGGCCAAGCTTGCTCAATGCCATGAATTCATTTTAGAAACAGAAAAAGGATACAACACTCTTGTTGGAGATGCAGGAGATAAGCTTTCAGGTGGACAACGCCAGCGTATTTCCATCGCTAGGGCAATGATAAAGAATGCTC
Organism: Bacillus horti; assembly: GCF_030813115.1. Lineage (NCBI taxonomy): Bacteria > Bacillati > Bacillota > Bacilli > Caryophanales > Bacillaceae > Caldalkalibacillus > Caldalkalibacillus horti. Next base: position 160,404 of record NZ_JAUSTY010000004.1, on the reverse strand, counting down.
CAATCGTCGTATTAGATGAAGCGACCTCAGCAACAGATCCAGAGAATGAAGACCGGATACAAGCAGCATTAAACGGTTTAATTCAAAATAAAACATTAATTGTAATAGCCCATCGTCTCTCGACTATAAAGGAGGCAGACCAGATAATCTTATTGGAAGAAGGCAGGATAGCAGCGCAGGGAAATCATGAGTCTTTACTCAGCACTTCTCCCGCTTATCGACTAATGTGGGAAGCTCATCGCGATTCATTAGCAACTGATCTGCATTCTGAGGAAGGGAGGCACTTTCATGCTTAAGTTTATTGGTCGAATGTTAACTTTATCCGGATCTTTTTCTGGAAGGATTAAACGGGCTTTCGTCATCAGTTTTCTGGAATCATTATTTTCTAACGTCCCGATTTTCGTCGTTCTCTACCTGCTTAGCAAAATGCTGGAGCAAACGTTAACGGCAACAGATGCTTGGCTGAGCTTCATCGTCATGGCTGCGGCTCTATTCATTCGAATCTTATTAAGACGTCTTTTTTTAACCTGGCAAAGCGGAACTGCCTACGAAATCTGCGCTAGAGAGCGGATTGAGATCGGTGATCGCTTAAAACGATTCCCGATGAGTCACTTTAAGGAAGGAAGCATCGGAAATATTAGTTCGGTCATTTCAAATGATTTATTATTCATTGAAGAACATGGTATGAACGCCATGGATAAGGTGATAAATGGCTACTTAAGCTTAGCCATTGGCTGCATCATTCTAATGGTTTTGGATTGGCGAATTGGCCTATTCACGCTCCTTTTGTCCATTGGGGGACTGTTTTCACTTAGCAAGCTGCAGGGGGTTGGACGTATTCAATCTCGTATACGTCAAGCTCAACAAGCAAAGTTAACTTCATCTGTTTTGGAGTACGTACGGGGTATTGCCATCATCAAATCACTGAATATGACAGCTAGAAAAGCGAAAACACTTAAAGATGCAATCCAAAGCACGAGGGATCATGCCATTCAGTTCGAAGAAACTTTTTCTCCCCCAACGATTTATTTTAAAACTTGGTTTTCTGTTGCTATTGCCCTAACTATTTTCTTGGCCTCCTGGTTCTATCTTGAAGGAAGCAATCCCTTATCGCTGGTTCTAGTTCTAGTGATTTATGTCTTTTATCTCTTTATACCTGTACAGGCGCTAGCTGCTTTAACCGGACATATTCGTTTAATGGAGGCTGGACTGGATCGTTATGAAAAGCTCAAAGAAACTCCAATTCAAGATGCTGACAGCCAACAATTAAAACTAGACCATTATGATATTACTTTTAATAAAGTTCATTTTTCTTATGATGAACAGACAACGTTAAGGGATGTTAGCTTTCAAGTACCTGAGCGAAGCAAAACAGCTCTAGTAGGGATGTCAGGATCAGGAAAAACTACAATCGCTAATTTAATTGTTAGGTTTTGGGATGTACAGGAAGGAGAAGTCAAGATCGGTGGAGTTAATGTTAAAAAAATGACCAATGAAAGCCTATTGCACCATATCAGTATGGTGTTTCAAAAAGTTTATTTATTCCAAGACACCATTTACAACAACATCAAATTTGGTAACCCTGCTGCTACTAAAGAAGAGATCATAAGAGCTGCACGCAAGGCACGGTGTCACGACTTCATTATGTCATTGGAGCAAGGGTACGATACAATTGTTGGAGAAGCAGGAGCGACATTATCAGGTGGCGAAAAGCAGCGTATATCTATCGCTAGGGCAATTCTTAAGGATGCCCCTATCATTTTATTGGATGAAGCCACAGCCAACGTAGATCCTGATAACGAGCATTACATTCAGCAAGCGATAGATGAATTGGTCAAACAGAAGACAGTCTTGGTTATTGCGCACCGACTTTCTACGATCAAATCAGCTGACCAAATCCTAGTCATGGATCACGGGAAGCTTGTTCAAAAAGGGAAACATGATGAATTAATAGGTCAAGAAGGAATCTATAAGGAATTATGGCATCGTAGACTTAACGCTCGAAGCTGGAAAATAACATCAAGAGAGGTGAACGAAAAGCTGAGCTATTTGTAAATCATATATTGGCTTTGTTACGACTACAATGGCCCATGGGTGGTAAAAACAGTTAAAACATAGCAAGCAGATAATTAAAAAATAAGTTTGGATAAAATAAAGGGACCATGCTACTAGGATCCTTTTATTTTTATTCATTCTCCACAACGAGTCTTTTATTCTAATAATGTCATCATTCAAAATGTGAACTAAAGAGAACACAACTTGTTACAAATGTCACTACAGCTGTCCTTTTTACAATGCTATTGTTTAAACAAGGCACTTACGATTAAAAGATTCGATTAATGGACAGGAGGTTTAAAACATGTCTGCTTCTCAAAAACGCCTCCATCTTATATGGAGAATAGCAATTGTTTTTTCTCTGGCGACACTTGTTTGGATTTTAAACGGCTTTTTGTCTGACGAGGAGTACAGCAGAACGAACCATGCGATGTCCGCGATCTTCATTTCCCTTCTCATTATCCCAATTGTCATTTTAGCTCGTCGATATTTAGACCGTAGACCCTGGAAAGGATTGCGCCTCACTTCCTTTAGAGCTGGCTGGAAATCTTTCCTGATTGGAGCGTTGTGCTATTCGATCCCTGCGGCTGGCGCACTGACCGTGTTTATTTTAATGGGATGGACATCAGTGAGCATACAGATGTCAGCAGGAGAATTTCTCCTTGCCGTATTGACCGTCATGCTCCTCGTATTCTTATATGAGGCCTTTCCCGAAGAGCTACTATTCCGCGGATATTTCTATCGCAACCTGAATCATGCATGGTCAAGAAGGCAAGCCGTTATTGGTCAAGCAATCCTGTTTGTGCTGTTTGCCTTCATGATTGGCGCAGCATCGGATTGGTCCCGCATCATTATTTTCTTTGGTGTAGGGGTCGTCATTGGAATCGTCCGTGTTGTGACGCAAAATGTTTGGTCAGCAATCGGCTTGCACTTGGCATTTCAGACCATGCAGCAGTTTTTTACGAATCGTGGAGAATATGATATCTCGATCAGTTCACCTGGTCTGATAGAAATGATGATTCTAGGGATTATTCCGTTCTCATTCTCCATTGTTACCTTACAGCTTTTTATTAAAAAACAGCCGGATTGGAATGAGGTCAAACCAGAGTAAGACTTCATTCCGTCCGTGTGGACGTCCTCTTGGGGGTCTCTCCTTTGACTCCACATAACAAAAACCTGTCTTCATTGACATGTGATGATGAGTTATTGGCTTGCATTACCAACCCTACAATTCGATTACAATTTAAGCTTTACTCTTCTTTATCATCATAATACGATCTCATTTCTTTATATATATATTCAGCTATGTCTTCAGGAAAAAAATTATTAAACACTTGCTGGTGCTCGGCAAGAAAATTAGGGTCATCCGAAAGACTTAAAAAGCTTCTACTCGCTGGAGATAAAGCATCCATATTACTTAAAATTTCTTGTACTTTTTTGTGGCTTGTAGAATCATTAAACTGAATCGCCGTTCTTATCGCCTGAAGTAAATTCCATAATTCTCGATCCATTTTCTCCTTATATTCCGGATCATTTAGTAGCTTTATTTCTTTCATGAGCTGCTTGTCAGCCATAAAATATGTTTCTATGACCTGGATTTGTTTTTTCTCCCGCCTAAATAAATCAAGCATAATAAAAGAAAACTCATTTAATTCTTCCTCAGAAACACCTTCAATGTTGTACAGCCGCTCCATTCTTGTAATGACTTCTAAAATCTCATTTAACTCTGCTTGTTTTTGTTCAATTAACTGCTTCTGTACCTGCAATAGCTCTCGACTGTTTAACTTCTCATTAGTCAATTGTTCTTTGATTTCATTTAGAGATAAACCAAGATGTTTTAAAATCATGATTTGCTGAAAAAGCTCCCAGTCTAATTGTGTATATATTTTTTGACCATGTTTATTATATTTTTTCGGAGTAAGTATCTCAATCTTATCGTAGTACCGTAGTGTTCTCACCGTTGAACCTACTAATTTTGCAAACTGACCAATTGTCACTTCCATGTTAAGACCTCCTCTACTGAATTATATCCTGTTACGTAACGTCACAATCAATACCCTTTTAATAGTTTTAATAACAATAAATTTAAAGAAACTAGATCGGGATATTTTTTATTAAAATAAAGCTTGCTCAGGACATTACGTCACAACCTATAATCGGTTCTATATTAAAGTTGAGAGGAAGGTTATATATGGAGCAACAAAATCAATCTTTATTTAAAAATCGCCCTTTTTTATTTCTATTTCTCGGTAGCTTTTTAGCGATTATCGGATTTACCATGTTTTTCATGACAACAACTTGGTTTGTCATTTCTGATTTAGGTTCTGCTAGTTCATTAGGCATTATACTCATTGCCATTACTGTGCCACGTATTTTTATGATGGCATTTGGTGGGGTTCTCGCTGATAAATTCAAGAAGACGACAATTATGTTCAGTACGAGTACCATCCAAGGTATTCTACTCGTTACTATATTTTTACTGAACAATGCCAATCAATTAACATTTGTGTACCTGATTATTTTGGGATTCTTTTTTGGAACATTAGATGCTTTTTCTGGACCAGCTGGAACATCACTAATCCCGAAAATAGTGCCGAAAAGCCAAATAAAACAAGCCAATGCCGTTATTCAGGGATTGGGCCAGATTGGTTTTGTTATTGGACCTATTATATCTGGGAGTGTCATGGAATTCGGTGGCGTAACAACTGGTTACTTAGTTGCGGCTATTATCGTTCTTTTGTCTGCCTTTTTTATGTTTCCACCTTTCTTAAAAGAAGGTCCCGTAGACAACACCATTAAACAAACACCGCTTAAGGATTTCATAGAAGGATTTTCCTATGTAAAAGCAAGTAAATTTTTAATGACAGGTATTCTTATTTTAATTACGTTAAATTTCTTTGCTTTCGGAGCGATCTCTATTGCCATTCCAATTCTAGTAGAAACGTATGGAGGCTCACCCATTAATCTTAGTTACATTGATGCTGCTTTAGGGATCGGGATGCTAGTAAGTACAGCAATAATCGGGATGGTCAAAATGCGTCGTAGGGGATTAACCTCGATTGTAGGATTAATTGCAACATTACTTGTAGCTATAGCATTCAGTCAAATTCCTAATTTATATATTTTGACAGCATTAGCGTTCTTAATTGGATTTACCATGACATTTGTTTCAATCCCATTCTTCACTTCAGCACAGGAAGATACGGATCCTCGTATTATGGGGAGGGTCATGAGTATTATCTTCTTAGCCATGAACGGGTTTGATCCGCTTGCCTATGCAAGTGTAACATTACTAGTTTCTAGAGGATTTGATATTCAATTGGTAATTTTGTCCTTTTCTATCGTCGGATTAATGATTGCTCTTATCACTTTATGGAAGGGGAAAACGTACAGAAATTACACATCTAACTATTGAATACAGGTCTGTTGCATGGTATTGTGTACTTCTTTACATTAACAAAAACGGGGCTGTCCAGTAGTCAGTCATTTTCCACTGACTTTCTGGACAGCCCCTCCTTCACGATTACGCTTCTTCCCGGTTCCAGAACCGGTGTTTGGAGATCAATTCGACGAACGCTTCCCCGAATTCGGCTTGTGCGCTGTCTTGAACAAGCACGCCAGGTGCGCCTTTCATGCTGTCCTCCAACCACCCTTCGCCTTGTCCGTGCGCCGCGATCGGCTTTGCGTGTTCGAACGCCTCCGTCAGGAAGTATGCCGCTTGTTTGCTGAAATTTGCATTGGCGTCTCCCCCTGCGGCGAACAGTGCGTCAAACAACACAGAATCGGAAGTGAGCGTCGTATGCTTGACCTTCAACGATACGCCATTCGTGCCTTGAATTTGACCTAGCCTCTCGGCAACAATCTCCGCTTGCACCCCGGCCTTCTCGAGTTTGTCCAGGATGTCCTGTACTTGCGGCCCGTCGAACCCTTCGCTTACCAGCACGCCGACCTTCCTAGTACGCGCGGTGAAAATCGTGTTCTCCTGACTTAAGGCGGGAGAACTCGCCGTGGACGGCTCCGGCTTCTTCTCCGGCGCTTGAACGCCGACCGCTTCCGCCACACGGGACGCCATATCGTAGTTTACATTGGCGAACATGTCCACCACGGCTTTCTGAATCGATTCTCGCTCCAGTTTGCCCAGCTCGAAGCTGAATGCAGACACGATATGTTCTTGCTCCGGTTTGCTCATGCTGTTCCAGAACATCGCCGCCTGGCTGAAATGATCCTTGAAACTATCGCTACGTGCCCGGACTTTATGTGCGTCTATCTTCTCTTGATAGTGGGCATATCCTCCCTCTTCCTCGCTAACCGGAGAAGGTGTGTTGCCTGCGATCGCGTTTTTGTGATAACTTACTGGCCCCCTGTTAATCGTGTGACGTCCATATCCGTCACGCTGGTTATTGTGAAACGGACATACCGGGCGATTTATGGGAAGCTCGTGGAAGTTCGGACCACCCAGCCGAATCAACTGTGTATCCGTATATGAAAAAAGTCGGCCCTGCAGTAACGGATCGTTCGTAAAGTCTATGCCTGGCACGACGTGTCCGGGATGGAAGGCCACTTGCTCAGCTTCCGCGAACACATTGTCGACATTACGATTTAACGTAAGCTTGCCCACCAGCTTGACCGGCACTTCCTCCTCCGGCCAGATTTTGGTAGGATCGAGGATATCAAAATCAAATTTGAACTCGTCCTCTTCCTCCAGCAACTGCAAACCTAGCTCATACTCGGGATAATCTCCGTTCTCAATCGATTCGTATAGATCGCGCCGGTGAAAGTCTGGGTCCTTGCCGGATATTTTCTGCGCTTCGTCCCAGACGAGCGAGTGTACGCCCAGAACCGGCTTCCAATGAAATTTAACAAAATGCGATTTGCCTTCCGCATTGACGAGCCGGAACGTGTGAACGCCGAATCCTTCCATCATGCGCAAGCTTCGTGGCACCGCCCTGCCCGACATCTTCCACATGACCATATGAGCGGTCTCCTGGTTGTTGGCGACGAAATCCCAGAACGTGTCGTGCGCCGATGCCGCCTGCGGCATTTCGTTATGCGGTTCCGGCTTTACGGCGTGAACCAAATCTGGGAACTTCATCGCATCCTGAATGAAAAACACCGGAATGTTGTTTCCGACTAGATCATAATTTCCCTCTTCCGTATAAAATTTCGTTGCAAATCCACGTGCGTCTCGCACCGTTTCGGCCGATCCGCGCGAACCGGCAACCGTAGAAAAACGGACAAACACCGGCGTGACGACCGAGGTATCAGTGAGGAATTTCGCTTTGGTGTACGCTTCGAGTGATTCATATAATTGAAAATCGCCGTGCGCTGCGAAACCGCGGGCATGCACAATCCGCTCGGGAATGCGTTCGTGGTCAAAATGTGTCATTTTTTCCCGGAACTGAAAATCTTCCATCAGCGTCGGGCCCCTTGCTCCCGCCTTTAACGAGAACTCGTCTTCGGATACTTTAAGTCCTTGATTAGTCGTCATCGCTTGTCCTCGATCGTCGACCCGGTACTGCTCAAGCTGCTCCTGCTTTCGGTTGGATGGTTGTTTCTTGTTGCTCATACAGTCTTGTCCCTCCTAGGCGTGAAAATGTGAAAGAGTTTAACGTATACAAGCAGTAATTACCCCTAAACATTTGGAATTAAACGGGAACTTCGAAAATTATCGCAATCCCCGTCAATTATAAGATAAGCGTTTTCAATGAACTGGTTACATCCACCTAAGTCAGTTTTCAATCTGGCATTATTAGTTCCATTTCGACAAATTCTCCTAAGTAGAGCGCTAAGGCTGATTTAGACGCCATACTCCTCCATTGAAGCTTAATCTCGAAGCTACTTCTTCACTTCTTCCGAGTGGGGCGTCGCCTTAAGTCTCTTCTTTGGCCCCACATAACAAAAAACGTGCCTTCATTGGCATGTGATTGCAAAGCGCCATAATATTAGCCTCAAAGCCGCAGCCTTACAATTCTCAGCAGCTCATCCTGCAGTGGCTGCTGTCATCCCAAGGGCTAGCTAATCCTTTGACCCATTTGCACGCGAATAAGCTACTTTAGAGCATTAAAAAGGAGGGCGCTACCCTCCTTTTTAATTATTCATTTAGAGAGGCTGGATAGTATCCGCTTAAAATGATGATTAACAGCAGAATTTATTTATAAAGCCTTAAAGCTTCCTCTAAAAAAGCTCTGTATTTAACGATATAGCTTGCCGGCTCAATAATTTTAATTTTATTACCGAAACCAGCGAGAAACTGGTAAGCAAATTGATTTTCGGGTAATTCAATACGTGCTATGTAATTTCTCGTAGACTTTTTCGTAACAGATTGCTTGCCATACCTTTCAATAAATTGGTCTCTAACTGTAATATCAATCATTAATGCAACGCTCGTCAAGTGACGCTGTTCAACCATTTCTTTTTCTCTTTTGTCTTCTTTTAAAATTCTTGGGACAAAAGAACCTTTTCTTTGGAATTTGGTTATTCTCGTTAACTTAAAGGTTCGGTAGTCTTCTCGTTCTAAGCTATATCCATAGACGTACCATTTCATCTCATTTAGCTGAAGTTTATAGGGTTCTATTGTTCTATGTGTTAGGTTTCCTTTTTGATCCACATAATCAAATTCAATGAGCCAATGATTTTCAATGGCTTGCATGATAAACGTCAGCTCTTTCTTTATTTCGCTTCTTCCTAGCCAATCATAGAACGTTACATGAAGTGCAGGTGTTAGATCGGCATGACTCATTCCTTTAATTTTATGAATCGTCATTTGAATATTATGATTAGTCGTGAGCTGCTCAAAGCCATCTAAAGCTACAATAATATTTTCGATATCCTTATGATTCAATAATCGTTTATCAAATTTATATTCTTGCATAAGCGCATATCCGCCCCTATACCCATGTTTAGCATAGATAGGGATATTCGCAAAACTTAATGATTCAATGTCCCGTTGAATGGTACGCTTAGTAACACCAAAGAGATGACTGAACTCTGTTGCCGAAACAATCTCTTTTTGTAACAGAATCATAACGATTGAAATAAGTCGTTCAATCTTTTGCATAAATCCTCCTATATACGACATACTGTTGTCACCTATCACCTATTATACTACGTATATCACTTAAAGGAGGCAACAAACTATGAAAGCAATCGCCTATTTACAATTCAATGGTAACACACAGGAGGCATTAGATTTTTATGAAACAGCCTTACAAGCAAAGGTAATGAAAGTGAACTTTGGAGCACTCCCTCAAAATCCGACCGCCCCACTTTCAGAGGAAGAACAAAATATGATTATGGAGTCGCGCATTGAGTTTTCAAATAACATATTGATGATGTCTGACGTCTTACCTTCCATGCAGGCTGTGACAGGTGCAGTTGCACAAGGAACTAATGTTATTATTAGTATCATTGATGGCGATCCAGATACTACTAAGAGATATTTTGAGAACCTCTCTAAGGAAGGCACTATTATTATGCCCATATCTTCTGTACCTTGGTCATCGAGCTTTGGTATATTAATTGATAAATTTGGAGTGATGTGGAAGTTCAATAGTGATGCGAGTAAATTTCTTGATCGTTTAATCTAGTAGTTAAGGTTTTATTTTCTTTACAACGTAACATACCTATTTTTAATCTAACAATGAGAATGTAGTTTAAAAGCTAAGTGAAGGACAAGCTCACTTAGCTTTTTTTAGTTCTAGTAACCTGATGATGAGTTATTGGCTTTGCATTTCCAACCCCAATAATTTCGATAACAATTTAACCTTTACTATTTTCTTTATCATCATAATACGATTTCATTTCTTTATATATATATTCAGCTATGTCTTCAGGAAAAAAATGGAATCTGTCCAGTAGTCAGTCATTTTCCACTGACTTTCTGGACAGCCCCCTCCTTCATGATTACGCTTCTTCCCGGTTCCAGTACCGGTGTTTGGAGATCAATTCGACGAACGCTTCCCCAAATTCGGCTTGTGCGCTGTCTTCAACGAGCACGCCAGGTGCGCCTTTCATGCTGTCCTCCAACCACCCTTCACCTTTTCCCTGTGCCGCGATCGGCTGCATTATTAATTCCATTTCGTCAGATTCGCCGAAGTCAACTCGACATCACCATAATAATCGATGGATAGTTGAAAAGACACCTATCGGTGTCATATAATTTAAAACGTCACCAAATAGTGTCTATTTAAGAGATTTATAGCTATGGACTATGATATGTGAACAATCAAGGAGGAAAATTGACATGAGCAAAAGAAATAAAATAATTTATTGGATTGCTACCGCTTTGCTTTCGGTAGGCATGCTTAACGTGGGGATCGTCCAATTAATTAAATTGGACGTAGAAGTGGAGACGATTACGATATTGGGATATCCCCCCTATTTAATGATAGTACTTGGGGTCTCTAAAATCTTGGGCGTGATTGCCATCCTTGTTCCAAAATTTCCGCTCCTTAAAGAATGGGCTTATGCCGGTTTTTTCTTTACCGTGGCTGGAGCGCTTATTTCCCACATGATATTGGGACAACCCATTGATAGCTATTACTTCCCTTGTTCTTTCTCATTCTAACCGCTGCTTCATGGTATTTCAGACCTGAGGGTAGAAAAATCGTTTCAAACCGTTCCCTTACAACGTATTAAAAAATTTATATTTGCGCTTAAAATTATGGTGGAGCCTAAGGGGCTCGAACCCCTGACCTCTACGGTTCCAGCGTAACGCTCTACCACAATTGGGTATTACACTACCTATGGAATCTTAGACTATCATGTTCATCTTAGCCTGTTCAGAACACAGTGTAGTTGTATAAATGTATAAAATCGAAAATTTCTAATCGAGATAAACAAACTATGAAAGATAAACGCTAGCCGACGACGGAAATCAAACCCATTCGTTGGTCAACAACTGTAGTATCTTGTGCGTCTAGCAGTTCCGTTACTTACCTCTCTTCTAATATTTTTTATGATAGAAATAGTAGGACAATGTATAGCCCCCTAATTGAATAAAGATAAGGATACCTAGAACGAATGGGACAGAAAACTCCACACCTAAGAGGTATAAAATAAATAAACAATAGATTGATCCCAATGTAATAAACCAGGAAGTACTATGCGATTTGGCAAAAATGACCTTGAATCTTTCATCTATCCCTCTGTTCTTAGCTGCTTTTTTGAGTCCCCACCATACACCAAGGCCCCCAAAAGAAGCGCCAACAAGTATGCCAAGAAAGCCACTAATCTGTTCTATATTCATGACTTCTCACTTCCTTCCTCAAAAATAAATACATCTTCGATTTTGCAACGAAATACTTTAGCAATTTTATAAGCCAATTCCAATGATGGATTGTACCGACCACTTTCAATGGAGATGATCGTTTGCCGTGAAACTCCAACTTGCTCAGACAAATTTTCCTGCGTCCATCCATGTGTAGCTCTTAATTCCTTCAAACGATGCTTCATCCTATCTCTACCCTTCATGTAAAGTACCCTTTACGTAAACTATACTTTACATTCACTTTCAATGTCAAGTTTCCATTACAATTATCTGTTTTTCATATTATACAATCTCTTTTTGTATGATAAATTATAAAAATCCTGCCTTTCATCGTTTACGTACAATTGAATCAAGTATAGCCATTTTTAAATTTGAATAAGCACAATCGGAATACCATCCGGACCAACCCCATACGCCATTTTACTTGTTCCTTGACGCTTCGGCTGTATTTCCGTAACCTGTGCACCCAAACACACCGCTCCGGCATATAGCTGCTCCATTTCTCCAACCTTATATCCGATGATCCACTCGTCTGACAACTGTTTTTCTGTTCCATCCCTCTCCATGATGACACCAATCTGCTCTCCTTTGTTCCAAATCCCAATTCTAACCCGATCCCCGTCACTCATGCGCTGCATTTCCCAATCAAACACTTGCTGATAAAACTGACTTGCTTGGATCACTTCCCTCGAAAAAAGTACGATCCAGCTTAGCCTCTCCTCAGCCCCTTCTTGCTTTCCTATCCCCGTAAAAACCCCAGTTTGCTCCCAAACAGATAACACAGCCCCCTGCGGATCTTGCAGCGTCGCCATACGTCCCATCCCAGGGAGATGAAAAGGCTCAAGCATAACTTTTCCACCCGCTTCTACCGCTCTATCCAGCATTGTATCTACATGATTGACCAAAATATAAATACTAGCATGCGGCTCCGTCTCAGGAGAATAGACCGGTGAACGAAGATCTGTTAATCCCCCAATGCGTTTCGTCCCAGAATAAATCACCGTTTGATTTCGGTGGCCCCAATTTTCATTTCTAAATGACCAGCCAAACCCTTCTCGGTAAAATTTCTTACTCTTTTCAACATCTAACGACTTCAAATCCACCCAAAACAAATCACCTATGTTGTTCACTTGGTTCATTAAGTATTTCCTCCCCAATAACGCAAAAAACGCGCACACTCAAATAAATGAGTGTGCGCGTGTGCGCTTGTAATGTTTGGTGGAGCCTAGGGGGCTCGAACCCCTGACCTCTACGCTGCCAGCGTAGCGCTCTCCCAGCTGAGCTAAGGCCCCGAATTGTTTTCACTCTTAATTAATCTCCCTATAAATCATTAAGTTATTTGCGACTGCAAGAATTATTTTAGCAAATTTAAACCTTTATTGCAATATAAAATGTAACACACAAATTAAGCCGCACTAATGCATTACACTTTATTTAACTGATTATGCTCAGTCCTATATTAACCTTAGCCTCTTTAGATAAGAATAATAAAAGTAAACCAATATAAATGGAATCAAATATGAAATAAACGTCCACCCTATATTCCAGTCGTTATAATAATGAACCTTACCGAAGACAACACCAAGCCCTTCGAGAATTGTCGTGAATAAAGTGAATCCAAGAATTCCAACTAATCTAGGCCATTTTTTTCTATTTATAAAAAAAATCATGTATGTAGCTAGGACGGGATATATCCCTAAATACATGGGAATTGCGTTCATAAGCTCAAGAGAAAACGGCGTAACTTTCCAAAAGCCGAACCCCTTTCCTAAAAGATCAAAGGTTGAGGCAATAACAGAACCACATGGAGCGATGAGAACTAAGAGCTTCCTATCCTTTTTAATCAGAAAAAAAGCCACAATCCAAGGCAAAATAAAACCTAAGCTAATATTGAGGAACAAGCTACTCACTCCCTTCACACATTATCTTAGGCTCTTAGTAATTGTTTTATTCTGCAAACGAACTAGTTTATCTATACTTAATTACTACTGACTTACCAAACATATATTAATCCCTATACCTTACTAAAAGTGTTCATTCATCTCCCACGATTCAACAATTTGATGAGCCATCCTAGGACTAAATCCTCTTCCTATTAGATAAGTAATAGCAGCTACTTCCCTAAAAGCATGAGGGTACGACGTATGTTGAGCTTCTCTCAAGCCGTATTGTACGAAAGGTTCAACGGTTTGTAAGGTTTCATTTTTTAGCTGAGCATACTGTGGAGCATGGTGGTGATGTGGCTCTTGTGGCATGTAAGGCATCTGCTGAGGTGGAAAAGGCTGTTGTTGATACTGATTAGATGGCTCGATAGGATAATGTGGCATTTGTCCAGATCCGGAGGCAGGCATTTGGCCGTACTGTTGATAAGGATACATGTGCAATCTTCCTTCCCTTTTATACTTCCCTTCTAATCTATGCATTCGCCCTTCTGGGATTGAGCCCAAAAAATTTGAGTTTTCCTCCTTTATGAAAAAGGTATGGGATTATAACAATACAAATATATACGAAATACAAGCAATACGATTATCCTGAGTAAATCGGACACCTTACGTATGAATATCTTTTATTACTAGTAAGGAGGATATCTATATGAAAACTTACTTTCTATGTATGGAAAATGAATTAATTAAGGTTGAAGACAAAAAAAGCTCTGTAGCATGTACGTATCAGCTTCAGGATAAACATCCTATCTGTTTAGCTGCTGATCCTTTTAATCAACAGCGTATTTACTGTGGGACAGTTGGACACGGTCTGTGGCTTAGTGAAGATACAGGGCTTAACTGGAAGCAAATTGCGCAGGAGCTGCCCTCAAAAACCTTTACAGCAGTAGTGGTTAGTCCAACAAAAAGTAACGGAAATGTTGGAAAGGTGTATGCAGGAACACAGCCAAGTACTGTGTACTATTCTGCTGATGCAGGCTCTGCCTGGAATGAATGGTCAGACATTCCTTCTATGCCTTCATCTTCAGAGTGGGCGTTCCCACCAAAGCCACACACTCATCATGTCCGCTCTATTGTTGAAGAGCCTAACACTGGAACCATTCAGGTTGCTATTGAAGCTGGAGCTGTTTTACGTTCACAGGATGGAGGAAACACATGGTTAGATACTAAAGAAGGTCACCCAATTGATGCGCATACCCTAAAAACACATCACAAAGCTTTCAAAAGAATCTATGCTGCTTGTGGCGCAGATGGGATGATTATCTCTGAACGGGCAGTTCTTGAAAGCTTCGATCAAGGAGAAAGCTGGATAGCAACTGGACACGGGCTAGATACAAAACCATATCTTTATGACTTAGCTATTAGCTCCAATGATCCTAATACGTTAATCGTCTCAGCATCTGAAAATCCGACTACAGCCTACAATAGTTCTTCTGCCTGTTCTTCTATTTATCGCAAAGATGGAGGTTATCCTTGGAAAGAGGTAACAAAGGGGCTACCTCAATCGAAAGGTAGCTTAATCGCCAGCTTAGCAGCCGATCCTTCTCAGTATGATACATTTTATGCATTAAATAATCATGGGCTATTTTGTTCTGTAGACAAAGGTGAAACATGGGATCAGATAAAAATAGATTGGAAAAAGGAGTACCTTACACAACATCCTAGAGCTTTATTAGTTCTTTCAGAGTAATAGCTCTTGCAGAACAGCTTAGCTCTCACAGAATAACTTAGTTCTAGCAGAAAAACTTAGCCCCTTGTAGAATAACTTTTCTTGAAGAATAACTTTGTTTTTCTCATTGATTAACTTAGTTTCTCGCAATATTACCTTAATTAGTGGCAAGCTAAGTTCTAAACTAATAGGTGCAAAAATACACTTAATCCAGCTACTCTATAAAGGAAATAGGTAAATAAATACGAAAATACACTTATTTAATGTTATAACGACTGAAAAAGCCGTTTTTCAAAAAATAAGTGTATTTTTGCACTAAAAGCTTATTTTGGAACATGAATCCCTTGATATAGGTGTATTATTGCATTTGATACTTAGTTTCATTTGATACTTACTTTGTTTGATACTTACTTAAATCGATAATAAATCCATTAATCCACCATTCATCAAATGCATTCCATACTCAATTATTCCGAAGCTTCAGGCTTCGGCGCTCTAACTCTATCCTGAAATTTTCCTTTGTGAGAGCCGTCACAGAAAGGTTTGTTAGCCGTTAATCCACAGCGACAAAGGGAAACCTTTGGTCTTGTTTCAAATGCATTCCCCTCCGCATCAATAAGCTCAAACTCCCCACCTGATACAAATAATGAACCATCATCTCTAACCTGAATCGTTACTTTAGACATTTTTTATATCTCCTTTCTATATGGCACATTCCTATTAACGTTTTCCTACATACTTAAAAGGCATTCTCCCGTTATTAGAAAAACTTGGCTTATCGCCAAGTCCTAGCGAAAGCCTTAGTTTTTCTACTATCTACCTCTAAGCTTATAAATTCTGATAGTACAATGAAACTATTATGCTCTTGATCTGCGGTTACGTCCCTCAATAAAATATGCATCTGTGTAATGCCTAATCCGTTCCATAATTCTTTTCGCTTTCAGCTGCTCTATTCCTCCTTTTTGAGAATAGGACAAGTGCTCCTCTAGCTGATCATAATCATAGTTTGAAGTATATAGCGTTGGTAGCTTTTCCATTACTCGATACTGGAGAATGGCTCCGAGAATCTCATCTCTGGCCCAAGCTGAAATATTTTCCGCTCCTATATCATCAAATATTAACACAGGGACCTCTTTTAATACTTGTAGCTTCTCCTCTAAATTTTGCTCAGCAATGGCCCCTTTCATTTCGCGAAAGAAATCCGGGCTATAGACCATATATGAGGCAATGCCACGATCTGCTAGCGCATTACAGGCAGCACCAAGTAAGTAGCTTTTTCCTACACCTAGTGGGCCGTACAAATAAAGACCGATCAAGTCCTCACCTGGAGTAGCTTTTTTAGCAAAATCAAGAACAGCTTCAAACGCCTCGGCTCTCTGTGGGTCGTCTAAATCAACATTTCTCATTGAACCAGACATAATGTCCTTAGGTATCTTATGACTTTTTACAAGAGTATGTCTCTTACTGGATTCCTCTGCTCTTAGCAGATAAGAACAAGGCTTATAAGTAGCTTCAATAATCGTGTGGTAGGTCTCTAGGTGTGCAGCATGCCCACTCATCATATTGCTACATTCATGAAGACCTCGGCAGCTTTGACAGCTTTGCTGCTCACCTACAAATTCCTTAATCTTATTCATATATGGAAGGAGCTGATCGGGCTGCCATTCAGGATGATGCTGCCACCACTTTTGAAATATAGGATGACTGAGATAGTAGTGATTTTGCTTCTGAATATCCTCCTGTGAAACTCCACGCTCTCTTAACCAATCCTGCAGAACATACTTAATGGGTTCCATCCTTTAGCCTCCTCACTTTGATCTCATGCTTTCTAGACTTTTTAGCTTTTCTTCTATTCGTCTTCTTCGTTCCTGCTCTGCCTCAGTAAGCCCCATACTCTCTTCCTTCTCTATCTTACTATCAGCTCTTTGCATTTCCCTTTCATTCTTCTGCTGAGCTTCGATCCATGGAGGAAGCTTGTCTGTCCGGATAGGCTGCTTATTCCGTGAATTTGCCCTTCCAGTACTCTTACTGCCCCCATCCTTTTGCTCTTGTTTACTTTGCCATTCCTTATATTGCTGCTGCTCCTTCAAAGCAAGCTCTTGTGCTTCCTTAACCGTCTGCACGTTGAACCTTTTCCAATGAGCGGCAACCTTCGTCACTAAGCTTCTTGGCAGCTTGTAGTTATTGGTATAAAAGATGTATTCCAGAAGAAGATTAATAACAGCTGGCTCTAGCTTATACTCCAATAAAAGCTCCTCGGCTAACCTGACATCAGCTTCAGCTACCTTACCTCCGCGTTGAAATTGCTCTAGCAGCTGCAGGGGGCTAAGATTCTCAAGCTGATACAAATGTCGCTCCTCTTCCGTCAGTTCCTCAGGCTTAGTGAACACTCTTTTTTCAATAGGCTGTACATCATGAATGATACGAGGAGGCTGTCCCCCCTCCTGAAAACGATACCATTCCTTTGCTTTTTCGCTCAGTACACCTAAATCCAGCTGCTCCTGATTTGACAGTGAATCTTGGACGATTCTGGATATGCTCCATTCATCTAGCTGATAGAAAAAAGCGATCTTTTTAATATAAGGAAGGGATTGTCCGTTGTAAATTTCGTCCGCCTTTAACCCTTTCATGAGCAAACTCTTTAGTACATCAATATCTAATGCAAACCGCTCAAAGGTTGGGGAACCAGAATAAGAATCCGCCTGCTTTGGTAGCGGATAGCTTTGCTCTAATTCACTAAGCTGATCATTTAATTCACTACCTCGTTTAGCTACAAGCTCCGAAGGAGAAAGGGAAGAAAAAACCTGATGAAATTCCTTTGTAATTTCATGCTTTTGCTTCTGGAGATTTTCTCCGCCTTGAATCGTATTTGCTGAGTATCGAACTCGTAGCTCCTTATACCGCTGGGCCCCTACCTGATTATATAAACAGATACTTAACAAATCATCTCCAAAATATTGCTCAGGGGTAAGTGGATGATACAGCTCATACTCAAAGAGAGTCTGATCCTCATCCTTATGCAGCACATATGTCTTTAATAATCCTAATGCTTCTAATCTCAGCCTCGATTGATAGATCACATCTAATGATTGATTCATGACCTTCATTAGCCATTGATGATTCTTTTCAACAGAAAATAAGCGTTCTCCTTCCACTTCATCTAACAGTGTTAGGTATAACGCATAGGATAGTGCGCCAATAATAGGCTGGTAAAGATGTGTTAGTGTTTTATGTTCAGTATGACTCAAAATCCTTTTGGCCTGTACACGAAATCCGTCTATAGGTTTGACCTCATTCCAAACTAGAGCCATAACAGTAATCACCCATTCTTATATAAATGTCAAAGCGCTCATGTTTTCTTTAGTAAATCTGTTAGCTCACTAATAAATACATTAATATCTTTAAATTGTCTATATACAGAAGCGAATCGGACATAGGCAACCTCATCAATGAGGTAGAGCTCGTCCATCACCTTTTCTCCGATCTCCTGACTAGGGTACTCCTGTTGTCCTGTATTTCGTAGATCATTTTCAATTTTGTGCACGATATTTTCTAACGTTTCAAGAGCAACCGGTCTCTTTTCACAAGCACGAATAAGCCCGCGGAGAATTTTATCTCGACTAAATTCCTCTCTCGTGCCTTCCTTTTTTATGACCATGATCGGAGTTTCTTCGACAATTTCAAAAGTAGTAAATCGTTGGTAACAGGATTCGCATTCCCGTCTTCTACGTATTGAACGATTTTCATTAGAAGGTCTAGAATCCAAAACCCTTGTCCCTAAATGCCCACAGTATGGACAACGCATAATCATCAACTCCAATTTAGCTTATCCTTAGTGTCGCTTATTCTGTGTTTTTCGTCAAGAAGAGATAATGATTAACGCTTTTCTTGTTCGTCATATTCCGCTATAATATGTGACGAGTGTTTTTTTTGTTAACAACATTGTTTTTATGTAAATATATTGAATTGTAGCATACATTCACATGACTTCAAAGAACGGCATAGGACAAGGGGGAGCTCATCTTTTATGGACTGGCAGGAATTATTATTTAATTTTGTTGGTGGACTAGCCATCTTCTTATTCGGGATTAAGTTTATGTCTGACGGATTACAAAAAACCGCAGGTGACCGAATGAGAAGTATTTTAGAGAAATACACCTCTAATCCGTTGAAAGGAGTTTTAGCTGGTATATTGGTAACGGCCTTAATATCTAGTTCGACGGGAACTACGGTTATGACGATTGGTCTAGTCAATGCAGGGTTAATGACCTTGAGACAAGCAATTGGTGTCATTATGGGAGCTAATATTGGAACAACCCTGACTGCCTTTATTATTGGGATAAAAATTGATGATTACGCCCTGCCTATTATCGCTGTAGGAGTGCTTTTATTTCTTTTCGTTAAACAGCGCAAATATCAGTACGTTGGACAAATTGTTTTAGGGTTTGGACTTCTATTTTTAGGGTTAAAAACGATGAGCAGTGGTGTCAAACCATTAGCTAATCTCCAGGCTTTCCATGATTTTATTACCGATTTGTCTTCAAACCCAATTTTGGGAGCTATTGTAGGGACAGTTTTTACAGTCATCGTTCAAAGCTCATCAGCGGCAATTGCTATTCTTCAATCTCTTGCCTATGAAGGATTGATTCCACTTGCAGGAGCATTACCGGTCCTGCTAGGAGATAATTTGGGTTCTACAATAACAGCCGTCTTTGCTTCTATTGGAGCAACTGTAGCAGCTAGAAGAGCAGCAGCCTTTCACGTTATTTTCAACCTAATCGGAGTTTTTATTTTCATGTCTGTGATGAGCTTTTTCATCCCATTCATAGCTTGGCTAGGAGATATTACTGGAGCAAATATTCGAATGCAAATTGCATATGCCCATGGTATTTTTAACATGACCAATACATTAATTCATTTGCCATTTGTCACATTACTCGCCATCTTAGTCACAAAGGTGGTTCCAGGACAGATGAAACAGCTTCAATTCGGAGCGATCCATTTGGACGAGCGCTTGTTGTCTAATCCGTCTGTGGCTCTTGGTAATGCAACTCACGAGATTCTGCGCATGGGAGAATTCGCTAAAGAAACACTGAATGACGCTGTAAATTATTTCTTCACTAGAGATGAAAAGTTTGGTAAATTAGCTCTTCAGAAAGAAGAAATTGTGAACGATTTAGATAAAAAGACAACAGAATACCTCGTCCGTATTCAGCAAAGCTCACTAAGTGAGGATGAATCAGCACGAAGCTCTATTTTGATGCAAACCATTAATGATATTGAACGAATTGGGGACCATTCTGAAAATATTGCGGAGCTAGCCGAGTTCTCTGTTGCTCACAAAGTTGAGTTTTCTGAGGATGCGATAAAAGAATTAAAGGAAATGATCAATCTAACAGATAAAACGATAGGTCTAGCCATAGCTGCTTTAGAAAATGAAGATAAGCAAATTGCCGAGCAGGTTCTACAAAATGAAAGTGAAATAGATAAAATGGAACGTACCTTCCGTAAAAATCATATTTCGCGTCTTAACAAGAACCAATGTAGTGGAAATTCAGGCGCTGTTTTTCTGGATATCCTAAGTAATTTAGAGCGTATGGGTGATCATTCAAAGAATATTGCTCAATATGTTTTATATGGAGAATAAGAGTAAAAGTACGACCTAAGTCTTAAAAAATTCAAGCCTTCTGCCATAAGAAGGCTTTTTTGTTTTATGCTATACTTACAATAGCTTTGCTATAAGCAATTTGCAGGGAGTAGCTTATTACTCCTCATCCAATTGTCATATTTTTGGGGTAGAGTTCGAAGTATTATTCCTATATGATAGAATATGTATGAAAAAAGGATTGGATAGATAGAGAAGTAAATCTATAAAGGAGATGGATCCGTGCTTTTAACTTCATTAGCTACGATAGCTGGTTTTTCAATCTTGTCAAAAGCATATTGGAATACGTTTAGACCGGAATACAAGCAAATTGATATAGAATTCCAACCAACAAGAAAATTTAATGGAGAGCTCAAAATCCTCCATTTAACAGATATTCACATTGAGAAACTTTCGGTTAAGCCTGAAAAAGTCCTAGAGTTAGTTAAAGATGAAGAAATTGATTTCATTGCACTGACAGGGGATTATTTAGATCGGGTACAGAGTATTGATCGCTTTATTGATTTCATGAAAATTATTATGAAGATCCCAACCAAATATGGCGTTTACGCTGTTTGGGGTAATCATGATTGGATCGTAGCTGATCATTTACCTGAAATCCAGAAGAAGCTAGAAGCACTCGGTGTTGTAGTGCTTTCTAATGAAACACATGTGATTGAGGAAAACGATTTTGGTGTTCCTCTTCAGCTCATTGGGATTGACGATCGCTATTCAGGGCATGCCGATGTTGAAGCCTCCTTCCGTAATGTTACTGATGAAGGCATTCGCATCATTTTAACGCATGATCCTCTAGTGGTTAAAGATATCGAACAGTCATTTGATTATTTAATCTGTGGTCATTTCCATTCTGGACAAATTTATTATCCGCTCCCTGTTCATTCTTTAAAAATGGGACTAAAACCGTTCAAAAAGTATCTATGTGGACTCCAGGAGCACGAGCATGGTCCTTACTATATTAGTGGTGGCCTAGGACAAACAGGGGCTAACCTTCGTCTTGGTTGCAGACCAGAAGTAACCATGCATATTTTAAAAGGCTCTCACTCTGAGCTAAAATTAAAAGCAAAGGTTGTTGCATAGAAATAGATACATGCTGACAACCATTGTATGGCATAATAAAATCCCCCTTTCAGCAATGATTGGGGGATTTTTTGTACCTAAATATGGATATGATTTCTCTTAGGGCTTTACTACATAACTTACCTTATTCAAGAAGCTGTGCAGGTGCCTAATGACGATAAAGATCAAGCATCCTTCTTTTCAGTCAATCCTACTCCGATGAATTCCAGCTCTTTATTCACCTTTTCATAAAGATGTAACGTTGCCTTTCGGCTGAAGCCCCAATCGATAGGCAGAAAAAGTGTACTAGTTGTAATCGTAAAATCTACAGCTGTCCGATATGGAAACACCGTAATGACACTTACAACAACAAATGCTTTTCTTGGTTTTATGTATTCTGCTGTAATTTCTCCATGATCCTCCGAGTAGTCTAGTAGACGAAGCTGTGGATCACTTTCAATAATCGACTTAACCGCTTGCATGACTTTAGATTTATTGGCCTTGTAGTATCTAGTTTGCAAATCTTTATTTCGATGCTGCTCTAATGTTTCCGTTCGATTAGAAAAAAAATCCTTAAATCCCATGAACACTCCTCCTCTTTAACACACTACCATCTATTATAGCAAAGCCTTCTAGATTAGAGCAAAGAGAAATAGGTCCTTTCGAGGATTATATTCTATATTGGCTTTATGGCTTTATAACTTTATGACATACAAAATCAAATCGCAAAAAGGATAACCACGCCTGAGTATGGTTATCCTACAAATACTATCTAATAAATATATCTGTCATTTAAATAGCTATGTCATTAGAAGCTATCCATAAAGGTAGTTCTGTTTAATCAAGAAGCTTATGAATGAAGAACAGCTTCCTGCCTATTAATCAATAATCGTTCCCCCACAAACTTAGCTAAATCCACTACACGGCAGGAGTAGCCCCACTCGTTATCGTACCAGGCAATCACCTTAATCTGATTTGAACCCATCATCATGGTAGATAATCCATCAATAATAGCTGAATGTGAATTTCCCACATAATCTATAGATACAAGTGGCTCTTCCGTATACTCTATAATTCCCTTAAGCTGACGTTCACTAGCCTGCTGTAGCGTTTGGTTGACCAGCTCAACCGTAGCCTCTTGCTCCACATTCACAACTAAATCAACAACTGAAACATTAGGAGTTGGGACACGAAGGGCTAATCCATTAAGCTTACCTTCTAACTGTGGAAGAACCTTAGATACCGCTTTAGCAGCCCCCGTTGTTGTAGGAATAATGGATTGAGCACAGGCTCTAGCCCGGCGAAGATCCTTATGTGGATTATCTAAATTCTTCTGATCGTTTGTGTAGGAATGAATCGTTGTCATCATTCCCTCCCTAATCCCAAATTGACTGTCTAGGATGCTGGCAATAGGAGCAAGGCAGTTTGTCGTACAGGAAGCGTTAGAAATCAAGTGATGCTGTTCAGGATCGTACTTTCTCTCATTCACTCCCATAACAATCGTTATATCCTCCTGCTTACCAGGAGCGGTTAAGATGACCTTTTTCGCTCCACTGATAAAATGCTTGGACGCCGCTTCACGATGATTAAATTGACCTGTTGCTTCTATGACTATATCTACCCCTAGCTCTCCCCAAGGAAGCTCAAGAGGGTCTCTTTTCGCTAAAAGCTCTATACGCTTACCGTCTACAATAAGAGCCTTCTCCTCTATTTCAATCTGTACATCAAATTTGCCTTGTACCGAATCATATTGAATTAAATGAGCTAACGTTTCAGCCGGATAGGAGGCATTAATGGCAACAATCTTAAGAGAAGAATCTTTAATAGCACGCCTGAAAACCATTCTCCCTATTCTCCCGAAGCCATTAATTGCAATTTTGGTTGTCATTAATCTGTTTCCTCCTCAATATAGGTTATACTAATTATAATATAATTATATTAAGTATAGCATATATTGCAACTAAAAGTTTTATTTTGTGTCTTTTTATATATAAAAAAGCAGCCTGATTGCGACCATACATTTGTTGATCAGCATAGGCTGCTAATTAATTAAGTGCTTAATTTTAAGTGCTTAATTCTCTGTATAACTTTTATATTGCTCTTTGAGCACGAGTAGCTTTTCCTTCAATCTCTGTGGCAAATTAACTTCTTCATTTAGGAAAGCTTGAATTCGATCTGGATGCTCCATTCCATGCTTAGCCCAGTACATTTCAATAACATGGACTCTTTGCTCCTTGCCCGGCATTAAGCTATATAAAACATACCAGTCCTCTAAATATGAATATGGTACGAGCTGACCTTGGATCTCTTTATGATAAGCAATCGTAGATTGGTTAAATGTGTAATCAAATATTCCCTCATCATGCTCAATTCTGAGACCACACATGACATCAATTTCTGCCTGTTTCATTACTATTTGATAGAATCTGTTGGTCAAAAAGGGAGCTCTTGATTCTAGAGCTCGTCTCTCCCCTTCACGTGTCAGGAGCAATTCAGCTTGAGCGGTATCTTCCTGCTGAACAATAATATCCAAATCTCTCGGCTGTTTCACAAGGTTGTATTGAGCTAGAAGAGTAGAACCCCCAACTCCCCAAACTACACCACTCGTTGAAAAAGTATGAGCTAGCTGTGCGAGTACATTGGAGAAAGCAGGAGAATCTACACCCCGAGATTTTTGCACCTCATTCAATATGTCTGTTTTCTTCAAAGCAATATAGTGATCTTCTTTCTGTAAGGAAGCCCATAGGGTTTTGTTACGATACTCCTTTTCGCTTCCAACTTCTTCACCGAACCATTCAGGAGCAGAGAAACTCTTAGCCTCCTCCTCCGTCTTAAATTCGACCTCTATGGTCATCATGTCAAAGCCGCTGTACTCATCTATTTCATAAACCATACCCTCTTCTACTACCGTTGTCCGCACCTTTTTTAATGGTTTTTTTCCTTCAATAAGCTGATCATACAGCTCCTCTGAGATCTCGTATTCAATTTCCTTTCTTGCTATACCCTGCCCTTCTTTAAACGTATGAACAAAGCTTTTCGTGCATTGTCCTTCCTTCTCTTCGACAATCTTTCTAACTCTTAGCTCCTGATAATCCGTTAGAGCTAAATAGGTTTGTTCAAAGCTTTGTCTAGCTAGAACTTTAAACTGACCTTGACTAATCCTATCCTGCGGAAACTTCTCAAGCAAATACTTTCTTTCAATTTCAAGACCCATCCCTCTTCTTCCCTTCTTTTAAATACGCGATTAGTTTATGCTTAACGCCAAAGCCGACTTTTTCATACACATGCAATGCTTCTGCATTTTCAGCCCCAACACAAAGCCTAATTTCAGATAGTTGATCAAAGGTGAAAAACCAAGAAATAGCTGTTTGAATAAGCTTTGTTCCAATCCCTCTGCCTCTATACTTTTCCGGAACGCCAAAAAACTCAATACTTGCCTCTCCAAATTCGAGATCAGCTTCCACATAAATATATCCTGCTAGCTGCTCATCCTCTTTATGTATAAAAACTCGGTGCTCCTTTTGCTCTAAGCGTTTAAGTATATCTGCTCCACTGTAGTAAGTGTCAGGAAACACTTGATCATGAAGCCGAATAAAGTCCTTTTCAAGCTGTGGAGGTAGCTCTGTAGCAGCATGCTCTGGTGAGCTGAAGGAAGCTTTATCTAGCACAAGTATAACCTCCTCACTTCTTCTCTTAGCTTGAATGTGATCTAAAAAGTTAATCACTGTCTTATTCGCTGTATTTACAAAAAAGAAATAGTGCTGCACATGCTCTGCTACACCATTTGAAAGCCAGTAGCTCCATAGCTGTTCATGAGATATCAAGTTTTGATCAGCTGCAAATGGACCCCATACCTCAGCTTGACCACCTTCAACGTCGATATCAAAGCCAAGCACTCCAACTAGCTGTTCACCATCAAAAGCAACAACAAAGGATTGGTCGATAGAAAATTCACCTTCGTTTCCCCAATCATTCCTTAAGGTTTGTTCAATTTCATCCTGTTGCTGCCCACAATAACCAATATGCTGTTCTGAAAAAGCATTTAATCGTGAAATTAATTCCGCAATCTTAGGGATTTCACTTATACTGGCCATTTGTATCCTCATTATTACTTCCTCCCATCCATCTTTCTGATATTAGAATACCTATTCATTCTTTTTAAAAGGACAAATACATGCTCATTAGCTTGCGGAATATAGGTTGTAGCCGTTAGCTCTATTTGACTATCTATATTCGATCCAATAAAGTCAATCATTCTCTGTGTAATAATTATATGATCAGCTTCTTTAAGCTTACCAGGAAGCTGAAAAACCACCGCTTCAATGCCTTCAGCCTGTCCACATTTGACCCACCTTTTAATGGTAGGAAGAGAATGAAGAATGTTCTCTTCAATGGTCTTTTGAGAATCCCAAGCATTGGCTCCCCACACCTTTGGTGTATTGTCCTGCCCATTCTCATTTAAGGCTTGCAAATACTCTGCCCTTGAACCTTCAGTTATCGGGTCATGTGTGATATCAAACCTATTTTTATCTCTAACAAGGTTTCGGCTAATGATGACTTCAACATGATCAAAAAGCTTAACCTCTACCGTATTGGCTAACTTAATTAGTAGCTTATGAAGATGTGCTACTTCGGTTGCCACACTTTTATGCTGCTCACTTGGCTTTTTCTTCTTGTCTCCCTCGTAGTGATTAAGAATCCGAGCGATCTGACCACTTTGGGCGGTTACATGCAGTAGCCCTTGAATAGGAGTTTCAAACTGGTCAAGCTCCGCGTACATTTCCTCAGGAACAACAGGGCAATGAATTCTCTTATACTCATTCTCTAACTGAGCGGCATACTGATGAGCCAGACAGGTTGAAATAAAAAATAAATCTGTTAGCTCAGCAGCCAATTCTTCCTTCCAAGCCATATCCCTAGTTTCCTGTAGAAGAAGTTCATTAACCTCCCCTATTTCTTCAAGCAGTCGAGCTAGGCTGGATAAAGGTCTCCAATAACCACCTAATGCTTGAATAGCAGAATCTATACTTTCCTGATAATAGGCTATCGTTTTCATCTCTTTGTTCTCCTTTATCCCCTTTACAAAATTCTAACTTGTATCTTCTAAATGATCTACCTAAAACGAAACCATTCTCCCAAAAGGAAGAACGGTTTCATTTTGTTTATTATACCATAGCTCTATATATGCCGTGCTTAGAATCTTGCTTATATGATATCCAACTAGGGCCATCATTCAAGAACAAACAGATTCTGATAAAATAGGTCGCGTAATGGGGATGATGTCAACGGCCTCCAATGGTTTAATACCATTGTCATATGGTATGACTTCTGTTGCTCTTTCACTTAATATTTCTATATCTTTAATCTTACTTTATTGTAGTAGCTTCGTCATTCTCTTTTCGTTTTTCGTACTTTGGAAATTTGATACGCTCCGCTCTCTACAATAAAAAATCTTCCTCTTCTTTTATTAGCCTCGGAGTCAAAGCAATTACTCTTATCTTCACTTTTTTTAGATAGCTTATAAACATATAAATTTTTTAACTATCCAAAAACGAAACCATCCTCTCGTCGAAGAATAGTTTCGTTTATATCTGGATAAATGAAATTTTATGTCTGAGAACTGACTCTACTTCCCTTGATTTAAAGGAAGATTAGCCTTATCCACTAAACGTCCCTTCTTGGCGTAGTACCAGCTGTAGTAAAAGAAGAAAATCGCCATTATGACATAACCGATAGCAAAATCATTAGCTGCCCCAAGGCTTAACGCAGGTGCATGAATCAAACCAATAAAGGAAAGTAAAGCACCGACAAGCGAGAACACACCAGCCTTATTAAATTGACGATCAATGATGTACACAGTTATTGCCCCGAAAATAATACCTGTAAACATTGCTCCATGGCCCAAAGGCACAATACCAGTCGATATCCCTTGAACCACTTCACCAGCATTATTGTTAAAGCGAGTCATAATATAGTTAGACAGATAAGGAAGCATAGCCATGACTACCGCTGGATAATATTTCGTTTCGTTCGTTTGGAACGTTGTTGATACCATAGATATCCCTACAAACACTAAAATTGGTGCTACAACAGCAGCAGGAATAATCGCAGACAAGGCTGCAATGACACCAGTAATCGCTGTAAGACCAAACACTATAGCGTTAACAATACTATATCCTCGTCCTGCTCCCATCCATTTAGATCCAACAGAAGCGATATACACAGTAGTTGGGAAAGGCCCACCAAACAATGCCCCTACCATAGCTCCGATTCCATCCACAGCCTGACATTCTCTAACATCATAACGATCTCCTGTAGAAGCCATCGCTTCTACGTTATTCATCGTCTCAATCGCATTGTATAGAGTAATGGGAAGAACAACAGCAAACAAAGCAATTAATGTACCAAATAAATAGCTTAATCCCTCGAAGGCAGCAAAGGAAGGAAGCATTGGATAAAACCCAAAGTTCTCTAGCCCTGCTTGAATTTGACCCGTATCCACCTGACCTAATGCATAGGCCAGCACCGTACCGAGTACAATAGCGAACAATGAAGCAGGAATTTTAAACGGCATGGTGAGCTTTCCAAGGATTCCAATTAAAATAATAGCTAAAACTAATAGCCCCACCACAGGTAATTCAAACGTCTTAAAAAGCATTTCTCCCGCTATAAAAGTTAAGGCAACCCCAGATAAAGCCCCTAAAATAGCAGCCTTTGGAAGATGGTCACGTAGCCAGTTTCCTGTAACACTTACTAATGCTTCGATTAATCCACTAATAAATGCAGCCGCTAAAGCAATCTTCCAAGCTAACTCCGGATCACCAGTAATCGTTATTGCTGGAAGCAGAACTCCGAATAGGAAGACGAACATAACGGGTGTACTTACTCCATAAGATAGCGCTGTTACGTCCGTACGGTTTTCCTTTTTAGCTAAGCGATTGGCCATATAGGCGTAGTAGAGATTCCCTACCAATACAGCTACCGCCACACCAGGAATGACCTTACCAAATACAATACTCGCAGGGAAACCCATCCCCAGCATACTTACCGCTATAATAACGAAGTTAGCTAAATTATTTTGAAACAACGCGAAAAAAGCGTCAGTGTCTTCTTTTTTGTACCACGGGTACTTTACCGCCTGCTTGTTTATCATGAATGCTCATCCTCCATAAATTCTACGATTCCATCTCTTAAGCTCTTAATTCGGGCTAAAGAGTGTACAGGGTACCCTAAATCCCGTAGCTTTTGACCACCATCCTGAAAGGACTTTTCGATGATAATTCCTATTCCAGCAATTGTAGCTCCAGCCTGTTGAACAATGTCAATTAATCCGTGAGCTGCTGCACCATGTGCTAAGAAGTCATCAATAATGTACACATGCTCATCAGCATCCAAGAATTTTTTTGATACGGTGATATCGTTTGTCTCTTCCTTTGTAAAGGAGTAAACCTGAGACACATAATTTTCGTCTGTCATCGTTAAGGATTTTTTCTTGCGGGCAAAAATAACTGGTACATCAAGCTCTAAGCCAGTTGTCAAAGCGGCAGGAATTCCAGAGGATTCAATCGTTAAGATTTTAGTTACTTTTTTGTTTTCTGTGGCGTAGCCTTCATGGATTCTTGCGGAAAATTCCTTGCCGATACCCACCATAAGCTGTGGATCAACCTGATGATTCAAAAAAGAATCAACCTTTAATACCTGATCAGATAATACTCTTCCCTCTTGCAGGATTTTCTTCTTCAATTCTTGCATGTAGGAGCCTCTCCCTTTCATCGTTATAAAGTGTTGTAGTGTGTAAAGCTTGTCCAACCGATATTTTCCAACAAAAAAAGCCTACTATGGCTGTCATAAGTGACAATCCTAGTAGGCTTTAATAGAGTAGAAGCTAATTCTACTCCCAAATATCAATCCATTAGATCAGTAAAATATCTGGCTTTACAAGCTTCAAAACAAGCTATGTTAATCTAACAGTAGCACCGATTATCACTCATAGTCGCTCCATTTAAGGTGGATCGGTAGAAACTTGCAGACCATATTACTGCTATTATATGAGCAATTTCTATGAAATTTTCATTAGTCTGTTTTGAATCATACCATGTTCTAGCCCTTGAAGCAAGACCATGATTTTTCTATCTCTAACAGCCAATGATCTGTTCAGTCATGATTTCTTCTTGACTTCAAAAATGTAAAGTGTAACCTCATTAGATAAATTTCGTCTACTGTAGTAGAAATGGAGGTTATGCCATGGATAAAGAAGAGGTGAAGGAGCTTTATTTAGAGTATCACCAAGATGTCTTCAATTTTCTCGTTTATCTTTCAAGTCATCTAGATGTTGAGGATTTATTGCAGGAGGTATTTATTAAGTTATATAAAAGCCATTATCAGCTTGATCATATACATAATCCAAAAAGCTTGTTATTTACTATAGCTAGACATGTTGTGATAGATCATCAACGGAAAAAGAAATTTATGTCACTTGTTTCCATTGACCGGTTATATGATATAGCTTCAGAGGAAAGCGGCCCACCTGAAAAGCTAGAAATAAAAGAAGAGGCAAAGGAAATCTTTAGATTGCTGGATACACTTAAAAGAGAATATAGAGAGGTTATCGTTCTGCGCAAGATTCAGGGGTTTTCTGTTGAGAAAACAGCTGTAATCTTAGGCTGGAAGGAAAGCAAGGTAAAAATAACGCTTCATAGAGCTATAAAAAAGCTCATGGCTTCAGTACAGAAAGAGGAGGGGATTTGGTATGAGAAAGAATCATAATGAATTTCACTTACTTGAACAGCTTCTTGATCAACCACCTGCATTTCAAATGAATGAAGAGCGTTCCTCAGCAAATTTATCTGAAATCATGGAACAGATTGAACAGATTGAAGCTAGAGAACATCGTATTAAATGGATAAGACGTGCCATGATCACGGTTCCGATGATCCTTGCCATCATCCTAAGCGCCAATTGGGTGTCTCAATCTGAACTCTCTTTTCCTTTACCATTTACAAATTCTCAAGATCATCAGCAGCTTACTGGTGAAGCACCTGAAGTGTGGGAGGAAAGCCCCGTTTTTGAAATACGCTCCGGACCTGAAGATTCTTCGCCAGTTTATGCTATAGGCGATGAGGAAGAGTATGGATTAGAAATCACAGAGGTGCTATCTGAAGCGATTCCTCATATCGAAACATCCCCACAGGATCCGTCTTTACCAAGGTTCTTTTTTGCCGAAGAGGGATACTCTAACAACTGGTATATTTTAAATCCTTCTGAAGAAATAGATGGTCAGCAGTTTAAAGTCACTGCCCAAAATTTTGATTATCCTAGCGAATCCGTTACACTTGTTCCTGACACAGAGCTACAGCATTATGACGATCAAATTTGGCAGGCTAGACAGTTCTTTGCTTTTCCAGATAACGGTCTTTGGAAATTATTTCTGTATGTGGATGACCAAATGATTGGGGATATCGTTATTAACGTTCAGCCTTTTTCAGACTCTATTCCTACATTTATCGAGAGAGATTTAAAAGAGGCAGCGGAAGTAGCACAAAAGTTTAGTATCCCCATAAATAATTATTCCTTTAAGAATTTCAATGAACTAGAAAGTAACAAGGAGCTTTATTCTTTTATATATAAAAATCTTTTGAGACCTGTATTGACTACTATAGATAGAGAAGTTGAACGAACTGATGCTCCTTTTGTGTATCTGAACAACGATGAGTCAGAGGGCTACGTCATTGTCCTAAATCATGAAGATATACCTTATTTCTATTACATTAGAAATACCGATGGTCATTGGGAGACTGAAGACCCTAGGGGCAAATAAATTTTGATACTATTAGCTCAAGCGAAACATTAGGATCATAAAAAACTCCCACTTCTTACTGAAGTTTAGATGTGGGAGTTTGTACTTCATACAAGCTGAATCCATTTCGTTCTACTTCCTAACGCAGGTTTGTTCTTTACTAATCACATAGACAGATACTTGTTTATTCCCTATTTAGTTTCAATTCATGGAGTCCATACTCTATGCAAGAAAAATCTCAGGTATCTTAAGACCTGATCAAATATCCGTTCTTTACAGATTCCTCAACTAGATACTCTACTAAGCTCCATAGCTCCTCAGAGCCATCCCTAATATGCTTGTTACGTTCAAGCACCATAGCACTTGTGATGTTATGCTCCTGCCATGATGCCCCTTGAGTAAAGTAATTCTGAAGCAAAGGCTGAAGACGATCTAGACTTGCTGCATATTTAGCTTCAATAGTTTGCATCTCCTCAAACTCTGTCCAAAGCTGGTAGAACTCTTCTCCTTGATCATTTGGTAAAAGACCAAAAATCCGCTTTGCCGCCTTTTCTTCTCTCTCTGCTTTATCCTCATATCCTTTTACATCGTAAGCGAACGTATCTCCGGCATCGATCTCGACAAGATCATGAATAAGAATCATTCTAAGTACTTTCAATAAGTCCAAATTATCGTGCTTTGAGTATTCTGCAAGTAAAATCGCATATACAGCAAGATGCCAGGAATGCTCTGCGTCGTTTTCATTACGTGATTTGTCCGTTAGAAATGATCTTCGAAAGACCTGCTTTACTTTATCAATTTCCATAAGGAATGTAACTTGCTGCTGTAATCGTTCGGATAACATATCAATACCACTCTTTCTCTGCTGTTTTATTATATTTTATCATTAAGGCTGCAGTCCACAAAGCTAAATACAAGCTTGTATTTCAAAGTAGGATCTATGAATCTCCATTGTAACTAAGTATAACGTCTTTTTTCTTATAACTAAGATTCAATTGAACAAGAGGTGCCAGCTCTTGAAGTCTAGTTAAATCAGCTTCAGTCAAATGATCTCCACCGAAGGAATATTGGTATTCATACATTCCTTTTTCCTCATTCACTTCTTTAAGTCCACCCTGATTAATCCCACTAGCTGAATGCCCTAGGATATGAATCGCTTCCTCAGGAAAAATAGTTTGTATTTTAATCTGACCAATATCCTGCTTTGTCATATCAGGCGATAGCTGAATAAGAAAAGAATAGCTTATTTTGCTAAAGGTCCCTGAATCGTACGGTTTTACTTCTGATGTACTTGTAGCTTCTAGCAGACTTGCTTCATTGATTTCAGCTTGAGCTTGATTAAAGTCTATTATTGTATACACAACGACAGCTAAAACTAGAAGTCCACTTATCAGCCAAAAATAACCTGAGTCTTTACGTATCATCCTCATCCCCCTTCATCAATGGACCTTTTTCCATTAGAGTCCTGCAAATAGTTTTGCTACATCATCTATTCCACCTACTTATAGAATAATGTTTGTAATAAATTTCTTTGTTTCTGCATGGGTCAACTTATTAAGCGCCTCTTCAACTGGAACAAACATCACCTGCCGAATTTCAGAATCGTTGGGTATGAGGTCTGTACCATCTCCTATATAATTCACATGAAAAAGATTCGTGCTCTGAGAGATAAATCCTATTTTCTCTTGTACTGATTTGGGAAATGTAAAGGTTAGCTGCTCAGGATATTTAAACTGTATCGAGTAAGCTACAGATCCTGTCTCCTCTTCTAGCTCTCGCAGCAATGCGCGCTCTAGGTTTGTATCCGATGTTTTCACTCCACCCTTGGGAATATCCCATTCGGATTTAATATTATCTTTTTTGTTACTTAGAGTATCGGACAACTCTACTTTTTCAATAAGTAAGAGCTTTTCTCCCCACCATACGAAGCCTCCAACTGCTTGGCGTATCATGTTAGCACCTCCATCAGAAGAATTCATCGAGTAGGATGTAAAACTTCACCTTTTCCTGATCGATAGACTGAAGCCCATAGCAATCAAGAAAAGAGTCGACCCATTGGCCTAGATTGTTGTGCTTTAAGCTTCTAACTGCTAAAGCGATATCTTGATATCGATCAGCTAATCCAGCTCTACCCAAATCTATGAACCCACTAACTTCATTCTCTTGTATAATCAGATTGGGTAAGCAATAATCTCCATGAGTAAACACAATATCTTCCGTAGTAGGTCTTGTCTTCTTTAGTTGAGTAAATAACTTCTCTACTGAAAAGCCTTTGTATTCCTCTTCAAAATCACCTTCATCCACTAAGCCTAGCTGTACTCTTTTATTAGCAAGCTCTACTTTAACCTCTACGCTTTGATTAAAGGGACAATTCTCTATGGCAATAGAATGAATATCTCTAAGTCCATCTGCATAACAGCGAACCAGAAGCTCGGGATTCTCTAGCAGCTCCTGTGTAGCCCCATGCTGACCTTTGATCTCAGACATAAGCAGATAACCATTATCTATATCTTCGAAGTAAGCGTATACCTGTGGAACTGGAAGCTTTCCTTCTAGCCAATGTAATACTTCTACATCACGCCGTAATGATTCCTGGTCGTTGTTATCTTTGGCTATTTTAAGGTAGGCTGATTCTGCGTCTGCTAGCTTTGTTAGCTTATACACGTCTGTTCCTGAATGTCCTACTTGGCTTTGCTGCCAGGTCGCGTCTCCAATCAACCTTTTCAACTCACTAGGAAGGTTCTCTTTTATATTCACTGTGATCGTCTCATCCCCTTCTCTATCCTTCATATTGTTCGTTAAACCAAGTTGGCTTTAGCTCTTGAAAGCCTTTATGATCCTCTGTTACTCGAATTAATCGGGCGAGCATCTCATCATTTTGTTCCGGGAAAAATTTGTTGTTCCACACGATAGAGGAGATAACAGCCATCGCCATATATAAGGTGTAGAGCCTCCAAAAGTACTCTGGAATTCCTTCTTTGAAATACCCTTTAATCTGACCGATACTAAAAGGAATACTGACCTCCGTACTAAAAAGACCCACTTTTATAAATTCATGAATTGGGTCTCCCCAATCAAAGCGACCAAAATCAATGACCCCACCATACGATTGATCCTTCACAATGAGGTTTCCACAGGTGAAATCATCATGCTGAAACAGATTAGGTCTGTCCTTCATATATTTACTGTTCTCAGCGATAAACTGTAAAGTCTCTTTTTCATAAGGGAATGTTATCCCACAATTCTTATACGCTTCTATGTATCGATCACTTTTTTTACTTTTCGTTTCATACCAAGAAGGTAGATTTGACTGAGCTACATACTGATGGATCCTTGCTAAATCCTGTCCTGCCTCAAGCCCGATCCTATACTGAACCCCCTCCTCAAGCTGAGGAAGCTCCTCCTGTGCATCCTCTCCTTCCAAAAAGCTCAAAAGAAAGTAGCAGTAATCAAGCTCGGGTATTCGTCCTACTGCTAATGGTTGGGGACATTTTACACCAAAGCCTTGTAAAGCCTCTAAATGCTGAAACTCCTGCTCCTTAGCTTTAAACTCCTCTTGCTTTGCTAATCTCAGAAGAGCTTTTTCATCATTCTCAAGCAGGACAAGAAGCTTTTGATCATGGGAATAGCCTTTATTTATTTGAGTGATTCTTTTTGCGTTTTTTAGCAAAGGGATATGTAAAATTAGTTGTTCTACGTTTGTTTGTTTCATCGTCCTTCTCCTCTAAAGTGGTCTGAGCTTAATAATTTAATTTCTTTGAAATGACCTTTAGTACATTAAGAATGTTAATTAGGGCAATCAAAATCATACCCAACATAAAATAGGTAACAATTTCTTGAGTAAAAAAAGAAATAATACCTAAGATTATAGCTGTTAGAACATATCCTGCGTTTTCTAAAAAATTCCCCATCTATTATACTCCTTTTTTTTCATTAAAGTAATAAATACGACTAACTACCCTTTACTTTAGATAGCCTGTTTTCTTTAAAATTTGATAAGCTACTGAGTTTAAATTCATTTGAGCTTCGTCAACAGACAAATAGAGTAGTTTTGTACTTTCACCATCGTTCATAACTAAACTCCCTTCCACCTCTGTAGTCTCGTATACAGCCGTTACGTTATATACTTCATCACCATGAGGATATTTGAAGTACATTTCCTGACCAGAAAGAACAGCTAATAGCTTCATAGTTTTAACGATTAATCCTGTCTCCTCAAACAATTCTCTTTTTGCTGCTTCCTCAAGTGATTCTCCTAGCTCAAGCGCCCCTCCAGGAAGCCCCCATTCCCCGGTGTCTGACCTCTGCTGAAAAAGAAGCCTATCCTCACAATTCTTTACAATAACACATGAACCCGCCATAATAACAGGTTTAGTACCAATTAGCTTTCTTAATCCTTTCATGTACTCCACGGATACTCCCCCTACTCTTACCGTTTCTGTAGCTCTTCCTATTCATTTTTCCTACTCTAAACTACAAATTTCTCTACGAAGCTATTACTTTCCTGTAAAATTTTGAAGATATTTGATCTTGATTTGGAATAAGATTCGATTATAGAAAAATAAAAAGGGGAATAGCTACTAGTATCTATTAAGTCTCGATTAACAAGATGACAATGAGGTGAAAAAAGCATGAAATACAGAGTTGAAAAAGATACGATTGGAGAAATAAATGTACCCACAGATAAATGGTGGGGGCCCCAAACTCAGAGAAGTATAGAGAACTTTAGAATCGGTGAAGAGCTCATGCCAATTGAGCTAATCCAAGTTTTTGCTATGCTCAAAAAAAGCGCAGCTACCGTCAATCAACAGCTTGGGAGGCTTGAAGCAGAAAAGGCCGAAGCTATCGTTTCAGCAGCAGATGAAATCATTGCTGGTCAGTGGAATGAGCATTTCCCTTTAGCCGTATGGCAAACAGGTAGCGGTACACAAACAAATATGAATGTGAATGAGGTCATTGCTAACCTAGCCAATGAAAAATTGAAAGTTTCAGGAAGCTCCCTGCGCATTCACCCGAATGATGATGTCAATCGTTCACAGAGCTCAAATGATACCTTTCCCACAGCTATGCACATAGCTGCAGTCATTGCCATTGACGGACGTCTCTTGGAAGCCATAACTGAGCTGAAAGAAACCTTGATGGAAAAAAGCACTGCGTTTACCTCCATTATTAAAATTGGTCGAACTCATCTTCAGGATGCTACACCGTTAACGCTAGGACAGGAAATGAGTGGCTGGTTAAGAATGCTAGAGAAAACAAAGCGAATGATTCAGGAGAGCGCTCAATCTTTACAGGAGCTAGCTATCGGAGGGACAGCCGTAGGAACGGGGATCAATGCACACCCTCAATTTGGGGATAAAATGGCTAAAGAGCTAAGTCTATTATCTGGTAAAAAGTTCGTTTCCGCTCCCAACAAGTTTCATGCGCTAACGAGTCATGATGAACTTGTTTACGTTCATGGAGCACTAAAAGCTCTTGCAGCCGATCTGATGAAAATAGCTAATGATATCCGCTGGCTGGCAAGCGGACCACGCTCTGGAATAGGAGAGATTACCATCCCTGCTAATGAGCCCGGCAGCTCTATCATGCCCGGCAAGGTCAATCCAACTCAAGCAGAAGCGTTAACGATGGTAGCGTGTCAGGTCTTTGGCAATGATGCCACTATTGGCTTCGCTGCTAGCCAAGGGAATTTTGAGCTTAACGTGTTTAAGCCTGTTATTATTTACAATTTCCTTCAATCTGTTCGTTTGCTGGCTGATGGGATCACGTCTTTTAACAAGCATTGTGTTAAAGGAATTAAGCCGAATCATCAGATTATCCAAAAGCATTTGGAGCAGTCTCTTATGCTAGTAACTGCTTTAAATCCACATATAGGCTATGAAAAAGCAGCCGGTATTGCTAAGCTTGCCCACCAAGAAGGTCTAACCCTCAAAGAAGCTGCTATAAAAAGTGGGGAGCTAACCGAAGAACAATTTGAGCAATTCGTACGTCCTGAGGATATGATTGAGCCAAAATAGTATCTTTCAGGCACTTTTCAATTCAAAGCATAGTTAACTATATAGGTCATTGATATTAAACGCCTTTCCTCGGCTTACTTATTTAACATAAAATCTACAGCGTCTTGCGCATGAATTCTAGTTGTATCAAAGAGAGGGAGAGAAACATCTTCATCCTTAATTAGTAGGGTGATTTCTGTACAACCTAAAATAACTCCCTCTGCCCCTCTCTTTCTTAGACTCTCAATAATCTTCTTATACTCAGCCTTAGAATCTTGATTTATTACTCCTAAGCAAAGCTCCTCATAAATGACTCGGTGAACGGTATCCCGATCTTCTTTGTCAGGAATTAAAATATTGATTCCTTGGCTTTCAATTCTTTCTTTGTAGAAATCCTGTTCCATCGTATATCTGGTGCCCAATAGTGCAATGGTTGTTAGGCTTTTCTTTTGAATTTGTTTTGCAGTAGCATTAGCAATATGAAGAATCGGTACTTGGATATTGGATTGGATAAAATCAACCAGCTTATGCATTGTGTTTGTGCAAATCACGATTGCTTCAGCACCAGCTCTTTCTAGCTTTTTCGCTGCTTCAGTTAGTATATCAGCGGCACGATCCCAATCATTATTTCTTTGACACTCTTCTATCTCTGCGAAATCGACACTGTAAAGCAAGCATTCTGCAGAGTGTAAGCCGCCTAACCGAGCCTTTACTTCCTCATTTAAAACTCTGTAATACTCCTGTGTCGATTCCCAGCTCATTCCTCCTAATAAACCGATCGTCTTCATTGTACATTGCCCCCTAGTCACATATTTCATACTCTCTGATCAGATATCTCTTAATCTCTACCCTATCATATCAAGCGGCTGAAATGAACGTATTTTAGAATCTTACACTTCATTATTATTTAATCGATCAAGTTGCTCCTTACTCAGCTTAACCTTCAATGATTCAATATTCTCCTTTAGCTGCTCTAAATGACTAGCCCCAATTATAGGGATAATTGTTGGTGAATTTTGAAGAAGCCAAGCTAGAACGACCTGATTAGGGGTGGCCTCTACTTCTTTTGCTACTTCAAACAAATTCTTCATTCTATGATCTGAGTCCGTCCATTCATACTGCTCTATCAA
This sequence comes from Bacillus horti, assembly GCF_030813115.1. Classification (NCBI taxonomy): domain Bacteria; kingdom Bacillati; phylum Bacillota; class Bacilli; order Caryophanales; family Bacillaceae; genus Caldalkalibacillus; species Caldalkalibacillus horti. The sequence continues at coordinate 121,826 of NZ_JAUSTY010000004.1, read as the reverse complement.
ACTCTTTTGGTTTGAGTAGTATCCGCCTAGTAAAGGGGAATAAGCTATCAGAGTTAAATCCTCACGTGCTTTGCCATAGTCTAGCATTTCATCATTAATACTGTATTGAATACCAAAGCTTGATCCTGTCTTAGGTCTAAGATAGGTAAATCTTTGCTGGACACAGCTGTATTCTGCCCATTGATTAGAAAGACTTATTTGCCTTGCTTGTTCTATTCTCCAAGTAAGATAGTTACTACAGCCAATAGCTCGAACCTTTCCAGATTGGATTAAGCTATTAAATGCTTCTAACGTTTCCTCTAACGGAGTATCTCGATCATCAATGTGGGCATAATAAAGGTCTACATATTCTGTATCTAAATGCTTAAGGCTTTTGTCGATAGCCTTTTCGATGACTTTTTTGGCTAGTCCTTCCTTCTTCTCTAGACCTGCCCCAGGCTCTGTAGGCATCGCTCCAACCTTCGTAGCTACAAAAAGCTTCTCCCGATTCCCTCTCTCCTTCATCCATCTTCCTAGTAGCCTCTCACTTTCTCCTCCTGCACCTCCTTCATTCCAAAATGAGTAATTATTAGATGTGTCTAGAAAGCTTCCACCTGCCTCTACATATTGATCCAGGACTTTTACTGATGTCTCCTCATCAGTACGAGTACCAAAATTCATACAGCCCAAACTTAATTCACTAACGGTTAATCCCGTTTTCCCTAAAGGTAATTTTCTCATCTTTCCAACAGCTCCTTTTCACTTTTCCTCTTGCTCTAAATTTCTGTAGTGAGATATTTTTTTGTCTAAGATTTTCAGTGTGCTTTTAATTTCTTTAAGCCGTAGCTGAAGCTTCTGCTCATGACCTTCCAGCAGCTCCCTACGCTCCGAAATAGTCGAATGTCCATCTCGAACTAAATTGGCAAAGCGCTGCATTTCACTTATAGGCATCCCTGTAGACCGTAGATGTAGGAGTATCGTAATCCATTCGAGGTCGTCTTCATTGTAAGAACGATGCCCATTCGCCTCTCGTTTAATAGGATCCATTAATCCAATCCTTTCGTAATATCTTAAGGTATGTAGAGTAAGACCCGTTCTTTTTGCCACCTCTTGAATAGTTAATTCATTTTTCATGATTATTCCTCCTATTATGTTCATCCTACAAGCTAGAGCGCACTCTAAGTCAAGGGGGAAATTTATTTGAAAATCAGCGCTGTAGGATACTAGAAAACCCTGCTCTGTAGCAGGGTTTTCTCATGATTTATATGAATTGCTTGTATATTCACCAGTTCAGCTGTTACCCAAATGCTTGACTAGCAATACCATATAAACAACCATTTCTTTTAGGTAACTCATTAGCATGACAAAGCATCACTGGTGGCTGATTAGCAATTTGGAACCCATATGAACTCAGTAATGTTATAAAACTAGAATGACCTTCAGGGACGTCGATTCTTACCTGTCCAGCATGTCCTTTGACTATCTCTCTCATTACTAATTCTGCTGTAGAGTCGGATGGGGCTACCAACGGACCAATAAGCAGCAATTGAGAGACAGCTATTCCTAACCCAAAACCAACCACATCTTGCTGCTCATTAATAAGAACTATCGCCTTTCTAGATTGCTTAATTCGCACTCTAAGAAACGTCTCTCTAGTCGCTCCGAAGGCAGCAGAATCTATCTCTACAACTCGTTCAAAGTCTGCTTCTTCATATGCTCTACATTGATATATACTCGGTAATTCCATATTTGCTAAGATAGGTGCAGACGGAGATCCCACTGATTCTGCTAGAAGCTTCTGTAGAGTCGCCACCTTTTTGAAGCCTAGCTTCTCGTATAAAGGAACTCCCTGTTTTGTTGCCACAAGAACAACTGGCTCTCCTTGTGCCATAGCTACACAAGCCTCTGTAACCTTACGACCAAGTCCCATTCCCCTAGCGTCAGGATGGACAATAACCATACCTAATGAAGCAAATGAGTGCTTTCCTCCTCCATAAGGGAAAAGAGCAGCACTTGATAAAAGCTTTCCTTGTTCAGTTTTATGCCCAAAGACCGTTCCAGAACTTAAAATCGTATGTACATCCTCTAATGTATAATCCCATTGAACTAATGCGGCAAGCTCTACCAATTGTTCAGCATCACCTTTTTCTAATTTTTCTAAGGTGACTCCTTCGCTTGTTTGTTTACTCAAAGCTGCTCCACTCCTTACTAAAAAAATGCTATCCTACCTGCTATTATATGATAGCAAGAAGGATAGCAAAAGACTTTATGGCTTATACCCAATTCGTCTGATGACTAGGATTGACAGAACAAGTATAGCCGTAGTAATATACTGACCTGAACGGATGAATGCTCTGTTCTCTGTTTCTTGGATGGCAGAACGCTCCATACTATTATTTGAATCAATATCAAGTGGCTCAGGTCTTTTTCCTTCACCAAGGACGGCAAGCTCTTCTGATGCTGCGTCTAGAGGTTTAGTTCGTTCGCAAAGACCTGTTTTCAGAGCATCTGGCTCACCATACGCAAAGACAATATATTCTTCACCTACAGAAAAATCGTACCCACAGCTTGCAGTAAATCTAACTGTTTCAATGATGACCGTTTGGGGCACATCACCTTTCCATACCTCATATACATCAAGAGTAACCATCACTGGATCAACTGATGATAATGTAAGCCCTTTATTGGCTATATAGATATCTTTAACCTTCCCTGAAAACACTGCGGTTCTCTCCTCTAAAGCCTCCTCTACTGGACGTGGCTCAGCACAGGAACAGGCAGAGGTAGAGTTAGGGTTGAAGGTAAATATGAGAGTCGCAACAGATAGAATCAGAAGTAGTTTTCTTGTTTTCTTCATAGTTTAGCCTCCTTAACATTCACTAGAGATTTCATTAAACTTTAGAAATCCTAATTATGATATATTTGACCTCTTTATTATTTATTATGTTTCATTGTTCAAACAATTTTGTATAATTAACCTATGCAATTAGGAGTCTTAAGCGCCGACAGAGACCATATTCACCAGAAGTGGGGGGAATAAAGCTATGAGAAATAAAACATTGCTCATTTTTAGTGTAGTTCTTGTAGCATTAGTCATAATAGGTGGTGTAATGTATCAACAACTTGACCATTCAGAAGCTTCAGTTGAAGTAGAGTTTGAGGGATTCGTTATCAAGAAAGCAGGTGAGTCATTCTATAAGCAAAACAATAATTTAGAAGATCTTGAACAGGATGTAGATCTAATTATAATCGGAGAACCTACTAAAAATCTAAAATCTTTAAAACAGAGCCAGATAAAACTAAGAGAGAATGAAATTCTAGGAGAATTTTGGGTTGATACTCCTGTGAAGGTTCATCAGGTCATTAAAGGAGAATTTGAAGAAGAAGAAATCATTATTGCCCAACACATTTTTATGGATTTAGAAAATGACTATGTTTTTACTCCATCAGGATATTCTCCATTGGTTGAAAATGCTCAATATGTCCTTTTCTTAGCTAAATCTGACTTTGGGGTTAGTGGAGATCAGGAATTTGCTTGGAATATTATGTCTTACAATCACGGAAAATACAACCTAGATGGAAGAGATCATATCGAAGATCAATTCTCAGATAATAATCAACTGAAACTAAAGAGAGAAGTTGTGCCAAAGTACTTATCATTAAAAAAGAATGATTAATATCCAAATTTAGCAGTGCACATATCATTTTGGTTTGTACACTGCTATTTTAACAGTACACCTTTTAAAATAAAACTAGGTGTTTATTTGTTGCCATTAATTATGTCATTAAACTCAGTACTAATAGGCTCGCCTATGTGATTAGCTACCCGCTGTCTAAACTGTGCGTCCTTCCTAAACGCTTCCTCAAATTCTGTGGAAACATGAAGCTGATACTGCTTATCCCCGAAATTTAAGTAGAGCTCTAGGATATGGACTGGAAATGGATCGGAATTCCCCGACTCTTCATCTCGAAATAGCTCTTCAAAAGTCATCTCTTCCTGATTGGCTCCAGGCTCAGCCTGATGCTGATAATCATAATACCTATACACAATACCGGTATCTGTTATTTCATCTACCAGAATCTTGGACTCCATACCAAAATTAACATGGAATTGTAGCTCTGCAACAGGTGATTCCATACCCTGCTCTTCTGTTCCATGGGATTCATATTCGGCTAGCTGCTCATTTTTCTGTTCAAGTTCCCGCTCTATACGCTCGATCTGAGCCTCTAAATGATCCTCCCTTTCATTTTCTGTAGCCATCCCCTCTCCAAGACCAGCATCTTCTAGACAGCCTGACAATAATAAAAGGATACTTCCAATGGCAAAAATAATATATAGTTTTGTATATCCTTTCCTCATGGGACTTCTTCCTTTCTTGAATGTAACTAAGCTAACCGCAGCAAATTATGTATCTAACTTTTCCTTTTTTTGCTGTCCTTTAAACCTTTTCGAGCACATTCAAAATCAAACAAAAAAAAGCCATACGATGTATGACTATCTTTTGGTCCATTTTTAATCAAGAGGTTTCATTTTATAAAGTAGGAGCTTGCAATAGTTTGATTGTAATCAACAGCTACGAAGGCTGTAGAACGCGAGCTGATTCAAGCTGAACCGTCCGACCACAAATCGCTTTAATATCCTCATGGTCATGAGAAACTAAAATACACGTCATCCCTGCTTTATGAAGAATATCTCTCAGTTCCTTCCTAATCGATTCCTTCAAATTAGTGTCTAGGTTACTAAATGGTTCATCCATTAATAAAATGGCCGGCTTCGGTGCAAGAGCCCTGGCTAATGCTACCCTTTGCTGTTGTCCTCCGCTTAACTCGTAAGGATAACGCTGAGCAAATTCACTTAATTGAACTAACTCGAGCATCTCCTTTAGTCTTTGATGACGTTCTGTCCGATTCATTTGGTGCAGACCAAACATAATATTCTTCGCTACGGTCAAGTGTGGGAATAGTGCATAATCCTGAAAAACCATGCCAACTCCCCGGTGCTCAGCATCAACAAATTTGTTTTCATCAACTACTGTATGACCAGCAATGGTAATGCTTCCCTTCTCAGGAAGCTCTAAGCCTGCCATTAAACGTAAAAATGTACTTTTCCCACTTCCACTTGGCCCTAAAATCCCCACAATTTCTTTTTGCTCCATGGTAAACGAAAGCTCATCAATAACCGGATCTTGTTGGGCTGTATAGCGGTAGGTTAACTGTTCAATCGAAACAAACGTCATGCTTTCTCCCTCTTTCTTTGACCAATTTGATTAAAAATAATAATGGACACGAGGCTAACCGAAATTAATAACAAAGACGGTAAGGCTGCCTCATAGATTCTTTCATCGATCGCATACTTGTATGTTTGTGTAGCTAACGTTTCAAAATTAAACGGTCGTAGAAGCATAGTAAGTGGTAATTCCTTGACAATCTCCACAAACGTTAGGACAAAGGCTGCCAATACGGTTCCTTTTAGCATAGGTAACTCAATTCTGAAAAAGGTTGAAGTAGCTCCCCTACCTAGCGTGCGAGAAGCCTCCGAGAACGAGCGGGGTATCTTCTCATATCCTGCTTCAACAGCGTTATAGCCTGGAGCCATAAATCTTATTACATACCCTGTAATCAGCATGACTAGGGACAGGCTTAGAACTAGTGCTCCCTCTCCTTTGCCCAGGCTGGCGTAGACTGGCGAGAGCCAATTATCTAAGGCAATAAAAACCGCTAGAACACCAATTGCTATAATTGCTCCCGGAATCGCATAGCCTGCTGTCATTAAACGAGAAAGTCCGTAAGCAAAGGACGAAGACATCTGACGGCAAACTCTTGCGGTTATGAATGATATGAGAACGATCAACGTGGTAGCAATAGCTGCACCTTTAACCGTATTAGCAGCAAGATCAAAAAATGCACTAGTCCAAACCTTATCGAAGGTCCATGTACTCCAGACCATAATTTGGACAACGGGTATAGCAAAGGCAAGTAGAAAAATCAGTGAGCAAAACCCTACTGCGGCAGCGGCAGCAAAACCACGGAGTTTACGAGGAGTAAGTGGTCTTCCCTGACTACTCGTTGCTGAAAACTGGCGGTTCCTTCTTAGAAATCTCTCTAACACAAAAATTCCTATCACAATGACCATCAGCCAAGCGGCTAATCGTAGAGCAGAGTCTACGTCATACATACCAAACCACGTTTGAAAAATGGCTGTTGATACGGTTTGTACTCCAAAGTACGTAGCCACCCCGTAATCACTTAATACCTCAAATACAACAAGCATCATTCCAGCGATAATAGCTGGTCGAGCAATAGGTACTACCACACGGAAGAACAAATTGAAGTTCTTTTTGCCTAATAAGCTCGCATTTTCTATATAAGAAGCACTTTGTCTCTCTAAAAATGTACGGGTAATCATAAACACATACGGGAATAGACACATCGTTAAGACAAAGATGGCCCCCCTTGTCGACATCACTTCGATGGTATCAGGTGGAATAACAATACCGAACTGATTTCTCAGGGTCGATTGAATAAAGCCGGTATAGCTCGTCATCGTACGGTACGTAAAGGCCACAATATAAGGCGGTAAAGCTAAGGGGAGAATTAAAGCCCATTGAAAAAAACGCCTTAAAGGAAAAGAATACCCTACTACGAGCCAAGCAAGAGCTACACCAATGATGGTAGCAAATACAGTTGTGAACATCACTAGTGTTAATGAGCCAAGCACATAATCAACTAATAAATATTCTCTAACATGAGCCCAATTATCATTAGTTGCTCGAAACAAACTAAACAAAACAAAGGCAATAGGCAGCAGAATAACTGCCGCCCCAATTAAGCTGATGACTAGCCAGGCGTTCAGCTGACGCTTGGCGTTTCTAATTAATGTTCTTCCACGCACGCCTTATTTCCAGCCTGCTTTATTAGCAATTTCTACAGCCTTCGGATTATTTTCACCATACGCTGCAAAATCTATCTTCTGATGCTCAAAAGTTCCCCAGCTTTCTAGGATCTCTGGCCACTCTGCATCTGTATTTACCGGATACTCAAAGTTTGCCTGCGAGATGATTGATTGTGCTTCAACATCCGTTAAAAATTCAATTAGCTTAATAGCATTCTCTTTATTTTGACTGTATTTACTTAAACCCACACCACTTAGATTAATATGTGTACCTGTCGTCTCTTGATTTGGGAAGAAAATGCCTACACTTTCCGCAACCTTTACCTCCTCAGCATCATCAGAGACAGTCATCCGACCAATATAGTACGTATTCATAATAGCTACGTCTCCTGCTCCAGCTACAACAGCTTTAGCCTGGTCACGGTCTCCACCTTCTGGATCTCGAGCTAAATTAGCAGCTATTCCGTTTGCCCATTCCTGTGTTTCTTCCTCTCCATTAATAGCAACTAGGGATGCAATCAATGATAGGTTGTATAGATTAGATGAAGAGCGTGCAAGCACCCTTCCTTGCCATTTCTCAGTCGCTAGATCCTCATATGTAGATAACTCACTTGGATCCACTCGATCTTTAGCGTAAACAAGCACCCTTGCTCTAGTTGAAAGTCCAACCCAATGGCTATCAACATCTCTTAAATCGGCTGGCACTTGAGCATCTATCACATCTGATTCAATTGGTTGTAGAATATCGGCCACTTTTGCCGTATTTAAAATCCCACCGTCTACCGTGATGAATAGATCAGCTGGTGTACTTGCTCCTTCACGCTTCATACGTTCTATAAGCTCTGGAGCGTCACCCTCAACTACATTTACTTTAATTCCTGTTTGCTCCTCAAACATGCCGTAAAGCTCAGCATCAATGTCGTAATGTCGCGCAGAGTAAAGATTAACCTCTCCAGCTTCTTCAACTTCTGCTTCCCCTGAAGCTTCACTAGGACTTTCTGTTTCAGTGCCTTGACTATCACCTTGCTGTGTTCCAGTTGTTTCCCCGTCGCTAGTCGTTCCACATCCAGCAAGCATAGTGAATATAGCAACAACGAAAAGGGCTAAAAAAACTAGCTTACGTTGATTTTTCAATTTCTGTTCCCCCAGTACATCTATAAAATGTGATGATGATAATCATTTTCATTTAGAATTATAACCCGTTCTTTTTCATTTGACAATAGAATTTTTTGATTATTATCACGTAATGTTCACACGCTGTGCTTTATAGCTTACAACGGGCACAAAATAGTAAAGAGCAAGGGATTTTCCCCTTGCTCCTTCTAGATGATTTGTCTAAGTTTTTTTTTCATTTGTTCATTGGGGGCTTAAGCCGTCCCAAATCTCTTGGCATTTCGAGCTTTTGCCTTTTCTTTTTCTTCCTCACGATTACGTGGCTCTGCATTAGTGACCAGTGAGCTTAAGAGCTTTTGAGCAGCCAGTGATACTTCCTGGACAGCCAAATTAAAAGCTTCTTCATTCGCTTTAGAAGGCTTGTTATATCCAGAAATCTTACGGACAAATTGTAGGGCTGCTGCTTCTACTTCCTCCGAAGTGGTTTCAGGCTCAAAATTAAATAGTGGTCTAATGTTTCTACACATTATCTTCACCCTTTCTCATTATTTTTCTATCACTTTGTTCTCACTTCTTTTTGCTTGTCTCACTTTCTTTTACCTGCTTAACTATTCTCCCTTTCCATCCCTCAGAGTCTGACTTTCTCTCTTATACTTTTTATATACTTTTATAAATTTATCTGGATCTGTCTTTACTGTATAAGAGTAAATCCCATTTCTTGTGTGCAAATATAGCAGCCCCTTCTCCTTCCCCATTCTACGATAGGAAACATCATACACATCATAAAATGGGAATTCGCGATATTGGGTCACTACTCGGTCTTCATACAGATAAATGGTTCGTTCATACTCAACATTCCTTTGTGATAAACCATCCACTTCACGCTGAACCTTATAATAGATTTGGGTAGCTAGTGGTTCCATAGTTCCCCCTTAATATGCTTGTTGTAAAAGCTAGTTATGATTATCATTACCATATTCATAGATTTATCTTCCTACTATATCCTATTCTCTCCCATATGAGGTCATAATTCAATGGCTAAGGACTAGCTAAGATATGAAAAGCTTCTATTGAAGCCTTCTTGAAGAGGCTGTCTAGTCCATCATTAGAGGAAGCTTTTACATACAGCCAGAATTTATAGAATTTGAAGAAATCATTGTATCAAATTGTATAAATTCTTAGACTGTAAATAAACAAGCCGGTACGTATTTCAGCATACGCTTCCGGCTTGCTTTATTTTTGCGAGCATTAAATATCTATTATCTTCTTACAACAGTAAATCCTTTCTCCTCTAGCAATGTAACAATCCCATATTCACCAAGCATATGACCCGCTCCAACAACCACAAAGTAAGTGTTTCCGTCTCCAGATTGTAGATACTCGGCAATCTGATCAGTCATTGGAATATTACGATCTATCAACATACCTCTATTGTACTCATCATTGTCTTCAATCTCTGCAATAAAGGCAAGTAAATCATCTTCATTTCCTTCAATCCAAAGATTTGCTAATTCATCAAGCTCTGTTAGGCTAGCATCAAAGTTACGAATCGTATCTCTTAATAATTGCTCTTGTAGCTCATCAGAAAAGTCCTCAAACATAGCTAATTGACTTTCAAGGCTTTCAAGCTCTAATATCGGAATATCTTGCTCTAGCGCATGTCTTACAAAATGCATATCAATACCTAGTTCCGTATCGTATCCAGCAACAAAAGTTTGGAGCATTTCAATATTTGTCGCCACATACCAAGGCTTGAATAGATCCATATCAGTAGGGTCTGCCCCAATCTCCTCTAAAAATTCACCAAGCTCTGCATAGGCTTCCTCAGAGATATGATCTGGTAGTGTCGTTCCATCCTGATACATGCTCTTTTCAAGCATCATTTGTGTAGTCTCTGGATCTGCTGCTTTAGATAGATCAATCTCAAGTGTTAAACTGTCAGATGAAGCAAACGCTTCTTCAATAGCAGGATTGATTGGATACATGCTTTCGATTCCAACATGAATAGAGCCTACGAGATAAACAGTATTCCCTTCATGCTCAACCTCCCACATGAGACCACGGGTTGGTTCCTCATTTTCAGGCTCTGGACCAGTTACTAAATCAGAATAAATAGCTACAGCTTTATCTGAACCAACCCATTCAACTTCGTAGCCAAAGGCTTTTCCAATATAACGAATGGGCACGTACGTTTCACCCTCAAAAGACCTAACTGGTGCAAGCAACGCTTCTGTTACACCATTCATTTCTACGTAAGGATGATCTACTTTGAAGGTTAACGTTGTTCCATCATTCATAATTGTTAATTCACCTGACTGTTGATCCCATAAGAACTCTAGCTCAAGAGCTTCCAAAAATGATCGAGCTGGAGCTAAGGAAATCCCGTTTTCAACTACAACTCCCTGACTGCCAAAACTTAGCTCTACATCATCTAAGTGAACCGAAATAGGCTGTGCTTCCGCAAAGGCTCCAGTTGCAAGCGAAAACACCATAAGTAAGGTTAATAGGAATGTAAATGTTTTTCTCATTAGCTATCTCCTTTATCTCTAAGTATTGTGGTGATCACGCTATGGCTCCTCAAGTAGAGAAGGAAGGAGGCATATGTATGAATGATAACCTGCTATATGTATTACCCTTTTATCCCCCTTTAGAAAACAGGTATTTTGGTTTTCACATCAATTTTAAAAAACTCCCTCAGTGAATGGATGTAAAATTTTTACTCTAATCTTGAACCATATGTACTTTGCGCTTACTATTAGTATACGATATATAGAACGTTGAGTTTCAAAATATTGAATTGGTCAGCATTTTTATTTCGTAGAAGCCAACCTCCCTACAGATAGGTACCCATGGTATAGGTTAGATAAAAATCTTAACCCAAGCTATAGAACTCAAGAAATCCAAATTCCAATAGTCCGTTGAAGACAGAATTCTATCCAAATTAAATTCCCTCCAGTATTGAACTGAAGGGAATTTGTAAAGAAAGCTATAATTAGCTCTTATCTGTTCCTTTGTTTCATATGATAATACGTTATTGCTAAAGCTAATAGAAGCACCGAGCCCTTTATAATATCATAGGCATAATAGGGTAGATTCAGCATGGTTAGACCATTTAATAGAATTCCAATTAATACAGCTCCTACAAATGTACCTATAGCGTTAGGCTTTCCTGCACCAAATACCGAATATCCAACAAAGGCGGCAGCAACAGCATCCATGAGTAGAGACCCACCTGCATCAACCTGTCCAGTACCGATCCTAGCCGTTAGAAGAATACCCGCAATTCCACAGCAAATTCCTGATAGTACATATGCTAGGGTTTTATACCGATTCACCCTCACTCCTGATAGCCTTGCTGCTTCCTGATTACCACCCGTAATATACAAAAGTCGCCCTTGTCGCGTGTAATTTAAGTAGATATGGACGACAGCAACGATAACGAGCATGATTACAACTGGAACAGGGACAGAAATTAACTGACCTCCTATTGTAAAAGAAAATAGGGAGCCCTGTCCTAGCCATAAAAAAGCATCTGAGAACTTTCCTGGAGCATTTACCCCTCCACCTAAAGGCATGTTAGTATACACAGAATACCCCTTCGTATACGTCAAGTGAATCCCTCTTATAATATAAAGCATGGCAAGTGTAACCAAGAGATCTGGAATCTTGATTTTAATGATAAAAAACGCGTTTAAAAGTCCCACAATTGCTCCTATAAGTATAGGAACAGTTAATATGACCAATAAGCTCTGCTCGTACCAGACCATCAATGACGCTGTTATTACCGTTGTTAAAGATACCGTTGAACCAACAGATAAATCAAACCCATCTACTATTAGAGAAAAAGTAACGCCAATGGCTACTAAAGTAACGATTGATATAGAACGCAAGATATCCGTAATATTTGAGTAGGTTAGAAAATATGGATTCGTCACGCTAAAATAAATCAATACAAAGAGGGTAACAAGCAGTGTCCCATATCGGAAAATAAATTGGAACACTGTGTCCTTTACAGTAGAGTCCGTTGATCGTCTTGTTTGTCCATCATCCCGCTTGATTGTTTCCACTCTCTTGCCCCCCACTTGCATAATACATTAGCTTCTCTTGAGTTAATTCTTCTCTCATTAACTCCTTAACGATTTGCCCTTCATACATAATAAGAACGCGATCTGCAATACCTATAAGCTCATTGTGCTCACAGGAAAAATAAAGAATTCCTTTTCCCTGATTAGCTAGATCACCTATGAGCTGATACATATCCCTTTTTGCTCCGACATCAATTCCTTTTGTTGGCTCATCAAAGATATATACGTTTGCCTCCTCAAGCAACCACTTGCCAACGACTACCTTCTGCTGATTACCCCCACTTAAATCATGCACATGCTGATTCATCGAGTTCGTCTTAATTCCTAGGCTTGAAATGATCTGTTCAACTGTGCTTTTCTCTACTTTTTGTTGAATAAATCCAAGCTTAGACCATTTTTTTAACGTGGATAAGGAGATGTTCTTACGCACCGTTTCTTGCGTAATTAGCCCTTCCCTTCTCCTTTCTTCAGGCACAAGGACGATGCCATGCTGAACAGCATCTATAGGCTGCTTAAGCTGGAGCTTTCTCCTTTTACCAGACTCATATAGATAAAGCTCTCCATACTTCGCAGGATCTGCTGCAAATAGCAGTCTAGCTGTTTCGGTCTTCCCTGCCCCTACTAGACCAAAGATACCAACGATTTCTCCTTCTGATACATGAAGGTTTATCTTCTTCACTCGACCACCATCAGCTAACCCTTGTGCCTCAAATAAGCGTTTCCCAATACTAACAGATGACTTAGGGAACTCCTCTACTAAAGCTTGACCTAGCATAGCCTCAATCACGTGATTCATTGAGGTTTCTGACTTTGATTCTGAAGATACGTTTTGTCCATCCCTGAGAACGGTGATTCTGTCACTAAGCTCAAACACCTCGGCTAAACGATGTGAAATAAAAACGACTCCCACCCCACTATCCTTTAACTGACGCATAATCCTGTATAAGTTCTCTGATTCAGTCACACTTAAAGGAGCTGTTGGTTCATCTAAAATAACAAACTTAGCCTCTTGGGCTAATGCACGTGCTACAAGGACAAGCTGTTTATCGGAAAGTGAAAGCTCTGATATGTTTGCCTTTACCGAAATACTTGCTCCGACCCTGTTAAGGAGTTCCTCCGCCCTACTATATAGATCCTTCCAAGCTACAAAGAAGGAACTTTTTAGATTAGCATAATCGTCAATAAAGATGTTTTCTGCTACTGATAAAGTAGGGATTAAAGCCGTATCCACCTCCTGATACACCGTATGAATTCCTAATTCCTTAGCTTCCTGTGGTGAAGAAATGGATACCTCATGACCGTCCAGTATAATCTCTCCATCATCAAGGCTATATGCTCCAGAAAGGATTTTAATCAAGGTACTTTTTCCCGCTCCATTTGCTCCTAACAGGGCATGAATTTCTCCACCTACCAGTGTGAGGTCCACCTGTTTTAAAACCTGCACGCCAGAGAAATTCTTGATGATCTTGTTCATTTGAAGAAGGTGAGACATATTACTCACCCTTCACTTGTTCTTCTAGCTCTTTCATCCAATCCTCATACACATCATCACTTTGTCCCCATTCTTCTACATGCTCTTGCAGGTTACTCATGGTCACAGGCTCTTCAGGAAGGTCATCCCTTGTTACCATAACTGGCTTGAGGATATGGCGATCTGGGGTATCTGAGTCTCCGTTAAGCTTTTTATACAACAGACGTGCTTGGATTCGACCGATATCGGAAGGATCAACGGCCGCTGACGCTACCCACGGATTGTTCGGGTCCTGAATCATTTGTAGATCTTCATCACTTAAATCAATTCCGTACACTTTAATTTCATCTCTACCCGCTTGTTGAATAGCACGGCTTGCTCCTTTGGCAAATTCATCCCACGCTGCCCATACAGCTGTAATATCTCCCTTATTAGGATATTGTCTTAGAATAGCCTCCATCTGTGACTGTGTATCAAGAGCTGTATTTGATGTTGCTGAACCAAAAGCTGCTAGCTCTGTTACATCTGGATACTTTTCTTGGAATTCTTCATAGGCTACCTGACGACGCTCCATAGGGGCGAAGCCTGCCACCCAAATTTTTACGATATTAGCATCTGTCCCATTGTCCTCAACTAGCTTCTCTAGTGTCTGCTCAGCAAGTAGTAGATCACCTTGTTCAACTAGCGTCACACCCTCAATATCTATAGCTGCATCAAAGACTACCACCGGGATATTCGCTTCAAGTGCTTTTCTGATACCCGGATCTAGCGCTTCTGGTGTTCCATGGTCAATTAAGATACCATCGAATTGTTGAGTGATCGCTGAATCTAAATGGGAAGCCATCCGAGCTAAATCTTCCTCAGCGTTGAACACCTGTAGCTCTCCACCAAATTTCTCCACCTGATCCCTAACTCCATCAATATATTGTGCAGAGAAGGTACCGATGTTAAGCTGCATAATTAAAGCAATCCTTTTTCCTTGAAGTCCATTTTCTGCTTCTCCACCTGACTGATCTCCTGTTCCACCTGTAGCCCCTTGACCACATGCACCTAAAAATACACTAAGTAGCAAAACCCATGCTATGGCTATGAAGCTTGATTTTCTTCCTCTGATTTTCACTGTTCTCTCCCCCAATTATGATTGTTTTGTTAAGAAAAAAAGCCTCTTTCTATAAAAAGAAAGAGGCTTCTGACAACATGGACTCGGCCTCTTATCTTTCAACCACATCTTTTGTGATTGTAGGAGTTAGCACCGTATCAAATATGAATGATAGCATTCGATAAATGGTCGGTTGCCGGGCGTCATCGGGCCAGTCCCTCAGCCTGCTCTGGATAAGAGTAGTTATTATTTTGTTTTCAGTTCAATTCTACTTTAACGTAGTAATATGCAAATGCATTAAACTACGTTAATAATTGAATATACTATACAACTCAGAATTTTATTCGTCAATACTTTATTTTTTGATCTTCTCCTATTTTCATGCACATAGAAAATCAATAAAGGGCGCGTCTTCCCACTATTTAACCATACTCCCCATACGCGAAGCAAAGTTAAGGACAATAGGAGCAAACTCTTTCATTTTCTCCATGGTAAGTCTTCCAACTGGGCCAGAAATAGCTAATGCAGCAACTAGCTGACCCGCACCATTCCGTATCGGAGCAGCAATGGCTGATGTTCCTACTTCTCTTTCCTCAATGCTTGTAGCATACCCTGTTTGCTGGATATGAAGCAATTGAAGCATAAATTCCTCCTTATCCTTAGAGGAACTCCAGTTGAGCTCATTAAGAATCATTTTCTGAGTCTCTGGATCTGCATAGGCAACTAAAATTTTACTTGATGCTCCTACAGATAAAGGAAGCCTTGACCCAATTGGGGCCACCCTCCGAATCGTTTGCTTACTTTCAACGGCCTGAACCCTTACTCTTTCTTTCCCGTCTCTCACATATAAGCTGATCGTTTCATCAAGTACGTCTCTCAAGCGCTCCATCTCAGGCAGGAGCATAACCGCAGGGTCATCCACTCTTGATAAATGTGCGGACAGCTCCCACAGTCTAAATCCTAATCTATACTTCTCATTCTCAGCGTTTCGTTGTAGAAAGCCTTTACGTTCAAGGGATGCTAATAAACGAAAAACTGTGCTTTTATTCAGCCCTACCCGCTGTGATATCTCTGTTAGGCTCAGCTCTGTTTTATCTGTAAAACATAGTAGTATATCCAATGCTCTTTCAACAGAGCGTACTGCCGTTTGTTCTCCCATACTGGAACCACCTTCATCAGTCTTAATAAATGGATTCATCTGGTATTATCATGTTGTTAGTCTGCTAGTTTCTATTATGTGAATGGAACGATAATTTGTTCCACTAAGTAAAACACATGATTGTGCTTCTTAAAATTATAACCTTCTATTTGGAAATGTAAATACAAGAAAAGAGCATTTGAATAATGAACTGTTGTTATTATAAAGATCTACAGGACTTAGACTTCTTCTTAATTAATCTGGTATACCACCACCAAATTGCTGAATGACCTCTCCATTTGATAAAGCCTGTAGTGAGAAAGGATCAAGCCTATCATAAGCAACATAAAAGAAAAACCTATACCGTTCGGTTTCAATCAAAGCTACATTCTTATCAGTCCACTCCTTTTTTTCCAGCTTTATCTGATCAACCTTTGAATTTGCAATCATTCCATAGTAAAAGGAGGTATGCTTGTTTTCATGATCGTTTGTTATACTTGATGCGCCTAAAATAACACCATCATTATTAGATAAATCCATAGCTGCTCCCCCAATAAATCCTGGCTCTCCATCCCAATGAACAAGCTTCCAGTTCCCTAACCAGTCTTTTTCCAACTTACTAATATGAAAAGAATGATTCATTTCAAAGAAAGTAACCCATTCACCATAAGATTGATCTATCAAATATACCTCCTCAATAGGGGCTGAATACAAATTCTGGGAAAATACATCATCCTCGCTTGGAGGCTGACTATGTCTGTAGACAAGTATCAAAATGATCGCTATTACAAAGAATAGCCCGTAGGCTAAATAACTCTTTTTTAACATGAACTCACCTCAGATTTTCATCCTCTTTACATGAAAACAAACCTATTGTATCTAAATTATGGATAGAATAGGTTATATTTGTAAAGTATATATCACTATCAGTACGTATACCACCATCTTATTCAAGCTTCATACTTGATTCCATAATAACCGATTTTTTTCCTAAAAAGATGATCTTACTATGTACGAGAGGTGCTTTTTACGATATAATTATATCAGTAGAGGAAACGTAGTTTCACCCTATGAAACAGGTGTTTTTTGTACTAGGTCATTTTAATATATTCGTGGGCAGTTTGTAGATAAGAAAAATAAGATTTCCGCTAATTGCTAGGGATAGGCTAAGTTTTTCTACCTACTATTTTCTTGTGTTTGAATTCCAAAGGATTAGGAGGGTTTTACATGGCTAAAGATCAATATTCAGTAAAGTCAGAGCTTCAAGTTGGAAGTAAATCATATGCATATTACTCTCTTCCAAAGCTTGAAGAACAAGGTTTTTCTTCTGTATCGAAATTACCTTTCTCCATTAAAGTTTTGTTAGAAGCAGCTGTACGTCAGTTTGACGGAAGAGCGATTACAAAAGAGCATGTTAGTCAAATCGCTAACTGGGCTGACGGTGAGGGAGCAGGGAAGGAAATTCCCTTTAAGCCTGCACGTATCGTGCTTCAGGACTTCACAGGTGTACCTGCTGTTGTAGATTTAGCAGCAATGCGTTCTACAATGAAAAAGGTAGGCGGAGACCCTGAAAAAATCAATCCATTAGTGCCGGTTGATCTAGTTATTGACCACTCTGTTATGGTTGATGCATTTGGTTCTAAGGATGCTCTTACGTATAATATGAACCTAGAATTTGAACGTAATGAAGAAAGATATAAATTTTTACGCTGGGCACAGACAGCATTTAATAATTTCCGTGCTGTACCTCCGGCAACTGGGATTGTCCACCAGGTTAACCTTGAGTATCTGGCAACAGTTGCGGCTACAAAAACAGAGGACGGTGAAGACACTGTATTCCCTGACTCTCTTGTAGGAACAGACTCTCACACTACAATGATCAACGGTCTTGGAGTTGTCGGCTGGGGTGTTGGTGGTATTGAGGCAGAAGCTGGAATGCTTGGCCAGCCTCTATATTTCGTTACTCCTGACGTTGTCGGCTTTAAATTAAAAGGCAAGCTTTCTGAGGGATCAACAGCAACTGACCTTGCCCTTACAGTAACAGAAATCCTACGTAAAAAAGGCGTTGTAGGTAAATTTGTCGAGTTCTTCGGTGAAGGCTTATCCAGCATTAGCTTAGCTGACCGTGCTACTGTAGCTAACATGGCTCCTGAGTATGGCGCTACAGTTGGATTCTTCCCTGTTGATGAAGAAACGTTGAATTACCTTAGAATGACTGGTCGTGATGAGGAACAAATCAAGCTTGTTGAGGAATACTATAAAGCTCAGGGGCTATACCGTACGGATAGTACTCCAGATCCAGTATTTACAGATGTGATCGAATTAGACCTTAGCTCTGTAGTACCGAACCTTGCTGGTCCAAAGCGTCCTCAGGATCGTGTAGAGCTAACAAGCATGAAGGAAGCCTTTAATGATGTTCTAAGAACACCAATCGATAAAGGTGGATTTGGGCTTTCTGATGAAGAAATTGCTAAGCAATCTCCAGTCAAGCATCCAAATGGAGAAAGAACATCTATTACAACAGGATCTGTAGTTATTGCGGCTATTACAAGCTGTACAAACACGTCCAATCCGAGTGTAATGCTTGGAGCTGGAATCTTGGCGAAAAAAGCCGTTGAAAAAGGCTTAACTAAGCCTTCATTCGTAAAAAGCTCACTAACACCAGGCTCTAAGGTAGTTACTCAATACCTTTATGATGCTGACGTTATGGATGCTTTAGAAGCACTTGGCTTCCATGTTGCTGGTTATGGCTGTGCAACATGTATCGGTAACTCCGGTCCATTACCTGACGAAGTTTCTGAAGCTATTTCTGCTGAGGATTTAACTGTTTCTGCTGTATTAAGTGGTAACCGTAACTTTGAAGGACGTATCCATGCTCAAGTTAAAGCCAACTATCTTGCTTCACCACCACTAGTTGTTGCTTATGCACTTGCTGGTACGGTAGATATCGACCTAACAAATGACCCAATTGGAACAGGGAAAGACGGTCAGCCTGTTTATCTGAAGGATATTTGGCCAACATCTGAAGAGCTTAAAGCAGCGATTAGCAATGTGAACTCTGACTTGTTTAAGAAGGAGTATAACAACGTCTTTAACTCTAATGAAAGATGGAATCAAATCGAAGTTCCTGCTGGGAAGCTTTATGAGTGGGATGATAGCTCTAGCTATATCCAAGAGCCTCCTTTCTTTACGGATCTTGCTCCTGAAGTAGAGCAGATTTCCGGAATTAATGGAGCTAAAACATTAGCCCTTCTTGGAGACTCTGTAACAACAGACCACATTTCTCCAGCTGGAAACATCGCAGTGGACAGCCCTGCTGGTAAGTATCTAACTGCTCGTGGTGTTGAGCGTAAGGACTTCAACTCCTATGGCTCACGTCGTGGAAGCCACGATGTGATGATGCGTGGTACGTTTGCTAACATTCGTATCCGTAACCAACTGGCTCCAGGTACAGAGGGTGGGTACACAACTTACCTTCCAACAGACGAAGTAATGTCCATCTATGATGCAGCAATGAAGTACAAGGAAGATCAAACTCCACTTGTTGTTCTAGCTGGTAAAGAGTACGGTACAGGAAGCTCTCGTGACTGGGCAGCTAAAGGAACATTCCTGCTAGGTGTTAAAGCTGTTATTGCTGAAAGCTTTGAGCGTATTCACCGCAGTAACCTTGTTGGAATGGGCGTTCTTCCATTACAATTCGTAGAGGGTACAGGCTGGTCTTCTCTTGGAATCACTGGTAAAGAAACATTCGACTTTGTTGGATTAGACGATAACGTGACTCCTGGTCAAAAATTAACGGTTAAAGCTACTCGTGAAGATGGCTCTACGTTTGATTTCCAAGTAATCGTACGTTTAGACAGCACTGTAGATGTAGATTACTATCGTAACGGTGGTATCCTGCAAACTGTCCTTCGTCAATTAAATAAATAATTATTATTTCTAAAAAGAAACGACCTCGCCATCATAAGACGGTGAGGTCGTTTTTCTAGTTTATTGGAGAGATTGGACAAAAGATTCTAGGCAAACCGTTTTAACGTTTAGATGTAACTCCTTTTATCTCTTCCTCAATATCTGTTTATCCTTAATTTCAAAGACTACATCCGCTACATGATCCACCAGACGAGCATCATGTGTAATAAAAATAATCGTTCCCTTATACTCCTTCATCATATTTTCTAGCGCTTCTATCACCATGAGATCAAGGAAATTGCTTGGTTCATCTAGAAGCAAGATATTATATTGACCTAGAAGGATTTTTGTAAGCTGCAGCTTAATCATTTCTCCCCCGCTTAAATTAGCAAGCTTTTTCTTGCCATCCTGATGTGAAAATCCCATCGATACTAGAGCAGAGAGTATCTCAGAAGCATGGTAGTCTGAGCTTTCTAGCATAAACTCCATGACACTTTGATCTTGCCTATACTTATAGGCATTTTGTGCAAAGTAGCCGATCTTTACTTTTGGAGATAAAGTAATGCCCTCATCTCCCTCTAGTATTAGGCGAAACAGAGTGGTCTTACCTGCTCCATTTGCTCCAGTGATAGCAATTTTGGCTCCAAGAGGAAATTGAAATGATGCTCCCTCGAAAATATCCTTATCTCCAAGCTTCTTACTGATCTCTCTTCCCATAATAGGATACGGGTTGTGAAGCTCTAACGCTTTACTTTGTCGAAATTGAACGCTACGCAAGTCTTCCGGTGGCGTTACATCTCCAAGTGCTTCAATTCGATGCTCCATATTCTTAGCTGCATTATGGAGCTTTTTCTGTTTGCTGCCAACTGTCTTCTGATGAGCGAGTCTTCCTCCACCTTCAGACTTATTCTTCTTGGAGGAGCCTTTAGCTTTTTGATCCATCCTTTGGGCTTTAGTCTTCTTCTCCTCGATAGCTTTTTCTAGCCGATTACGCTCTGAGGTATATTGTTTATATTGCGCAGATTGAATGTGCCTCTCCTCATCCTTTTGTGCTAGATAATCGGAATAGCCTCCCCAATACTCTGTAATTTCTCCATCCTTCAGCTCCCAAATCTTGTCCACTACCTGATCAAGAAAATAGCGGTCATGACTTATGATAAGTAAGCCTCCAGAATAATAGTTGAATTGGTTTATTAAGAAATCTATTCCTTCTCGATCAAGATGGCTTGTAGGTTCATCAGCAAAAATAGCATGAGCATCGCTCGATAAAGCCTGTGCAATTTTCATTCGCGTTTCTTCTCCGCCGCTTTTGGTGTTTACATCATTTTGAGTAATTTTTAATTTCCCCATTAAAGCATAGTCCATAAACTCATCCATTTTTTCATCCTCAAGCTGAGGAAGATAGGAAACATGACCGTCTCGAACAATCTTTCCACCTGAAAGTATTACTTCACCCAATAATACCTTTAATAAAGTACTCTTTCCTGCCCCATTTGCTCCAACTAAACCAATCCGATCATAGCTATAGAATTCTAGTTTATCGATATCCAATATCTCTCGTCCTGCATATTCAACATAAATTTCTTTGGCTTTAATTAATCTATTCATTATTATATCCTCCTTCAAAAATCGCAGTTTTTGATCGCAGAATATCTGCGATTTAAGAAGTGAAGATTATATGAAGAAGTACCAATGCATCTTTGGCATTTTCTCAACCCTCTTTTCTAATTTTCTATTTGTTAACTCATAAAAAAACAGACCAAGTCCACTAGGGGCTATGATCTGCCTTTGAATACATTTATATATAAGAACATCATCATTAACAGGTATAGCAAATAAAGCTACTACGCTCACCTAATCGTCATCTATGTCCCTATATACGTATAAATTAGCAGTACAAAAAAGCCCACATTTGTGGAAATATCTTCTCTTTTGTTCACGCTTAACGAATACGCATGGAATGTAACATAGATGGCAATCCTCCT
The DNA here is from genome assembly GCF_030813115.1 of Bacillus horti. Taxonomy (NCBI): domain Bacteria; kingdom Bacillati; phylum Bacillota; class Bacilli; order Caryophanales; family Bacillaceae; genus Caldalkalibacillus; species Caldalkalibacillus horti. Next base: position 100,155 of record NZ_JAUSTY010000004.1, on the reverse strand, counting down.
ACTTGAAAATATGGCTTCATACTAACATTGATCTATTCAAATTGTCAATTTATTTCCTTAAGCATCCCTTTGCTAAGTTTTGGTGTTTAAGGGATTGTGAAAAAGCAAACCATATGGATAGATAACTGTCTCTTCTGAAAACAAAATGAATAAGCTAATTATGGTGAAAAGTAATGAAATTAGAAACAGTTAAGTGTAGAATAAGGGGGGTGTCTATAATAGGGCGGTCTTACTATGTCTAATGCCCTATTACGGTGTTCATTTCCATAGAAAAGTAAACCAAATAGGGAGGTTCTAACATGGTACAACAGACTAAAATTGAAGATGATATTACTATTGCCCAACAGGCAAAAATGAAAAGGATTACAGACATTGCTGCCTCAATCGGATTATCAGTGGATGATATAGAGCCATATGGTCATTATAAAGCTAAGATTAATGGTACAGTATTAAATAGATTACGTACAAAGCCTGACGGAAAGCTGATTCTAGTGACAGCTATTAATCCAACTCCAGCAGGTGAAGGAAAATCAACTGTAACGGTCGGTTTAGGGCAAGCTCTTAATCGATTAGGACATAAAACGATTGTCGCCCTTCGTGAGCCATCGCTTGGTCCTACAATGGGAATTAAAGGTGGAGCAGCTGGCGGAGGTTATTCACAGGTCTTACCTATGGAGGATATTAATTTACACTTCACAGGGGATTTGCATGCCATTACAACGGCAAATAATGCTCTTGCTGCCATGATTGATAACCATATCCATCAAGGGAATGAGCTTGGAATCGACTCTAGACGTGTCATTTGGAAGCGTGTTGTAGATTTAAATGATCGTGCTCTAAGGAAGGTCATTATTGGGCTGGGTGGCCCGCTCCAAGGTGTACCACGTGAGGATGGCTTTGATATTACCGTAGCTTCAGAAATTATGGCGATCCTCTGCTTAAGTGAGGATATAGATGCGTTGAAAGCTCGTTTAGCTCAAATCGTCATTGGCTATACATACACGAAAAAGCCTGTCACTGTAGCCGATTTAAAAGCTCAAGGAGCCTTAACATTATTGTTAAAAGAAGCTATAAAGCCAAATCTAGTTCAGACACTAGAAAACACACCTGCTCTTATTCATGGTGGGCCTTTTGCCAATATCGCTCATGGCTGTAACAGTTTAGCTGCCACAAAGCTAAGCCTGAAGCTTGCTGATTATACTGTGACCGAGGCTGGCTTCGGTGCGGATCTTGGAGCAGAAAAATTCTTAAATATTAAAGCACGGATTGGTCAGCTTGATCCAAGTGCCGTTGTCATTGTAGCAACTATTCGTGCGCTCAAAATGCACGGAGGAGTTCCTAAGGATCAGTTGAAGCAAGAAAATGTTGATGCCTTATTGAACGGATTAAAGAATCTTGAAAAGCATGCTCAAACGATTCAAGGCTTTGGACTTCCGTTTGTCATTGCTGTTAATCGTTTCGTTACTGATACAGATGCAGAAATCAAGGTGCTCATGGACTGGTGTGAGAAGCAAGGCTTTCCTGTTGCTCTTACAGAGGTTTGGGCTAAAGGTGGAGCAGGTGGTGAGGATTTGGCCAATACGCTATTGCCACTGATTGAAGCGAAGACCCTGTTAAACACAAAGCTAACTCACACGTATGAGCTAGAGCAAACGATTGAAGAGAAGCTACATGCTATTGCAACGAAGGTATATGGAGCTTCACATGTTGAATTAAGCTCTAAAGCGCAAAAGCAAATCGCTGAGTTTAAAAAGAACGGCTGGGAGCACTTACCTATCTGTATGGCTAAAACACAATACTCACTAAGTGATGATCCAACAAAGCTTGGTCGCCCTCAAGAGTTTAGTATTACGATCCGTGAATTTAAGCCATCTATCGGAGCAGGGTTTATCGTAGCACTAACAGGTGATGTGATGACGATGCCTGGATTACCGAAAATTCCATCTGCCTTAGCCATGGATGTTGATGCCGAAGGTAAAGCAGTAGGTCTATTTTAGGAAAATCAGTTGATAAAGGATAAAAAGATATAGGTAGAATGTATATTCTTCTCCCCTGTAGTCATAGAATATAACATATTCATGATGAAGAATATTGTGGTGTTGCATAAGAGTAAACCTCTCAGATGAAATGACCCCCAATGTTCCATCTATAGGGAGAAGAAAAATGTCTAAATCCATATCAAAAAATATCTTAGCCTTCATTAAAGGCAAAATATCTGAGGAAGAATTGAAGGATAGAATCCGTAATCAATCCAAAGATGAACCAACGCTAAAAAGAGATTTTAAACAAAAATCGAATTGAATACACTTTTTAAATTTGAGGCTATCTATTAGCCTCTTTTTTGTATAAAATTTTAACCAATCTGTCTGCTTGTACTAGCAAATACTCGTGATCTTCTATTAACTTACTGAAGACCTTTTTGAAAAAAGAAACTTGATGCCTTTTTTCTCACTAATATAAAGTAAGCAGAAATATTTACAAAACTATTCCTTTCATGAAATACTAGGTTTAATATAGTATTCAATTAATTGAAATGATAAGGAGATAACCAATGGGGCTACAGGATTCCGTATTATCGATGCAAATTCAGCAGGAGATTGATGCTTTAAGGCAGCGTTTTTTTGAGATTAGTCAGTATATTGGGCATCACCCTGAGCTTGGACATGAAGAATTTAAAGCTGCTGAAATTTTAACTAAAGAGCTTAAGGCTCATGGATTTCAGGTTGAGCTGGGAACAGCAGGACTAGCTACTGCTTTTACAGCAGAATTTGATAGCGGAAAGCCTGGTCCAACTATAGGGTATATGTGTGAATATGATGCCTTACCGGGTCTAGGCCACGCTTGTGGTCATAATCTGATTGGCACGATGGGCATTGCTTCAGGAATCGGCTTAAGCAAGGTTGTTGAACACACGGGAGGACGTGTTTTTGTTTATGGAACTCCAGCAGAGGAAACTCGTGGAGGTAAAGTTACAATGGCCGAGCAAGGACTATTTAATCACTTAGATGTAGCTATGATGGCTCATCCCTCTTCTCATTATCAAAAAAGCGGCTCATCTCTTGCTATGGATGCCATACAGTTTGAGTTCCACGGAAAAGCGGCTCACGCGGCGGCTGCTCCTCATGAGGGAGTCAATGCATTGGATGCTGTGATCCAAACGTTTAACGCAATCAATGCGCTTCGCCAGCATGTAAAGCCTGATGTTAGAATTCATGGCATTATCCCTGAGGGTGGACAAGCGGCTAATATTGTTCCTGATTATGCCAAAGCTCAATTCTATGTCCGTGCGGCAAGTCGTTCATATTTAAAGGAAGTTTTGCAAAAAGTTATTTCATGTGCTGAAGCCGCAGCCTTAGCTACTGGAGCTACTTTGGGGACGTCCTTTTACGAGCTCAGCTATGATGATATGCTAACAAACCAGGCACTATCAGATACTTTTACAAAACAGCTTTCAGTCCTTGGTATTAGCGATGATGAGATTAAGGAGAAGGAAGGTGGTGGCAGTGGCTCCATAGATATGGGGAATGTTAGTCAGGCCACGCCAGCTATTCATCCTTACATAAGGATTTCACAGACACCAATAATCGGGCATACCCATGAATTTAGAGAAGCTGCGTTAAGTTCAGAAGGATTTGAGGGCATGCTAATAGGAGCAAAGGCACTCGCTTTAACAGGTCTTGCTGTTCTACAGGATGCTGATTTATTACGGAAGATTAAAGAAGAGTTCCAATCTGCATTAGAAGTTTCATCTATCTGATAGACTTTACTTAATAAGCTTAAACTTCATTTTTCAAATAAACATATCTTAGAAAGTTTAGTCTTAGCTTATAGCTTTACTCTTACATTCGTTAAGTGATTGAATTAACCGAGAAAGGACTGTTGAAAATGGCTCATTTATTTTCTCCATACACGATTAAAGGAGTCACCCTTCCCAATCGTATTGTTATGTCACCAATGTGTATGTACTCATGTATGAATCAGGATGGAAAGGTCATGAACTGGCATAAGACACACTACACAAGCAGAGCTGTTGGTCAGGTTGGGCTCATTATTTTAGAAGCTTCTGCTGTTACACCTCAAGGCAGAATTTCTCCTCAGGATTTAGGAATTTGGAGTGACGACCACATCGAAGGGCTAAGAGAGCTTGTTGAGCTTGTTCATGAGCAAGGAGCTAAAGTAGGGATTCAGATTGCCCATGCTGGTCGTAAAGCGATGGTTGAAGGAGATATTGTTGCTCCATCCCCTATTCCTTTTAATGATAAATTCAAGACACCTGTAGAATTGAGTCTCGAGCAAATTGAAGAGACGATTCAGGCTTTTTTAGACGGGGCTAGAAGAGCAAAGGAAGCTGGCTTTGATGTTATTGAGCTACACGCAGCTCACGGCTATTTAATCAATGAATTTCTTTCTCCATTAACGAATGAGCGTACGGACCAATATGGTGGAGATCGCGAAAAGCGTTATCGTTTTCTGGAGGAAACGATTGATCGTGTGCAAGCTGTATGGTCAGGCCCACTATTTGTTCGCATTTCTGCTAATGACTTTCACCCTGAAGGACTTGGTATCGACGATTACGTATACTATGCACAAAAAATGAAGGAGCAGGGTGTTGATTTAATCGATTGTAGCTCTGGGGCTGTGGTACCGGCCAAGATTGATGCTTTTCCCGGTTATCAGGTTCCTTATGCTGAAGCTATCCGTCGAGAGGTTAACATTGCAACGGGGGCTGTTGGTCTTATAACATCCGGTGTACAGGCAGAAGAAATTGTGCATAACGAAAGAGCTGATTTAGTATTCTTAGCTAGAGAGCTATTACGAGATCCTTATTGGCCTCGTACAGCGGCTAAAGAGCTGAATGTAGAATTAGCTCCTCCTAACCAATATGAGCGGGGCTGGTCATAAGCTATAAGCAATGCCATTGATAAATGTTAGCAAGGAAAGCATAGATTAAAGCTATTAAAACGCCGATTTTAGACTCATCCGCTTGTCTTAAATCGGCGTTTTAGAGTGCTGCTTTTTTCAATTCTTATACTAAATTTTTCATAATATGCTCATAATATAGGAATCGGAACTATGATAAAATTTACCTAGGTTGACATAGGAGGTTGCACATGAAATCTAAAGGCTTATTCCTAGTCCTTTTTGTTATCGTTGTTGGTGTTACATTTTATAGCGCATTCTCAGGCCAAACAGAAACTATGGCACATAAACCGGAGGTTGGTTTTAAAGCTCCTCCATTTGAATTGCTAGGCCTAAATGAAGAGGTTACTCATCGCCTTGAGTCTAATGATCAGCCTATTCTCATCAATTTTTGGGCTTCCTGGTGTGGTCCATGTAAGGATGAAGCACCTGATTTAAACTCTGTTTACGAAGAGTATAAGGATCGGGTTCAATTCTATGCGATTAATATGACCGATACAGACTATAGACCAAACGTTGATAAATTTATGGAGGACTATCAGTTTGCTTTACCTGTCCTTCTGGATCAAGACGGGATTGTTAGTAAGAGCTATCAAGTCTTAGCCGTCCCGACAACGTTTTTTGTAGATAAAAATAATGTCATTGTTCATAAGCATGTTGGAGCTGCCACAAGGTCACAGCTACAAGAACAGTTAAGAAAGCTGGTTGATTAGGTATGTTTTCTATTCCTGAACTCCTTTCAGTTGGAGGACTAGCCATTCCTCTAAGGACTCTTATCTTATTATTAATAGGCTTAGCTTTGTTATTCCCTGTAAAATGGCTGTGCAATAAAGTTAGTTTTCCTTACTTGGAATGGCGTGATGTGTGGACGAATGCCATAATTGGATACTTGATCGTTTGGAAGTTTTCTTTTGTTCTAGTCGAGCCTTTGATTCTTTTTCAGAACCCAAGTGCTATTCTTTATGCAACTGGTGGTACGATTGGAATGGTTTTAGGTGTCCTGACGGCTTTAGGAATGCTCTTATATTCTTTAAAAAAGAGAAATCTCCCTATAGCTCGTTTTTTTGATGTGTTCACTGTGTGGCTAACGGCTACGTTAACTTTGTATTGGGTAGTCCAACGAACCTACGGCTTGCCTACTCAAATGCCTTGGGGCATCCCTCTAGACGAGGTAATCATAATTAACCCATCTGCCGAAAATATTGTGAATTATCATCCCATTTTTTTATATCAATTTTTACTAGGAACAGCAATTTTACTATATCTATTAAGCTTAAAAGATAGATTTGGGAGTGGTGTAGGCACCATTCATTCTTTGTTTTTGTTAGGGATCGGCTTATTAGCTATCTCTACAGCTATCTATCAGCCTACTTCTGCTTTGTTAGGTCTTTCATCCACTCAATGGATTTACCTTATTATAAGTCTGCTAGGGCTTATTGGTTCTATTTTGTACAATCCAAAAAACCTGACCAATTAATGATTCATTCGGTCAGGTTCTCTTAGTCAATTATAGTATTACAGTGACTTGATGTTTTGAATTATCTTCATTGCCTCTACAGAATCGTATTCTTTAACGATCAGACATCCCTAACTTCTTCCTATCACTACGAGGATAGCAGTAAGAGGTTTCAACTCTGCTTATTAATCTCTAATTCGTTAGTACTCCGTTTATGATAAATAAGAAAAAGAGTCAATGATACTAAAATAAATCCAGAGAAGATCAGAAACATAGAACCATAGCCAACCCATTGAACAACAAGGCCTGATAAAACAGCTCCTAGACCAATTCCAATATCAAAGCTTGAGAAAAATGTGGCTGTCGCTGCTCCACGGCGATTTTCAGGGGATACAGCAATCACCAAGGCCTGATAGCTAGGCTGAAGACTTCCATAGCCAATACCAATAATAACGGCCGCTATGTAAAGCAAGGCTGGTCCTGTAGCAAGCCCAAGAGTGATAATACCAATAAAATAGATAATCCCTCCAAGTAAAACAATGAGAAATGGACCTCTACGATCAAACCATTTTCCAGCTAAGGGTCTAGAGAATACCAGAGCTAAAGCATAAAGAGAAAAATAAGCACCTGCCAGCTTAGAGCCCCCAAGCTCTACAGCATAGAGTGGAATAAAAGTTACCGTTCCACCAAATACGATGGCAATCAAGAGAACACAAAGTGAAATTGGGAAAGCCTTTGGTTCAAAAAGCTTGTAAAATAAGCTCTTAAGCTTAGTAAGTGAATTTTCTTGTTTCTCCTCATTAGGCTGAATTGATTCATTCTTCTCGTTTGAGGGATTTACCTCATTCTTGTTTTTATGTGCATCAATTATTTTTGTAGGTGGGCGTAAAAACATAGCGAGGATTACGCCTAAAGCGGCAAAAAAGACACATATGCCAAAAAACTGAGTATATGTAAACATCTCTACAAGATAGACTGCCACTAATGGACCTAAAGCCATGGCTACCACGACAAACATTCCAAAGTAGCCTATTCCTTCACCCCTACGATTAGCAGGAATCCATTCTGCTGCCATAGTACTTCCAGCCGTTGTGGCCATCCCAAAGCCAAAGCCATGAATCAAACGAACGAGCATAAAAAAAGCTAATGTTTTTACCCATAAATAACCAATTGTAGCCATTAAAAATATGATAACGGCTAATACAAACACTTTCTTATGGCTAGATTTATCCATAAAATAGCCTGTAAGTGGTCTAGAAACAACGGCAGCAAGTGTAAATACCGCTATTAATAGTCCTACCTGACTTTCTTGAGCCTGTAGCTCCTCAACTAAATAGATAGGCAAGGTAGGGGTAAGAAAGAAAAAGCTTGTAAACATTAAGAAATTTACAAAGCTTAATGTGATAAACCTTGGCGTCCAAAGACGCTCTGATGGTTCAGAATGAGGAATAGTTTTGTCTTGCTCAGCGTTCATGTATTATTTTCCTCCACTTCACGATTAACTCAATACTTCGTGTTCCTTACTATTATATCATACTCTCCCCGCATTCCCCCTTCTCCCCTGTCATTCTTCCTTCTATTATGATATACTGGAAATAATCATCTGTTTTTTGAAGATTTAAAATTTAACTAAGGAGGGATCATGATGGACGGGAGAGCATTGCTATTTGTTGGACCTGACGGATCTGGACGATTTACTTTAGCTGAGGCCATCGGGATTACTCTGCATATTCCCCGCGTTGTTTCCTATACAACAAGAGAGAAAAGGACTAAGGAAACAGAAGGAAAGGAATATCATTATATTACCGAGTCTGAGTTTAAGCAAATGGAGCAGAATGAGGAATTTATTGAAGTTGTTCAAGCGGATGGTATTTGTTACGGTATCACAAAAGTAGATTGTGAAAGGCTCTTGAAGGAGAATGGTAGCTTTTTTGCTATCTTAAGCCCTGAAGGCTGTGAGATTTTTAAGAAGCTTTTTGACAAGACCTTAACTATCTTTGTTCAAGCAGACAAGGAAACGGTTACTCAAAGACAAATCCAACGTGGTGACGACCCACAAACAATCGAAAGACATCTAAGCCACTACGATGAAATAATGGACTATCAATCATCCTGTGATATTGTGATCCCAAACTATGACCTAGCTAGTACGGCACAGGAGCTTACCACTAGAATTGAAACATTTTTAGGAATAACTCATCATCCAGATAGTAAATATTAATATCATTCTATATGAAGGGATCTCACATTAGTGAGATTCTTTAGTTTGAAAGGATGAACGATACGTAATGAACCAGCTTCAACCAATAAAGGCTAATGAAAGAATTGAATTACTAGACAGTATTCGTGGATTGGCTCTGCTAGGCATTCTTCTAGTCAATATGAGTATTTTTTCCTATCCTTCTATTTATCTGAATGTGGCCAATATCCAATGGTGGGATAGCTCCTTAGATCGAGGCACACAGTGGTTGGTTGCTTTTTTGGCGGAAGGTAAGTTTTATCCCATGTTCTCCTTCTTATTTGGAGCAGGCTTTATGTTATTCATGACCAGAGCTGAACAAAAGCAGGTTAACAGTCGTGCTCTTTATAAAAGAAGGGCATTCATCCTATTAGGAATTGGCTTGATTCATGCCATCTTTATTTGGATGGGCGATATCCTAGTGACCTATGCACTGCTGTCTTTGTTTCTATTGCTGTTTAGAAACAGAAAGCCTTCAACCATTTTAAAATGGGCTTTTTCACTCTTAATCCTCCCTGCTCTATTGTTTACATTGTTGCTGGGGGCTTCAAGTGAGCTAAGTAATCTAGATGATCAAAGCATGATACAGACCTATACACTAATCTCTGAACAGGCCTTAAACGTTTATAGTGAAGGTACGTATGCTCAAATTTTAACTTTTAGAATCAATGAGCTCATGTTTATGTACGCTAACTCTATCGTCAGTCTTCCTACTGTGCTTGGGATGTTCCTATTAGGGATGTTTATGATTCGCATTCATGTTTTCCAACGTATGGATGAATTAAAATCTAAACTGAAAAGGGCATGGCTTATAAGTATGCTTGTGGGTATCCCACTTTCAATTGCCTATGCTACCTTCACACATAGTGCGACAATAGAAATCCTAGGTGCCTTAATCGGTGGACCTGCTATGACGATCTTTTACCTGATCTCGCTCACCTTTCTGTATAAGCAATCTGCTGTTAAAAAAGGGCTACAGCTATTAGCACCTGTAGGAAGATTAGGTTTGACCAATTACTTGTTACAATCTATCATCTGTACTTCTATTTTTTATAGCTATGGACTAGGACTTTATGGTGATGTTTCTCCTTTCTGGACTGTTGTTCTAGCTCTTAGTATCTATGTTATACAAATTTTCTTTAGCCATTTATGGCTCAAGCGCTATCAGTTTGGACCAGCAGAATGGATTTGGCGTAAGCTTACGTATAAATAACCAATAACATAATAAGCTAGCAAAAGATCACGATTACACAATCATTCGTGGTCTTTTTGTATGTAAGCTTATCAAGCAATGATGTGATAAATGGGACTAATCGTAGACCTACTTGAAATTATTTTCTAAAAATTCCGCCATTAACTGTTGTATAATTTTAAATATTGTGTCATATTGTTATATAACAGAATAAAATGAGTATAATACATTTAGCATTTAAATACGACATCGTCCTCTTCCCCATTCTGTTTTTCTTACCGTTTAAGAATTTATAAAATTTGATACAATGATTTCTTCAAATTTTATAAATTCTGGCTGCATGTAAAAGCTTCCTCTAACGATGGACTAGAGGACTTCTTCGAAAAGGCTTCAATAAAAGCTTTTCTTACCTGTCTATAAAAAATATAGAAAGAAGGAGAAATGAAAATGAGCCCTCTCAGTTCAAATGTCGGTCCTAAGCATTGTCGCGTATGTAGTGATGTAATTACAGAGCAATTTGATTCCTATGTTGACACCTGTGGTAAATGTCTTGGAGATCATTCTAAGGTTTTAACAAAAGCAGACGGTGTTTGGAAATGGGAAGAGACTGTTGAGTAATTCAACAGCCTCTTTTCCATGTGAGCTTATTTTCATCTAACCCATTTACTTCTTCGCACCGTGCGAAACTCTCGGGCTAGGATGTTGTACAGTGGTGGCGGTCGGTTAAGGCTTTTTAGCTTTCTTTATCCTCATTGAGTAACAAATAGAACTAGACTAAATAGAACAGCCTGAACCATCATTAGACTAATGGTTAGCTTTCTATATGAGCTTTGTTGCAGATGATGCGGCCAAGGAAAAACCCCTTGCCAAAACTGACGCTGATGATAATTTTTCATTCCTTTCATCTGTGTAAACGTAATAAAGATAAAACCAAGACCTATTGCAGCCTTCACATAAATATTTGGAAGCCACCAAATCAGTAGCATAGCTACAATACTTAATCTGAAAAATCGACTTGAATATTCCTCTGTTCTCATAAATGTTTTTAAAAGGAGATATAAATACGCCTGCTTCCTATTAAAGGGCAATATATTCCCTAGCCAGCTTAGCCATTTTCGCTCCTTTACCTTTTTCCCAATATGCGGGACATCTACAAACAGATTAATAAACCCGTAGAATTTCGCCTGAAGCTTCTGCTCCATCTCTAATAAATTCATCCAGCGATATAAATAACGCTTAATCATATTTCTCTCGTACATAAAGAAAGCAATAACAGCTAATCCGAGTACAGCTCCCCCGATGATGAAGCTCTCAAAAATAAGAAATGTTCCTCCTGAAAAAAACCAATACAGGAGTGCCCCGTTGAATAACAGCCTAGCTACTCCATGCAGAAAGCGCTTATCTGGATAAGGAACCCTAAGGACATTCCAAGAGGAATAAACGTTCCAACCCTTTGCCAAGACGGGGATCAGATAAAATAATAGTAGATTCTGCTGCTCAAGTGGAATTTTTGCATCGTATAAGGGCTTTAGCATAAGGAGTAGTACAAAAACAAGACCACACTGAAGCAATAAGTTGTATCTTAATGTTTTACTAAAATAATGCTCCATCTCACGCTCTAGAGTAGGTAAAAACAGCATATCCGCTTCTTTTAGAAACGTCCGATGACGACCGACAGTGAGCACAATGGCAAGCAATACAGTCAACGCTAAGTCCACTGGAAACTGCTCTGGAATTAAATCAATCATTTGCCTATAGTACACACCTGCTAAAATGGTCAGGAATATTATCGTAACCAATAACCCGTTGTTTGCAAACGCACTGCGGTATTTCAGAATTTCCACAGTAAACTCCTTAAACCTTTTCTGATAAAGTTCCTTTACATCGAGTTTCATTGAGCCCCACCTACTGTAAGCTCCATATATATCTCATCTAAAGACGCATGCGGTAGCTTACTCGCCTCTCTAAGCTCACCAAGAGTACCCTGTATCTTGACCTTACCTTCATGAATAATAACAAAACGATCACAATACTTCTCGGCTGTAGCAAGAATGTGAGTGGACATTAAAATCCCTGAGCCTTCTTGTCTAGCCTTCGTTAACCATTCTAATAGAGAACGAATCCCAAGTGGGTCCAATCCTAATAAGGGCTCATCAATGATATAAAGAGGCGGCTGCACTAAAAAAGCCATCATAATCATCAGCTTCTGCTTCATCCCTTTTGAAAATTGGAATGGGAAGCGCTTAACCTTGTCCTCCATCCGAAATTCCTTAAGTAGGGCATGTACACGTGTCTCGAAAGTGGATTTATCTAATCCGTAGACCATCGCTACTAGCTCAAGATGCTCCCACAAGGTTAGTTCATCATAATAAACTGGTGACTCCGGGATAAAACTGAACTGAGAACGATAGGCTTCAGGGTCTTCCGTAAAGGTTTTACCATTAATCTGTATCGTCCCTTTATGTGGATGGAGAAGTCCTAGAATATGCTTGATGGTTGTACTTTTCCCTGCCCCATTTAATCCAATAAGGGCTACAATCTCACTCTCATTCACTTGTAAAGAAACATCATGTAAAACTGGAGTCGCACTTCCGTAGCCTCCAGTAAGCTGATCTACCTGTAGCAATGCCGACACATCGATCCCATCCTTTATTTATCTATTTGCTTGTTATGTACCCATTATATAGTACTTCTATGATTCGTCTTAGCTTTATCCTTATTTTCCCTTAATTTCGGATGAGATTCAAGTATATAAAAAAGTGAAGAGAATCATGCCGTAAACTCGGCATGATTCTCAATAACATTCATCTTATCTTTAATCATTTTCACCTGAGGTAGGTTGGTCAAAGCTTAGCATAAATGTTCTAGATGGACTTGAAAGGCTGTTTAATGAATTGCTATTAGATGATACTGAAAGAATATAGATTCTATATCCACCGTTGTTAGTGCCACCATTGTAGTCGCTTTTAATGCTTAGAGTTGCCGGTGATGACGGAGAGCCTGATGATTGAACAACTGGGATTTGAGTGAAAAAGGAACTTCGTGCATTGGCCATACCTAAAGTGAAATTTATATTTTCTGGAACAACAAATGCTCTATATTGTCCAATTCCACTTTTATTCTCAGGTTCAGTAAACTCTACAGTTATTGAACATCCCCCTTGTTCACAGCTAGGTACGATATCAGAATTATTAATTGATACTGCATCTACTGGAGTTGCAGTAAGTGAAAAAATAGACGATGATCTAAATAATGCATTAGTAGTATTTGTATTACTAGAGCTCACTGACAGAACATAGATTCTATAAGTTACACCACTTTTTAAAGTTTCGCCACTTGTATCTGTAGAGTTCTCATTAAAATTTACACTATTTTGGTTAGTAGATGTAGATGTAGATATAGTAAGGTAATTAGCATTGTTTCTTGCATCCTCCAAGCTAAAGCTACTATTTGATTTAGCAACAAAAACTCTATACTGATTAATACCGCTTTGATTAATTGGTTTAGCAATTGTTACCCTTAGATCTCTCCCGTCCCCATAAACACTAGCAACGTCCGTAGTAGCGTTTGTAACCGCCTCTACTCGCTGATTCGTACTTAAACTAATATAAGCAGAAGTAGAAGACAACGCATTCGTGTAGTTAGCTTGATTGTTCCCTACCGCCATAACAAATACTCTGTATGGTACGTTATTGGAAATTAAGTCTCCTCTTGTGTCTCTAGCAGAAGATGGCAAGGTTGTAGTAATGTCATATCCTGTTTTAGGAACATCTACATACCGATTTCTAGTATTATTTGAGTTAGCCAGGTTGTTTGCTGTATTTAGATTAAAGCTGTTCGCATCAATTTCCCTAACTACAAAAATACGATAATTAGCAACCTTAGACTCATCACTTGATCTGTTAAACAAAACTCGTAAATCCCTACCGTCGTTATAATCCCCTGCATCTTCAGCCCGAATGTTTGTCGGTGCTTGAATAGGGCTATTGCTACTTAACGTAATAGTAGAAGAAGCAGATGAAAGTCGATTGTTGCTTGAGTTAGAGTTATTAGCTACAGATAGAACAAATACAGTATAAGAAACTCCGTTACGAATAAAATCTCCATCTGTATCTCTAGTATTTGAATTTAACAAAGATCTGATAGTTGTACTTGAAGATGATGATCCTTGTTTAGATACAACTGTGTAATTCGCACTATTTACATTGTTAGCTGAACTCAAATTAAAGTTATTCGCTTTACTTGTTTTTACAACCATAATTCTATAGTTAGCAATGCCCGTATCCTGCCTTGCTTTTGTAAAAGTTACTTCTAAGTCCCTTCCGTCACCATGATCACTAACATCTAAAGCTCTTACATTAGTAGCAGCATTAGAGGAAGTCATGTTTTCAGTTAGAACGATAGCCTGAGAAGCACCAGATAATACATTTCTGTTGCTCACTCTTTGATTTCCTGCTGTTAAAACATAGACGACATAGGATTCATTGTTACGAATCAAGTTCCCATCTACATCACGAGTTTGGTCGGTAAGCTTTACTGTTTGATTTTGACCCGTTTTGTTTACTACTGTGTAATTACGGTATGATAGCTCTTCTGCTCTAGAAAGGTTAAAGTTTCTAGCATTGCTTGATTTAACAACCAATACACGATAATGATCAACATTAGCCTCGTCCGCAGATCTATTAAAGGTAACCTCTAGGTCACGTCCATCGCCATGGTCACTAATATCTTTGACTCTAACATTAGAAGCGCTTCTTAATTCTGTATTACTTGTAACAAATACAGTTTGTGTTGCAGCGTCCCATCTTACGTTTGCCCCTAAAGCTTCACTGACAAATCGGATAGGAACCATCGTCCTATTATTAATCGTCATTGCTGAGACATCTAGTGCTACAGATTGATTATTTACTCTAGCGACACTCGAACCAATCGTTAATGAGATGGACGTACCATCCTTTGTTGCCCCTACTGTCATCGTTCTTTGATTCCAGCTTACCCTCGCATCTAAAGCTTCAAAGATGGCTCTAAGAGGTACCATTGTTCGATTTGAGCGCTGGACAGGTGGTTGGTCTGTTTTCAGCTCCGTACCGTTAATCACAATTTTTGTGGTTGATGCCTCTACAGAAGCTGGTTGAATTTGAAATAAACTAGAAAGCACTAAAATACTTAGTGTAAAAATAGCGACTATTTTTTTCACACTTGCTCCTCCTACTCTTTACCTTAATTTTCCTTGATCAATTATATAACGTTGCTTTTGAATAAAAAGTTTCCGTTTTCCCGACTGATTAAAAAATATTTTTTTCCTTCATCATGGACCTCTCCACTAAGCTTGTCCGACACACGTATCAGGCAATAAATAAACGACCATCCCTACTTCCCCTCTATATAATATCGACAAAAACAAAGCAAAAATAAATAGCTTCAAGGAAATATATATGCCCAATCCGCTCAACTTATGTGTAACTACTTGGTCATTACAGCATTTCAATAAACTAATTCATTAGAAAAGCTTCTATTGAAGCCTTATCGAAGAGGCTGCCTAGCCCATCGTTAGAGGAAACTTTTACATGAAGCCAGAATTTATAAAACTTGAAGAAATCATTGTTCAAATTTATAAATTCTTAGCTGTCCAAAAAGAGTGACCTTCAAAAGACATCCTCTCTCTCAAGTCACTCTCTATTACCCTATTAAATGTATACTATTTCCTTGGCAATAATCGACATACTATTAGGAATTTATAATTAGCCACATCATTAAGGAAAGAATCCAAGCAAGCATTAGTCCCCCAAAGAAAGTATTTTCATGAGTCACCTCACCTTGCTTTATCTTCTTTAATAGGGCTACGAGATTCAAAAAGAATAAATAGCCAACAATAGGTATTGAAAGAAGAGCTATAGTTAAAAACATTAGCTTTTTAATCTGTCTAACTGCACTTTGGCAAACTGCATCATTTCTTGAATCATATCAGTAGAGAAATCAAATTTTATTCCTGCAGTTGCATACACATCTGGTAGTGACTTTGATCCGCCTAAAGCTAATGCCTCCTTATATCCTGCAATAGCCCCCTTAGGGTCCTCCGTATACTTCTTCCAGAGCTGTAAAGCTCCCAGCTGAGCAACAGCATACTCAATATAGTAAAATGGAACTTCAAAGATATGGAGTTGTAATAGCCATCGAAGTTTTATCTTCTCTTCTACTCCATCAATGTTGATACCAGGCAATGTAAAGCGTTGAATTAGATCCATAAATACTTTGTTTCTTTCCTTGATACTATGCTGCGGATTTTCGTATATCCAATGCTGAAAACGATCCACAACCATTGCCCATGGGAAAAAGGATATAATGCCCTCAATGTGCTCCTTCTGCGCTCTCTTCAAATCAGTCTCATCCTGATAGAAACGATCCCATTTATCAATCGTAAATAGCTCCATAGCCATACTGGCCACTTCAGCAGACTCCATCGGAGCAGATTTATAATTCGCCAAAGCTTGTTCCTTGGCCAACAGATTATGAATACAATGTCCACCTTCATGAACCATAGTAGAAAGATCATCCTGTGTTCCAACAGCATTCATAAAAATAAAGGACAATCCTGTAACAGGTAAGCTCGAACAGAAGCCTCCTGGAGATTTTGCTTTCCTGCTTTCTAAATCAAGCAAATCATGATCATTCATATCTTGAACAAGCTTTGCAAAGACAGGATCAAGCTGCTCAAATATATCTATCGTTCCTTTTACCAGCTCATCTGCTTCCTTAAACGGGATTAAGGGCTCCTGCCCCTTAGGAATAGCTTGTGTATCCCAAGGTCGATAATCCTCTACCCCGATCTCAAGCTGATGCTTTTTCTTTATCTCTTGAACCAAATGGACCACATGCTTTTCTACTGCGTCATGAAACTGAAAGCAGTCCTCTGGTGTATAATCAAATCTCTCGTATTTCTTGAACATATAATCCCTATACGTCTTAAAGCCCGCATTTTGAGCAATCTGATGTCTAAGCCGAATAAGCTCATTCATGATTTCATTTAGCTGCTGCTCCTTACTACCCACTTCATCCCAAATTAAATTCCAGGCTTTTTCACGTATCTGACGGTCTGAGCTCATTAGGAACTTCCGCATTTGAGGAATTGTCTTTTCTTCCCCATTCCAATCTATTGTTATGCTTCCCGTAATTTCAAAGTACCTATTGTGTAGCTGATCCTCTTTCACCTGTAAAGAAATATTCTCTTCTCTAAAAATCTCAATGGAATTCACTTTAGATTTGATAAGCACATTATATTTCTGTTGATCTAACTGCTCTCTATATGGGCTTTCGTAGAATTTTTTGTCTAGTAGAGCTTCATATTTTTTAAGAAGTGGTTGAATAACCTCTTGATTATGTTCGTATCTTTTCTTGATCTCAGGATCATTGTTATAGCGATTAAAAGCAATATAATCTCCACTTAGTACTTCATCTATAGCCTCTATTAGCTCTGTCTCTTCTAATAAGAATTGCTCAAGGTCTTCCACCGAATGGATTTCCTTTTGCAGTAACTGAGCTAATTTTTGCTCAACATGATTTGGGTCCTGCAAAGAAATCTTTTCTTGAAAAAAATCTAACTTACCGCTCATCTGCGTCATCTCCTCTGCGCTATTAATCATCCTTTAAACTACATTACCATACTGATATATCCAATCACTGATTTTTGGTAAAATTCAAAATGTTAGTTTTGCCAAAATATTTGTTTTGAAAAATAAAAACAGAAAAAATATAGAAAAAATGAAGATTTCCATCCATTTATGCTGTAAAATGAGAACGATATTAATCAAAAGGAGAGTTTTATGGACACAAGAGATTTTACCGAAGAGGATATTGTTCCTGCTGGCTTTTGGATTCGGTTATGGGCCACACTTTTAGATAGTATTATCATTTTTTTACCTATTAATATTGTTCTTTTTTTCTTATTTCAGATAGATTTTGCTGAAGATATCTCAAGGCTCTTATCAAGTCTTTATTACTTACTCCTTCCTCTATTTTGGTCCGGACAAACCGTAGGGAAAGCTATCTGTCGTATCCGGATTGTAAAAACGAACGGAGAGGACGTTCACATAGGGAATATGTTGCTAAGAGTTATTGTTAGTGGTATTATTTACGGAATTACTTTTGGGATAGCAGCTATTGTAAGTGTCGTTATGGTCTGTGTAAGAGAAGATAAACGAGCTCTGCACGACCTCATTGCAGGTACTTGCGTGACTTATACAGATTAAAAAGTAAGGGTCTCCCTAAATATATTCAGGGAACCCTTACTTTTTTATACACTATACGATACGGGAACTAATTTTCTCTAAGATACTCACCTAAATCTCTTCAATAAAGGAAAGAACCTCTTTAACATGCCCATCCACTTTAACCTTAGGCCATGCTTTAACAATCTCTCCTTCTTTGTTCAGCACAAAAGTTGAGCGCTCAACACCCATAAATTCCTTACCAAACATTTTCTTAAGCTTCCATACACCAAAGTGCTCAGCAAGCTTTTGCTCCGTATCTGCTAATAATAAGAAGGGTAAATCATGCTTCTGAATAAACTTATCATGAGATTTTAGATCATCCGGGCTTACTCCTACTACTACCGTATCAAGCTTTGCAAACTTCGGATGATAATCTCTAAAATCACAGGCCTGTGTCGTGCAGCCTGGAGTCATATCCTTTGGATAGAAATAAAGCACCACATTTTTTCCTTCGAAATCAAGTAAAGACTTTTCTGTTCCATCACTAGCTGGAAGCTTAATATCAGGAACCTTTTGACCGACTACATCATTTGCCATAATTACAAAACTCCTTTCAGCTTTCTTATCACTAAGTAAGGTACCCTCTATTATCCTTTCATAATCCGCAAATAAGCAAGTATGATATAAAGTTACTTCCCTAGCACCCACTTATCCTTTGTAAACATCCAGTTTGCTATGGTAAACGCAACAGCAACGACAAGTGCTGTACTCCCAACGACATACAAAATGGTCTGAATCGAATAGATTCCATAGATTAATTCCTTTAATAGGACGTAAATGTTCATAAAAGGAATGACATAGTGTCCAAAGGTAAATTCATTTGGAACAACTCCTAGAAGCAAGAAATAAGGAACCATTCCTACAAACATAACTGGAGACAGATAATTCTGTGCTTCCTTGAAGCTTTTTGCAATGATACTAATCATCATTTGAATCGTTGAAAACATCAAGGCAAAGGCAACGATACCTACAACAGCGGATAGGAATAGAATAACGCTTTGACTTCCAAAGTCAATGGCTTGAGCTATGTTAGGAGTTAATGTCCTCGTAATGAGCAGGAAGGCTAATACTGAAAAGACTCCACTGATACTCCCAATTGTTGCTATAGTCAACCATTTTGCTGTAATCAGCTTCATTCTACTTACCGGTGCAATCAGTAAGGCTTCCATTGTTTTTCGTTCCTTTTCTCCAGCAAATAAATCAGTTGCCGCAGGAAAGCCGCCTAGCATAACGGACATCACTATAACTATAGAGAAGAGCATAGATAAGAGCATTAAGGAGACCTCTTCTCCCCCACTTAACGATTGAACACTTGTTTCAAAAGCCGTTATATCTTGTCTATCTATTCCAAGGCTATTCAGTCTTTCTAACATAATTTGATCTTTAAGTACTTCTAGCTGACCCATAACAACTCCAACTGCATTTGATGAACTCGTACTTGATTGGTCCGCATAAATCGTTATGTTAGGTAAGGAATTTGCATCAGCTGCTGAAGCCGTCTCACTCGTTAATAATGCAAGTCTAGCCTCTCCATCTACTGCAGCCTGCATAGGATCACTAACGGTGAGCAGCTCAATGGTCGGATTTTGCTCTAGAGACTCCTTAATCGTTGGATTAAGCTCAGCAGTAACGGCTACTCTACTTAGCTCTACCTTGTTTTCTGAGAAGAACATGCTTTCAAAGAAGAAAAGCATTAAGGAAATCATGATAACAGGAACGACAACACTCAGTAGTAAGGTCTTCGTATCACGGAACATGTCTTTAAGCTCTTTTACATATATCCTTTTAATCATTTGTCTACCCTCATTAGTTTTGACATCATAATATCATTCAAATCATCATTTTGTGCTTCTGCATACAAATTTTGCAATGTTCCGTTATACCTTAATTCCCCTTTATGAATCAATAGAATGGACTCACAAAGATGTTTTACCTCATCCATAATATGACTAGAAAAAATAATCGTTTTTCCTTCCTTACGTAGCTGATGGATTAACTGACGGAAAACGTTCGCTGCGGTAATATCTAATCCGGTTGTCGGCTCATCAAATAAGATAATCTGAGGATTATGAATCAAGGCTCGAGCTATCGCTACTTTTTGTCTCATTCCTTTAGAAAACCCTCCAAGCTTTCTATTTAAAAAATCTTCAATCCCAAATTGAACAGCTAACACTTCTACTCGCTCTTTCGTTTCTTGCTTACTCATGCCATATAGAGTAGCAAAGTACTCTAAATTTTCTTTAGCTGTTAAACGTTCATAAAGTCCCGTTTCACCACCAAACAGTACCCCAATTCTTTTCTTAACCTCCATGGGCTGCTGTAACGTATCATAGCCTGCAACTGTAATATTACCTTCATTAGGTTCAAGTAGTGTCGCTATCATTCTCAAAAGCGTGGTTTTCCCTGCGCCGTTTTCCCCTAATAACCCGACAATCTCCCCCTGCTTCACTGTGAAAGAGATGTCTTTAGCTGCATATACCGTTTGTTTCTTATCTTGAAAAGCTTTACTAACTCCCTTTACTTCAATCACATACTTCCCTCCTCAATAATTTGCTCATCTTCTTATCTTACGGTACTGTATCAAAAAAGTAACGTTTTTTTCAAAAGCAAAACATTGTATCAATTCTATACTTTCAAGTACTACAAAAAACCTCTATCTCTCCACACGCATTGGGGAAAATAGAGGTTTTAAATCTCATAAAGCACATAGGCTTAGCTTCTTTGAACTAGAGAAAGTTGTGCATATAACTTATAGGACAAGCTCATGCCTAAATAGAACTACAATATTAAAGAGCCTTCGCTAGACCTAATGGATGATCCTGCATCACCGGGCATTTTCCAAGTAAGTCATACGTAATGCAAACTGGCTTCTGTGTTCTAGGATCTGTTACGATCTCCGCATCAATATTAAATACCTTTTGTAATACAGAGCAGGTCATAACCTCGCTTGGCGATCCTTCCTTGACAATATTACCACCGTTAATTGCCACCATATGATGAGCAAAGCGCGCGGCATGATTCAGGTCATGAATAACCATGACTATCGTTCTTTTCTGCTCTTGATTTAAACGCTCAAGAAGCTGTAAAATCTCAAGCTGGTGAGCTAAATCTAAGTATGTTGTAGGCTCATCTAACAAAAGTAAATCCGTTTCCTGAGCCAAGGACATCGCAATCCAGACGCGCTGACGCTGACCACCAGATAACGCATCAATTGTGCGATCATGAAATTCGGTCATCCCCGTAACATCTAACGCCCAACGGACAATATCTTTGTCTTCTGCTGTCAGCTTACCAAAGCCTCGTTGATGAGGAAAACGACCATAGGAAACTAGCTCGGTCACCGTTAAACCACTAGGGGCTTCAGGTGTTTGGGGTAGAATGGCCATTTTCTTAGCGATTTCCTTTGTAGACTCCTTGTGAATGGCCTTACCATCTAGATAAACCACTCCCGTCTTCGCTTGTAGAATACGGGCCATAGTCTTTAGAATCGTAGACTTTCCGCAGCCGTTAGGACCAATAATTGTAGTAACTTTACCCTCTGGAATTTTAAGGTTAAGGTCCTTCACAATATCTCTTTCACCATAAGCAATGCCTAGCTTTTCTGTCGTTAAAGTGACCATGCTTTTTCCTCCTCTAGTTTGCTTTCATTAATAAATAGATAAAATACGGAGCGCCTAATACGGAAACAACAATTCCAACTGGTATTTCTGCTGGACTCAACAGATTTTTGGCAATCGCATCAGCAGCAAGTAATAAAAGTGCTCCTACAAGTACAGCGGTAGGAATAAGAAGCTGATGCTTTGGTCCAACAAGCCTCCTAGCTAAATGGGGAGCTACTAATCCTAAGAAGGATATTCCCCCTCCGACAGCTACACAAGAACCTGCTAAAGCAACAGCAAGTAAAAGAAGGGTTCGTCTTTCCTTTTCAACGGCTGTCCCCAAACCAGTTGCCGTCTGATCTCCCAAGTTAAGTACATTTAAATATCTTGCTTTAAGTAAGGTTATCGGAATAAGGATTAAAATCCATGGCAATGTAGCAAAAACAAACTTCCAATTCGTTCCCCATATACTCCCTGCTAACCAAATCGTTGCCTGCATAAAGTCCCTAGGATTCATCTTCAATTGGAAGATAATCAAGGCTGCACCAAATGCTGCGTTGATCCCAATCCCAACTAGTATAAGACGGACAGGTGTTACACCATCTTTCCAAGCAAGGACGTAAATCAGGACCGCCGCTAAGGTAGCACCAGCTAAAGCAAAGAACGGCATAATAAAGATGGAAAGAGTGCCTAGTCCAGTCAAGCTACCTTGGAAAAAGTAAATAAATAAAACAACCGCTAACCCTGCACCTGCATTAATTCCTAAAATCCCTGGATCAGCAAGACCATTACGTGATATCCCTTGTAGAATAACACCTGAAACAGCCAAACCTGCTCCAATTAGAATCGATATCACCATTCTAGGTAAACGAAAATCAAACAATACTAGCTGATCTCTATCTGTACCTTGCCCTAAAAAGGTTTTCAACACATCAATAGGAGGAATACGAATAACTCCTAGATTAAGGCTTATAAAAAAAGTAATCACAATCAGGACAAATAAAGTCACCATAATCAAGACTGGATTTTTACTCTTCTGTTTCAAATGCTGCATCTATAAGCCCCTCCCTTCACGTCTTGCTAAGTAAAGGAAAAAGGGTACACCTATTGCCGCCGTAATGGCTCCCACAGGTGTTTCAAAAGGAGCGTTCACCATCCTAGCCCCTACATCTGCTAAAACCAATAGCAGGCCACCTAAGATAGCAGCGTTAGGAATAATCCAACGATAATCCACTCCGACTAAAAATCTAGTGATATGTGGAATAACCAAACCAATAAATCCAACCCGACCTGCAACGGAAACTGCAGCACCAGTTAAAAGTAAAACCACAATCGTACCAATGATCTTCACCCAAACGGTACGCTGACCTAGTCCTTTAGCTACATCTTCACCTAAGCTTAACACGGTAACAGATCTGGCTAGTATAAAGGCAAGGATTAGACCGACAATAGCCACGGGAACAATAAGCTGAATACTAACCCATTTCGTCCCAGCAACGCCTCCTGCATACCAGAAGCTAATATCCTGTGCCACATCGAAGCGGATAGCGATAGCTGAGGAAAGTGAGCTCAGTAAAGCCCCCACAGCTGCTCCAGCTAAAGCTAGCTTAACTGGAGTTAATCCTGTTTTGGAAAATGAGCCGATGGCGAATACAAGAAGAGTACCAAGACCTGCTCCAACAAAGGACCACATAAGTAAACCAACATACGAGGTTCCAGGGAAAAAAGCAAAGGCAATCGCAATCGCAAACGCTGATCCGTCCGTAACTCCCATGATGGACGGTGAAGCTAAGGGATTACGTGTCATCCCTTGCATGATAGCTCCGGATACGGCTAGAAAAGCACCGATTAATGCAGCTGCTAGAGCACGAGGCATTCTCAGCTCTTGGATAATTTGGTGAGCCGTTTCATTAGGGTTGAATTGAAAGACACCCTCCCAAACTGTTCCAAAATCAATATCTGCCGCACCTACAGAAATAGATAGTCCTAGACTTAGGGCTAAGGCTACTGAGCCTACAATTAAAATTATTGTAGCTATCAGCGGGCGTGAGCGTAGCTTCACTTCCTTTTTGACCTGTTTATTTTGATCACTTAATTCTTGATTCGTTTTTGATTCTTGACTCGACATACGTTCATCTAATCCTTCTGTTGCCCATCTGTTACACAACATCTATGAAGTGTAATAAATTCAACGGTTAGTTCATCTATCGGAGAAAATTTGACATTGAGAATCATTATCATTGTAAGTATACCTATTATCTCTGCTCATTTCAAGATGTTTTTGCTTAAATTTTTAGTTATTTTATGACAAACTAAGGCACAAAAGAAAAAGCACCGAAGTATTCATGATACTTTCGGTGCTTAGCTTTTGCATTTAATACCCTCGTTGCATCGGTATAAGGTTTATCATATCAGCTTTATTTGGATACAGCTTAAGGTTATGTGTAAAAATGTCTAACGCCCTGGTCATGTACATAGGCGAACGACCAGAAACATGGGGAGTGAGAATAGTATTGTCTATATTCCATAGTGGATGTTCTTCTGGCAAAGGCTCTTCATCAAATACATCTAACACTGCACCAGCGATCTTTTTCTGCTCTAGCGCTTGAATAAGAGCTTTCTCATCAACTACTTTGCCTCTTGCAATATTAATTAGGTAGGCTGATTCCTTCATTTGAGCTAATTCCTTCTCACTGATAAAATGCTCTGTACTAGAAGTATGCGGTAAAATAACCACCACATAATCACTTTCTTCAAATATCCTGCTTTTCTGTTCCGAAGGGATAAGCTCGTCTACGTAATCCAATGATGCCTGATCCGTACTTCTACGTAAACCAATAACCTTCATATCAAAGGCCTTTGCTTTCCTTGCAATCTCTTGACCAATTGCTCCCAGTCCTAGGATTCCCAAAGTTGCTCCATGTATCTCATTTACTCGAAGTGAGCGATTCCAGATCCCCTTTTTTTGCTGATCATAGAACTCGTAGCCCTTCCTAGCCAATTGCAGAATCATACCTAATGTATACTCAGACATTTGAATCCGATGAATTCCTCTGGCATTAGTAAGGACAACCTGTTTTGCTTCAAGCTCCGAAAATGGAATAAGCTCTAGTCCTGCACTAAGCACCTGCACCCACTTTAAAGACGGCATTTGTTCAACTGTTTCAGGAGTAATATCTTCACCATACGTCACCAGCACCTCCACCTGAGCCAGCACATCCGCGGGAACCTGCTTCATATGATCATAAAAAACAAAAGTGCTACTAGGAAACTCTCTTTCTAGGTTAGCTTGATGTTTATCACTTAACTTTGCTGTAGATACTATGTACAATTTTTTCCACCCCACTAAAAATGCTTTGCCATATATCAAATAGTTCTCATTTAGTTCTCAGTTACTCTATTAGTGTATCACACTCTAATAAAAACCCTTAAAACAACTGATACTACCTAGTAATGATAAACAATACGATCAACAAGGATACTAACCCTACAAAAAAAGTATTATTTTCTAATTTTCTTTTTGCCATCATCGCATAAATTCCAGTTAAAGCGAAAACACCGAATGCACAAGCAGTAATGGTGCTAAAAGCCTGCACTACAAAACCTAATACCGTTGGAACTTGTTCAGGATTTTCAAAGCCATTGAATATGAGCATCATGAGAAAGTATGGAGCTATACAAATCAGCGTCATGACCACACTAAATTTAGTAAGCTCGCGAGGTTGATCACCATCCCAGTATTTCTTAATTTTTTTTAGTATCATGTAGTAGCCTCCTATACTGATGTGTAATCATTTATTAACTCAAGTAATACCCATACATCCAAATGGAATAATAAGTTAAATTATAATTACTTATAAATTCTTGGGATAATAATAGTCAGTAATAAAATTAAGAATAGTACAATTCCACCAATGACACTACTTTTGTTTAATTCTTTTTTATAAATTTGAGCATAAAGTCCAATTAAAGCAAGTACAGAGAAAAAAGTAGTAAAAGGAATTGTTAATGGTAAGATTATATACGTTACAAACCAAGGTACTTGTTCCCTTACTACCATGTCATCCCTCTCATTTATACAATTAACTAAAATTCTTGTAGATACTTCCATCAACATACGCAAAGTGTAGTAATAGTGTAAAGATTAGAACTTGCTTCTGAGGGGAGAATTGACATATACATAATGAGAGTAAAGAATGGTGCAAAAGAGAGAAATGCCATAAAAAAGCTGTATGCTGTTAATTTCCCTCTTTTATCTTCCTTCCAATACTTCTTTACTTTTCGTAAAAACATACCTACTCTCTCTTTTATGGTCTCAGCGTAAGAAATTGATTAAGTACATAATAACTACCATAATTATTCCAACTAGGATGCTATGCATTGATAGCTTCTTTTTATACACTTGAGCATACAGCCCAGTAAGTGTAAGAACCAAAAAAAATGTAAAGATAGTCATAGATACTGGTAACAAAATATACATGACAGACCATGGCAGCCTATCATAATAAATACTTCCATCAATATAGCCGAAATAAAACGCTAAAATAGCAAAGGGTGTCATAGACACAACCATCATAAAAAAGGAAAAAGTAGATAGCTTCTTTCCATCATTATTGTCCCAAAATTTCTTGATTTTTTTATGTACCATTTCTGCACCCTGAAAAAATTAATTATTCTTAAACCTCATAACCAATTCTCAAATCTGAATAGGCAAAACCTCAGCTCAACATTCTAGGTATTATAATGGTGGATATCATAATTAAAAAAATAAAGATTCCTACAATAAGAGAATGCTTGCTTAGCTTCTTATTGTATATTTGAGCATAGAGCCCAGTAAAAGCAAGGACACCAAATATAATAACTAATGGAAAGGACAAAGGAAAAATAATATATCTCACAAACGCTGGTATTTGATCTTGATAAATAATCCCATCACTATAACCAAAATACATAATGAGAGCAAAGAATGGAGTAAAGGAAAGGAGTGCCATAAAAAAGCAATAGGCTGTCAAGCTTCCTCTTTTATCTTCTTTCCAATACTGCTTCACTTTTCTAAAACCCATATCTACACCCCTCAAATCATCATTTTTCTCCAGAAGTGGCACTATCTCCTTTAAAAAAGTCTTTTATTGAATTGAACAGATTCTCTAAAGGTTTTGTCACTACAGCATCAAACGCAGTAGCGGTTGCAGTTGTTAAACTAGACAAGAAATTTCCACCAAAAATATTAAAAGCAAATAAAGTTGAACCTACACCAAAACCAACATAAAAATCATAGATAGAGACACTTCCAGTTGCCCACCATGTTCCAAACACATTTCCTATACCAGCTATAGAAGCAACAGATACACCGAACCCAGTAGCAGATAAGCGTGATTGAGTAGTTGCCAGCATGGTAGCAAAACGACTAGATGGTAACAGGAGTCCCGCAATTCCTCCACCTATTAGTGCAGTTTTGAAAGATTGCCCTATGTTAATGTCTCCTCCAGTAATATAATCAAAGAATACAGAGGTCATTAAATTCACACCTGTCCAAATTCCCCATGCTTGAAAAAATTGTGTTATTCCTTTTAGGGCTGGCGCCCAAGCGCTTGCTGCTGTACCAGCAAATAAAGAGCTGAATCGAGATGCAGCTATACTTAAACCTCTTCCCAATGTGCTAAAAGCTGCACGAATTCCATGCATTAATGCCCCACCAGCACTCCAAGCCGTTTGGAAAGCAGCACGCAGCCCACCTGTACCCATCGCTCCAGCCCATATTCTACTGGCAGCTATCCTTAGGCCTGAGAACAACTGGCTTGCTGCCATTCTAAATGCATTACCCACTGCTCCAAAAAGGACAGACCAACTTCCTGTACGGAATGCCATCCAGGCAAGACGCATATTTCCTGCAATAGCTTGCCATGCACCTACCATTCCACGTATCAACGGCGCCTTCCCTAGTCCCAAGGCAGTAAACATACCTTTCAGTGCTCCACCCATACGCGTCAGGAACCCAAGTGCAGCTCCTCCTAGTTTAGTAAAGAATGAACGAAAAGCCAAACCTGCAACTGAGAAAAAACCCTTTAATGGAGCTGATAGTAATGGCAATCCTGTGCGAAGAAAAGCAAACGTTCCTGCAAGGATACCTCCAAGCTTTACCACACTTATAACGGCAAGAACACCAGCTACCGCATATAATGCAGCTTCAAGGAAACTGAAATTCTCTGCCCCAACCATAAATCCATAAATAGCAGCTGCCACTACGGCTGCTATTGCAGCGACAATGACAAGTACAAGTCCTAATTTTAGGATCAATAAACCAACAATGACGACAAGAATGGCGACACCTAGCCCTACTAATATTCCAAGGATTAGTCCCTGAGTTGAATCAGATAAGCCATCCCACCATCCAGAAACGCTGCTCCAAAAAGAATTCCAACCATCTGCAATCCAGCCTCCAAAGCTACTAAACTGATCACCTAACCAGTTAGCTCCAGATCCTAGCCAGCCAGTAAATCTATCCCACCAGCTTGAACCTCCTGGGCCACCACCACCCCAATTAGGTATATCAATTTCCCTAGGAATCAGGTGTGGTGGGTAATCGTAATCAAAAATAAAGTCTGTTGGTAATTCAACTGCATATGTAGTTGAAGGAAGAGTGCTAACCAAAGAAGCAATGAGAACTAGCAGAATCATAGAGAGCATAATGAAGCGGTAAAGCCCATTCAACGCCTCTCTATTGTATCCTGCTTGGTGCACGATTTGATCATCCTTTGAGTATCGTTGTAATTTCAAGGCTATTTTGTTGTTTTCTTTATTCATTCGATTACTCATTGAACTCTCCCTTCAGTATTTTTAAGTAATTTTGAGCTATATATAAATCTGTTGAAGATATTTATTCACCTACAAGAGCCTAAAACAAACGTTAGTCCCTCAGGAAAAACAATATTTGCTGCAGCAGCGGCTTCCACATTTCGAGCACCCGCTCCGAAGCTAGCATCATCCACCGTTACAAAGGAAGCCTCGGTATATACAGCAGCATAGATAGCAAACTGATCTCTATATGGAAAAATGAGTTCAACTTCATCCTGTGCCCCATTTTTGGTGGCATAGTATTGAGCAGCCTGCTCAACACGACTCCAGTTAGAGCCGATCGCTTGACAGACCCGACTGGTCGTCCCGATATCCTCAAAGAAATAGGCTAATGCAGCATTTGCATTTAATTGGCATCTTGGACTTTCAAAGTAGCAATGAAGCTCCTCAGGTACGTCCATGTCCTCAAGAATCAATTTGATTAACTCATCCTTGTCATCTGTATCATAAGGCGGATCCTCATTGCTTTCTTCATCATCCCCTTCATCGTCTCCAATGATAGCGAGAATTTCTTCAAGTCGTTCCTCTACCTTTTCTTCAAGCTCTTCCATTTCGGTCTTAAGCTGCTCCGTCAAGCTTTCTTCATAGACTGTTTTAATTTCTTGTACAGCACCTAACACAGCCGCATCAGCACTTGTCTGACTCACTCTTTTATTCATAAACACAGTGAACATATCAAAGAAAATAAAGCTTATAAATATAGCGCCCATAACCAAGCCAATAACAATGATCATCGTACCGCCTTTTTGATTCTTTAAATGGCGTGCTATGGCTCATCAACTCCTTCAAAAGGCATTGTAGCGGAAGCCGTTACAGTAAATTCAAGCTCATTTATAAAAGGAACCTGAATCGTAAGTAGCTCTGCTTTTACCACAACAGTAATCTCTTCGCCACCGTATGAAGCAGCTTGAGGCCCTTGAACACTTGAAGTAGTGTTTAAACCATAAGCCGAGCGCTGAACCGCATTTTGCACAGAACCTGCATCAGCCCCTACAGCGGCAACCCTCGCCCCATCACGAGCAGCTGCTTCAGCCACTACAACCGTGTAGGCAGCTAGGGCCATTTGCCAAATAAACAGAAAGGCAAATATAATAAGCGGGAACATGGCCACAAACTCTAAGAGCTGTGAGCCACGTTCATTTTTAATCAGCCTTCTAATTTTTCTCAACCTAACCAGCCTCCTATCAGAGATCAACCGCCTCCAATATTTCCTACTAGATCAGCTAGTTTGCTAAGAATAGCGTTCCCCAACGTTCCACCACTTCCACTTTCAGAAAGCCATGTGGCTACTACTCCAATAATGGCAACTCCAAGTAGTCCAATCATAATCCACTCAAGAGAGATAGATCCCTTCTCGTTCTTAACTAGCGACTCTACCCTTTGATTCAGATTAGAAGCCATTGCCTTTGCTTTAACGTAAATATTTAACATGATATACCCTCTCCTTTTATATAGCTTAATCTATGTTAAATGCCTCAATTTCTATTGAAATAGGGCATTAATTCCAAATCTTTCTGGCTGATACATAAAGTTTAAGAATAGCAACCCTACTATAAACAAAAAGATAGATGGAACAACTAGCATCGTTGTAACAATTGTAATCTTTGGACTTGCCTTTGCTGCCTTTTCTTTTGCTGAAAAGCCTCTCGATGCTCTTAAATCCTCAGCCTGAACCCTGAACGTTGTAGAAACGGGAACCCCCAGCTCTGAGCCCTGTAAAAGAGCTTGAACTAGCACCTCCAGCTCTTTCGCTTTGTTTCTTTTTAATAGATTGTGATACGCTCTACGCCTCGGAACACCTAGCTCAAGCTCTCTAATCAATCTCCTAATTTCTTCACTTAACGGTCCTTCTGATTGCTCAGAAACATGCTTTAACGCTCCATCCAAGGAAGCTCCGGCAACTAATGAAACACTTACCGTATCAAGAAAATCTGGCATTTCTAGACTAATTTGCTCTTGTCTTTCTCTAGCCTTTAACCATATCCATAGATTCGTGACGAATAGTCCACCTGCCATGGAAATAAGAAAAACAAAGCCTCTAAATGGGAATCCCAATATGAAATAAAACCATCCGATAAAAAATACGATAAAAAAGACAACCAAACGCATTCCGTAAAACTGCTTCAGATTCATTTCCATAGGATTGCCGGCTTGAACGAGCAAGGTTTCATCCCGTTCCTTCTTAGCAAACAACGGATATTTAGCAGCTGTTGGCGCTACATAATTTGCCGCTTGAAACAGCTTATCCTGAATCCCTTCCTTAAACTTGCGTTTTGACCTTACCTCCCGCTCATGCTTGTTAATATAAGCGTGAACGTTCTGCCTTTTGGCTGCATACATCCACAAATAAATGAACGATATCAGCAGGAGTGGAAACACAAGGATAACTAGTATTAAGATGAGTCCTATTATTGCACCATTCATAGCTACACCTTGACCTCACTTATTCTTTTGATAATGATAAAAGCTAGAATTTGAATACCTGCACAAACGGCAAGAAGGATCAGACCTATGGGTGAAAATAAAGGCTCTAAAAAACCGGGTATGATCATATTCATCATAAACGCCATAATTATTGGTAAGACAGGTAGAATATATGCAACATACTTTGATTCAGCAGTAACTGTATCAACTTCCTTATTTATGCGTGAGCGTTCCTCTAAAGTTTCTGCCATTAGTTGTAGAACCTCAGCCAAATTACCTCCAACCTTCCGCTGGATTACTACTGTGTTTACAAAAATATTAAGCTCTTTACTAGAGATTCTCTCCTTCAAACGGTTAAAAACGGCGTCAAAGTTGTCGCCAAGACTTAGCTCTCTATCCATAGTGGCAAACTCCTGGCCAGCAGGAGCAGAGAACTCCCGACCAAGCCTTGAAACCCCTTGGTTTAAGGTCAATCCTGCCTTCACCGTGCTGCTAAGCATACGACAGATTTCTGGAAGCTGCTGGTTGAAATCCTTAGACCTTTTATTTTTTCTAGAGCTTAAATAGAATTTTGAGCTAAGCCACACCGTAAGGTGGGCTAAGGCAAGGTCTAATGGAAAAACAAAGCCTAATACCATTCCAAACAGTGCCCACAAAACTAGAAAGATAACGATTCTAAGTCCTGTAAACTCTGAGGGCTTAATGGATAAGTTTGCCTGCTTCAATCTCTTTCTCAAATCCTCTGAGAGCTCTGATTGATCATATTTGTCTCCTAGGGCTAAGAAAAAACTGCTTCGTTCATCTCCGGCATACTCTTTGAACCAAGGCTTCATCCTTTTATTCGCTTGTTTATAACTGATTCTTTTCCAAATAAAGAAGACGGCTATAAAAAAGCAAAATATAGATAGGGTTAGGACAATAAATAGATCTAGCATGACAGGCTCCTCTGCTCAAAGAAAGAATCTGGAAGAGAGACACCAAAGCTTTTAAAGCGCTGAACGATTTCAGGCAGATATCCTGTAGCTTCAAACTCCCCCATAACATCACCTGATTCATTCACACCGTCTCTGCGAAAACGAAAGATTTCATTGATTTGCATGCTTCCTTCTATTTCAACGACCTCGGCAATACTCACAATCTTTCTTTTACCATCAGCAAGACGAGAGGTCTGAACAATTAAATCCAGAGCTCCTACAAAATACCCTCGAATAACATCTACCGTTAAAGGCAGTCCTGACATAATAACCATCGCTTCTAGTCTTCCAATTGCATCCTTTGGTGAATTGGCGTGAATCGTTGTCAAGGATCCTTCATGTCCTGTATTCATAGCCTGAAGCATATCAATCGCCTCAGACCCTCTTACCTCCCCCACAATGATTCGATCTGGACGCATCCGCAAAGCATTTTTCACAAGGTGGCGAATGCTAATTTCACCTTTTCCCTCCATATTTGGAGGTCTTGCTTCCATTCTTACCATGTTTTCATATTGGAAGCGCAATTCAGCCATATCTTCAATCGTAATGATTCTTTCCCCCACGGGAATGGAATTTGAAAGGACATTTAAAAGTGTCGTTTTACCACTTCCTGTACCTCCAGATACCAAAATGTTCGCCTTACTTTGGACAGCTGCTTGTAGAAACTTGCCCATATCCGGAACTAAACTTCCGTAGGAAATAAGATTATCTAAGCCTAAGGGTTTGGCATTAAATTTTCGAATTGATATAACAGGGCCATCTAAGCTTACAGGTGGTATAGTGGCGTTTACACGACTTCCATCATGTAATCTTGCATCTACCATCGGTGAACTGCTATCGATTCGTCTGCCCAAGGGAGCAATGATTCGATCAATAATATGACGAATATGCTGCTCATCCTTAAATCGGATCGATGTTTTTTCTAAGCGACCTTTTCTCTCAATGTGTATATCGTCGGGTCCATTAACCATAATCTCTGTAATACTAGAATCACTAAGTAGCTCTTCTAGTGGCCCATATCCTACAGACTCATTAATGATCTCCTCGATGATTCTCTTTATATCAAAGCTAGGTATGATAACCCGCTCTTCCTCAATCATGCCGTGTATGAGCCGTTCAATTTTCTGCTTTCTTTCGGTTGGCTCAAGAACAATAATTTTATCCAAATTGGCTTCTTTTATTAATCGAGCTTTATAATGCCTGACATATTCTTCGATTTTGGTGTACGTAAAATCATTTTGTACATCAGAAAAGTTAAGTGTGGTGCTTATCTCAGTTGAACCCTTAAACATCGCTTTATCCCTCCCTTCAAGCTTTGATTAACGGAGTAGGCGCTCAACAATACGCTTTACATCAGAAGCTACTTTTGTTTTAGGCTTACCTTTTTCAAACATCGTTCTTCCCATATTGACATATGGCTGAACAGCATAGTAATTGGATTGAATCGTTCCAAGGACTTTTTGATTCACGATTTTCTGAATATCCTTCTCAGTAAGCTCACTTTTTTTATCCTTACGGTTCATGACTAACCGTAGCTGAGCTTTATTTAATACCTGATATTGTTCTAGAAGCTTAAGAGCATGCTTAAACATTCTTATAGATAAACTGTCTGGTGTAATGAGGTAAAATATCTCATCTGACTCTGATAATCCTGTATAACTAATCCTATTAAAGCCACTTGGGAGATCAACAACCACAAAATCATAATGGTTTTTACAAACCCTAAGTGTATTGACAATGAGCTCCTGTGAAATTCTATCTGTCATATCTGGTTTGGCAGGTCCAAGTAAAATATCAAGACCCGTTCCCTCGTCTTTATGTACGATGTTCTGGATGTGATTAATGGAGAGCTCCTTAATAACCGGTTCCAAATCCAAATATGACCTTGCTGGTTCAAGTCCGAATAATACTTCTAATCCTCCATATTGGGTATTCAGATCAATGAGAATTCCACGTTTATTATTGTAAAGCTGTAACGATTGAGCAAATAGGGTTGAAATTAGCGACTTCCCTGATCCACCTTTACTGCTGAAGAAACTAAATATTTTATTATCTTGTTGGTCGCTCATTTGAGGGATAGCTTCATTGTTTTGAACCATACTTATAGAATTTTGAAGTAATTCATTGACCCTTGATCCTTCTTCGGGTAGAAGAACAACATCGTGAGCCCCACTCTTTAACCATATCCTTACAGAATCTACAGATGCCTGCCTATCAAATACGATGACATAACGACTTAAAGAAAAATCCTGTATGGTACTCTGTTTTAATTGTTGAGCATCAACAAAAGCATACGTATAGGAATCTAAGCCTCTTGATGAAGCTTGCCATTCTTCTTTAAAATCTGGCTTAATTCCGTATTCATTTAGAATAGCTGAAAGCTGTGTTACTAAATCTTGGTTTGTTGATACGATTAAAGCATTTATCTCTCTCAAAATAGTGATTTCCTTCCTTTCTTTCTCTACTTAGAACCCACTGTTAGATCTCTATTCGTTCTGCACCTACTGCTGGAATTCATCAGATCATCCTTCGTTAGAAGGCTGCTCCTCTTCCTCTTCTCCTTCAATAGATGGAGAGCCTTGTTCATTCTGAGTTTGATTATTTTCTGGGGTTACTTCTTCATTTTCTACTTCAGTTTGAGAATCGTCTTCTAGCTCTCCTTCTTCCTGACCATCATCTGCCTGGCTATCTAGATTCTCACCTCTTGCTACTTGATTGACTAGAAGCACCCTAATTTGACGAGCATGATTCTGATAATGAATAAGATTTTCCGCGTCCTCTATAGGCACTGAGACCTTGACAACACTACCTTCTTCCCCACGCTCTGAGCTTACAACAGCAATATCTGTGAATAGTCTCTTGGTAATTCGATTACTCTCCTGCTCGTAGCTGATTATGATATCAACAATGTCACCTTCTCCAACCTGCTGATCGATCAAAACGTTGTCAGAGGCATTTAACCAAACAATTCGGTGATCCTCCGGCAGATCAACCTTGGAGCGCATCATGTTTTTGGTAACAATTTCTCCTTCTCGAACATAAACGATAGAAATAGAATCAAGAAAATCATTGCTATGACGGATAAATGAGGATTCTAAGTGCTCATTCCTGGGAATATCAACCCATCTCACCATATCCTCTGTAATTTCTGTATAAGTAGCGATATCAACGTTGGCGACTGCCACCTGTACGGTCTCTCCTAACGCTTCCTGGGCCTTGCGAACCTCAGAAACAAAAAGGGAAGCGGCAAAAACGGCTAATAAAAAAGCCAATGTTAAAAAAATAAATGCTTTTCTTTTCGAATCAATCATGCTAATCCTCCATTAATCAATTAAACGTATCAGTCCGACGGCAGACGATATGAACATAGCTCACCTTAGACGGTAATGTATGATCAGAAAGTGATATATGAGTAGAAAATTGCTCTACATGCTCATCTGTCTCTTTTTGCTTAGTCACTGCAAAGCTCTTCTCTCCTGAGTGCTGTTCCTCAAAGGCTGCTATCACTTCAGCAAAGGTTCCTTTACTCAGCTTCTTTTTTCCACCATTTTGATTTACTTTTAGTAAAAAATAACGATCCTTTTTTTTCTGTGAGTAAAGCTTCCAGATTTTCATTTTTCTCTTCCATGGCTTCAAACGATTTGAAATAATAAACTGATCACTTGACTCCAGTACTTTCTTCTTCTCCAGTTCAATATGAACACTTGTTGGAGGAAGTGCTTTGGACTGGATTTTGGATAGAACTTCATACATGAAATACAATAGAATGGCTCGGTTTTGGTTCAAATAAATAGGTATAAGGATATGTTCAGGATAAATCAAATTCTTTACCCTTCGAACAAGCTCCCAATCTGTAATTGTAGAATCATAGAAGTATAGGACGACCTTCGATTCCTCTCCTTGATTCTGATCCCTGTTATCCTGAGATTTAGCACACTCTCTCTTATACTCATCAAGTTTGTCAATAAAAAATTGAATTTGTTCTTCTAGCGTGTAAGGCGTTGTTTTAATTCTTCTTCTCCAAAAAGGCTTCTTAGCTGCTAGGTATGTATGTAAATCCTCATCTGTTGCCTTTAGTTGTGTAGGTACCTCTTTGAAAGAATAAGAATCAAACTTTTTCTCTAGCTCTGGAAGTAACTCTTTAAATCCCAGGCTATCATCTAAAAAAATGATCATAGGCAATAGCTCGCTCCTATTCAGTTTGTTTATAATACCCGTAAGAAATTGCACAAGTAGTAAGTGTCAAAATTTAATGTGAATCTAAATCCTATTTCATGTAATGAGTGCTAATGATAATTAAGTACAGGTGATAATGTGAAAAAAGAGAGTGATCAAAATACAAAACGATAAGCTCAATTCCCAACACAAACAAGGCAAAACCTAGAATAAGCTACTTTGTTCATGAATTAGATTAAAAAGTAGATTATAAGGTTCTACAATATTTTTGGAAAAAATTTTTTTCTGAGATCAGAAAAAAATTTAGCTTAACGAAATATAATCTGATATAGTTTTATTGTGGACTTATATTATGTCTAAGTTGAGAGGAGATCTAACGATGAAAAAGCCACTTTCTCAGATTTGGGATTTAGAGTCTTTATTCCCGGGTGGAAGCAGCTCTAAACCTTTTCATGATTACTTGGAAAAAAACGAATCAGACATCCACGAGCTTTCTGCTCAAATAAAAAAACTGAAAACTCCCGAAAATGCACGGGATATTCAGCCATTAGCGGATGTAGTAACTCTTCTACAGAGTGTTGCTATTAGGATTCGACAAGCCGGTGCATTTATTGGGTGTCTTACGGCACAAAATCAAAAAGATAAGCAAGCAATCCTACTAGGCGGTCGTACTAAGACCATTTCCGCCCAATACGCTTCTGCTCTAACTCAATTCGAACAGATCCTAATGGAGATTGATGGATCTACCTGGCAAGAAATCCTAAATGATGATCGTTTTAAAGACATTGCCTTTCCATTAGATGAGAAGCGAAGACTCGCTAGCGACAAGCTTCCACCAGAGCAAGAAGCTTTGGTCAACGATCTAGCCGTTGACGGTTATCATGGCTGGGGTGAGCTATATAACACAACCGTAAGCCAAATGACTATACCGTTTGAGGAAGATGGAAAAGTTAAAGACCTTTCCGTTGGACAGGCACAGAATAAATTAAGTGATCCTAATAAAGCAGTACGAGATGAGATGTCTAATAGGTGGGAGGAAGCATGGAGTAAGAATGCCGATTTTTGTGCAGATGCACTCAATCATTTAGCAGGCTTCCGACTAAGTCTTTATAAACACAGAGGCTGGGAGGACTTACATAAAGAGCCTCTAGACTATAACCGTATGTCTCAGCAAACGTTGAACGTCATGTGGGAAACAATTGATAAAAACAAGGATATCTTTTTGACGTATTTCGAAAGAAAAGCAAAGCTTCTTGGTGTTGATAAGCTGTCCTGGAACGATGTGAACGCTCCGATTGGCAGTGATTCTAACAAGATTAGTTATGATGATGCTGCAGATTTCATTGTTGAACAATTTAATAAATTCAGTCCCAAAATGGCTGACTTCACAACTCATGCCTTTAATCAAAGCTGGATTGAAGCCGAGGATCGTGCCGGAAAAAGACCAGGGGCCTTCTGTACAAGCTTACCTGACAGCAAAGAAACTCGTGTGTTCATGACCTATTCTGGAACAGCTTCAAACGTTTCAACATTAGCTCATGAGCTTGGACATGCCTACCATCAGCATGTGATGAATGATTTACCTCCACTTGCCCAGCAGTACGCTATGAATGTTGCTGAAACGGCTTCTACCTTTGCCGAAATGATCGTTGCTGATGCGTCAGTTAAAGCAGCATCAAATGAAGAGGAACGTTTAGCTCTGTTAGAGGACAAGGTTCAACGTTCAGTAGCATTTTATATGAATATCCATGCTCGTTTCATCTTTGAAACGAACTTCTATACGGAACGAAAAAAAGGACTTGTTGGTGTTGATCGATTAAATGAACTCATGGTATCAGCTCAAAAAGAAGCGTTTAAGGACTCACTGAAGGATTATCATCCACATTTCTGGGCTTCAAAGCTTCATTTCTATCTAACAAGAGTACCGTTTTACAACTTTCCTTATACATTTGGTTATCTCTTTAGTGCAGGCATTTATGCTCGTGCTCTTGAGGAAGGGCAAGGCTTTGAGGATAAGTACATTGCTTTACTTCAGGATACGGCAAGTATGCCTGTTGAAGAGCTAGCCTCTAAGCACTTGGGTGTTGACCTGACAAAACCTGATTTTTGGCAGAGTGCTATTGATTTATCTATTGAGGATGTAAAAGAATTTTTAGAGCTAACTAAATAGGATTTCTAACTAACGTTTAATTGTACAAATTATATATGTATCAGCTTGTGTTTGAAAATGATGATAAACGCAATGTTCACTTATCAGAGTGAGCATTGCGTTTTTTCATATTCAAAAGCATTTTGAAGTATCTTTGTGAAATCAGGGTATAGATGCGATAGGAACAATGTGAATACACTATTTCATGCCATATGCCCTCTAATCCATTTTGTGTACGGGGTGAATTTTTCGTTATGATGGGAAAAGTGCTGTGCAATAGGAACTGGAAACATACGGCGTACATACGAGCTTTACATTGGGACAAGTATAGTTTTTACAACATCTTAGAATATTAAAACAGAGGTGATTGAATGAAATCTAATGGTAAAATTGGATCCGTCTTTTATATTTCAGTCGTAGTTGTAGCTTTATTCGTTTTATGGGGCTTCTTTTTTCCTGATCATTTAGAAAGGATATCTGAGCAAGCTCTTACTTTTACAACCCAAAGTTTTGGCTGGTTTTATGTATTAGCAACCTTTATTTTCTTGGGGTTCGCTCTATATTTAGCATTTGGCCCCTACGGGAGAATTAAACTAGGTCTTGATGATGATGAACCTGAATACTCTTATTTGTCCTGGCTAGCGATGTTATTCTCTGCTGGAATGGGAATTGGACTTGTGTTTTGGGGTGTCGCAGAGCCTGTCCTCCATTATCTAGCACCTCCTTCATCTGATGTTCCAGCAGGGTCTACTGCAGCCGCCTCCATGGCTTTACGTTATTCCTTCTTTCACTGGGGTCTTCATCCGTGGGCTATCTATACAATCGTAGGTCTATCGATTGCATACTTCCAATTCAGAAAAAGGGAAACAGGAATCATCAGCTCTACATTTCGCCCTTTAGTTGGGGATCGAGTAGATGGAGCACTTGGTAAATCCATTGACACGTTTGCAGCTATTGCTACAGCATTTGGTGTAGCAACCTCCTTAGGATTAGGAGCCTTACAGATCAGTGGAGGATTAAATCACTTATTTGGTATCCCTAATAATGTCGCAACACAATTAACCATTATTGGTGTAGTCACGATCATCTATATGATTTCGGCAATGACAGGTCTAAATAAAGGAATCTTATATCTTAGTAATCTGAACATTGCTGTAGCTGGGGGTCTACTTCTATTTGTATTCTTTCTAGGACCAACACAATTTATGGTTGAAGCTTTCACTACAACCATTGGAAGCTATATTGGCAACATTATTCCGATGAGCTTTCGTATGACGCCTTTTACCGGCGGAGATTGGATTGGGACCTGGACGTTATTCTATTGGGCATGGTGGATCGCATGGGCACCATTTGTTGGAGCATTTATTGCCCGCGTTTCAAAAGGACGCTCTGTAAAGGAATTTGTCCTTGGAGTCCTCTTTGTCCCTACGCTTTTAGGATGCATATGGTTTGCCGTGTTTGGGGGAACAGCACTAAACTTTGAATTGAACAATATCTTCCCGATTGCTGATGCTGTTGAGGCTGACGAAACGCTAGCCTTATTTGTTACGCTGGAGCAGTTACCGATTGGTTGGATTATTGGGGTTGTAGCTGTCATCTTAATTGTCACCTTCTTTGTTACTTCAGCTGATTCAGCAACATTTGTTTTGGGAATGCTCACCTCCAACGGTACACATAATCCGGCAAACTCAATTAAATTAATTTGGGGAGTATTACAATCCTCTATCGCTGGAGCTTTATTACTCAGTGGGGGACTCAACGGCTTGCAAACAGCATCGATTGTGGCAGCTTTACCATTTGCCATCATTATGCTCTTTATGACCGTTTCTATTAACAAAGCTCTGCGAGCGGAAATAACAGAGGAGCGGCGGAGAGAAAAGAGAAGAATTAAAAAGCTTGAGCAGCTAGTCCAAGAAGAGATTGTAAATCGCTCTGAAAATGAATAATCCTCATTAATCAAATAAAATGAAAAGAAAGCAGCAAGCAGGGGATCGTCTTATAAGTAATCTCACTGCTTGCTGCTTTTGTTTAATCCTCAGGTATTAAATTCACAAAATCATCACCTAGTGACTTCTTAATCGTGTTATTTTCAAGAACAATGTTTCGACCCGCTTCCAAGCGTATTCCATTTGAATTATTTATAAGCTTATTTCCGCTTATCAGAATATCCTCAGGGATTCCTGCTCCCTTATTGTCATTATTCCTGTCCCCATGATCCTCTGCTACAAGGATTCCCCAAAAGTTATGCGCATGATTATTTACAATAATATTATCCTTAACAACCGTTCTAGGGGCATTAAGCAGATAAATCCCTTTAGAATTCGCAGGATTCTGCGTATTCTTAATTATATTCTTTTCTATAATTGTTTCTGGTGAACCCATAATCACCGTAATCCCATCTCTTGTATTAGTGAGCTTATTATAGTGAATCAGATTCCCCGCTCCAGAGGCTGAATGTGAATTTGGAGGTGTACCACCCGTATTGCCAACTCCAATCCCCCCTCTTATCACACCTTCAATAATATTGCCTTTAATTTCATTGAGATATTCACCCTGGCCATGTAAGTCAATGGCATCGTGAATATTATCATAGAACTCGTTCTTTTCGACAAGATTGTTATGAGCGAAATTTTGAATTAACACTCCATGTCTAAGATATGGTCCCTCAAATGTACTGTTTCTTACAACGTTAAAATGAGTATCATTTTTATGTCCTAAACGGTCAATACCTTGGACCCCTTGAATGGCAACTCCATATCCGGCCCCTCCACCACCAACATCTGTGGCGTTCTTAAAT
Source organism: Bacillus horti (assembly GCF_030813115.1). Lineage (NCBI taxonomy): Bacteria > Bacillati > Bacillota > Bacilli > Caryophanales > Bacillaceae > Caldalkalibacillus > Caldalkalibacillus horti. The sequence continues at coordinate 59,107 of NZ_JAUSTY010000004.1, read as the reverse complement.
GTACTGTTTTCAATGACAATGTCCCTACTTTTTTCAATTCTCACTCCCATTCGTTGAAACTTTTCTATCGTAACATCCTGAATAGTCACATGATACGAAGGATTTCCAGCATAATCCGCAATAAATATTCCATACGCTGGGCCTCCACGCTCTGGATTATTTTGATCAGGAACGTCAGAGAATTCCCTGTCGAATGTAGAGCTTAATGTAAGGTTTGAAATTTGGACATCGTGCCTTCCATAGGAAGTGATAATCTTACTATTAGGTGTTTGCTGCATATCAAAATGAGAGATAAGCTGTACTCCCTCTTCACTTTCTCCTCTCAAATTCACACCGTTCTTTACATAGATATTAGAGGTTCCGTCTGTTGGCCAAGTGCTTATAAGCTGATACACACCGTTTGGAAAATAAATTTCGTCTCCATATTCAGCATCCTCTAACGCAGCGATAATAGCTAGAACAGCATCCTGTACTCCCTCTACCTCAAAATCTCCATAATCCAAAATATTCAGTGTCCTTCCAAATACAGGGTTGGGCGTATGAATAGTGTGTGCTGTACCATCCGGATTATGAAGTCCCGGTGTAGTGAAAGGATTTGTCCCTGGTATAGGTCCAGGATCAATTTGCTCAAGCTCCTCCACAATTGGACCATCCGGATTCGGGCTATAGATATGAACAACCGTCAAACTATTCCATTGATTCACCGAATTGCCATACCCCGTGATCCTTACATATCTAGCATCAACATCATCAAAATCAAACGCTTCTAGCTGAACACTTGTCCCACTGCTTTCAGAATGCCCTAATACCTCTTCCCAGGTCGTACCATCAGTAGATACTGAAATAGCTATCGTACTACTGCGGATATCCCCACTATGAAAAGCAATACCTAGATAACCAACTCTTTGGACACTACCAAGACCAAACTGAATCCATTGTCCTTCTCCCTGTGCTGACCATCTTGTAGAAAGGTCATCATCAATCGTATTCTCCGGAAAATTCCCATCATGCTCGCTGGCGGTTACTTCTACCACTTCAAGCTTTACTGGAGGTTGATCATTACTTACCTGTTGGGCATAGCTTAAAGTACTTGGATTTACTAGTACGGTCGTAAGGATAAGTATGAAGCTAAACATCAGACACAAAGCACGAATTCTACTTACTCCTTTTTTAGACATTTGATTCCTCCTATTTTTTTGTAATATTCCATCTATTAGAATTAAAAATTTTTTCTATTGATCAGGTAACAGCAACATTTCCCCCTAAGCATGCTGCACCTGACGAATAGAAAAACATTATTACAGAGAGTACGCTTTAGCAACCTCTAATCGAAACGTCTGACCATTTTCAGTAAAATAGAACTGAATACCGTGATCCTGATCATCCATTACATATGAAATGTACTTTGGTGATTGAAGCTTCATTGGTGTCAGTAGTGTAACGAGCCGGTGACGTTTGGCCGGCTTAGTCTTCGCTTGTAAATGCCACTGGTCAGGCAGACCTTCAAGCTCAGCATCATCAACACCGGGAAAATCGTTATACTGCTTAAGTTCAAGCTCTCCACTTGAGCAGTACACGAAACGCCCCTCTAGGGCTCCCTTCTCTCCTTCAACCATAAAAGCTTGATGATGTAGCTTCATTTCATGAAGTGAGTGTAAGAGCCAATCAATACTAGCCTCTTCCTCAAGATCTACATAATCCACCATGACAAAATAGGATTGCTGCACAAAATAAGTTTCTCGTACATATCTCTGCAGTGTAGGAACGTAATACTGATACGCTGCTGTTGCATCACCGCGAACGACATGATAGTGTGAATAAGACTCTACGGTTTCAATAAATCCACTTGCCTCTTTGCCTAGAAACTTATCTTTCTCGGCAAATTGCCCTTTGCCATTGATTAAGATGGCATTTTTGGAGATCGTTTGCCTCCTCCACTTCATATGCATCGTGCTATTAAAGGCAACATAGTATCCACTGTGAATAGCTAAGGGATCACCAAAAGCATGTAAGACAAACGCATTTTGGTCACCATGACTATGGCTAATTGACCCATATGAACTACTTTTAGTAAGGAACATAATATGCTCTTCTGGATCATGCATATTATGATGCATAGCTACCCAACCTACATCCCTAAACCATTTGACCGGTTCAATATCAACTGGAACCTGAGCCTCCACAGCAGGATAGTCATGCTGATAAAGCATGTCATCAAAGTAAAAATCCCACCATCCTTTGTTATAAAACGCATCCTTAGTATCCGTATCCCATTCCTTAGTACGTTCGTAATACCATTGATAATATGGGTTACCTGTAACACCCGCATATTGTCTAATATTAAAGCCAACCTTTAAGCCTGGATTTTCTCCCAAATTAGCAATGTCTCCAAAGCTTGTGCGGGCTGTATCTGGACTGTATACGTATAGTGGGAAGTCCCCCGTTTTTTGAAAAAATGGTCGTTTGTATAAATCTAGCCCGTTAAAATTCTTAATCAAGTTCATTGCCTCAATTACATATGCCATTCCTGTCATCCAGTAATGAGGACCTTCTGCCCAACCACCATCCATTCCACCCCAAGGGGTATAAAGAGCGTTATAATACTCCAATGTGTAATCAAGCCACTCTCTTGCTTTAGGTTCATCCTCAAATAGAGCAATACAGCACGGCACTAATACGGAGGATAGGGAACGTACAGCATGACTATCATACGGAACATGGTGAATTTTCGATCTCTCTATCACATGAAAAGCAACCTGTTCCGTTCTTATGAAAAGAATCCTTCTAACTGACTCCCTCTCCTCTTCTGACAATTCATCATAAAGCCAGTCATACCCCCAAGCCAGGGCACCAGCTATGCGAAAGGCAGCTTCATCATTATAATCTCTAGAGGTTGTTCCTTCAGGGTTCCATGAGACAGCATGGAGCAACCACTCCTTAGCCCTTTGAAGCAAACGGTTGTCCTCTAAAACGACACCTGCTACACTTAAATGCCTGACAGCATATAGTACCTCCTGACAATCTAGGTACATCTTCCGCCACAGCTCTGCAACACGCTGTTGGTTAGGATAAGGGGCAGGCTCAGGCATAAGCTCTCCCTCAAGATAAGGCATTACTGCATGATCATAAAAGCTTTCCCATCCGCAATATTCAGCATCGTTCTGGATGCTATTTCTGAATGATAGGAGCTTTTCTTGTGTCAGCCATAAACGTGGATGGCTATCACTTATTCCTTTATAGCGATTTGTTCTGCCTGGAAGTGGTGTCTCTGGAAGGCTCTCATGTAGCTCAAAGGCTCGAACAGCACTCCAAGAAGAAATACGTTGCTCCTGCTTCTGATCTAACAGGGCATACCTCCAATAATAGTGACCGGCTTCTAGCGCATGGTCAGGAGTGAAGAAATTAAGCTGTATGGGCTGATAGATCCATGTGTGCTCCTGCTCAAAGCTTTCCGTTGTGGAGAGCTCAAGGACATAGGCATCATTCTCTAGCTTTGCTGGCATCCATGTAAAACGTGGTGGATTCTCTAAGATAATTGTTTCCTCTGAAGGACTGTACGGTACATTTAATTCTCCCGCTTCTGGCTGATAAAGAGCAATGAATGATTCTTGTACTTTTCTCTCCTCCATCATCTCATGAACAGACCTCCGTTGATTTCTATCGTTTCTCCTGTAATATACTCTCCTAATTCTGAAACTAGATAAAGGACAGCTCCTAAAACATCCTTTGGTCGTCCTTCTCTTCCTAAAGGAATTCCTTTAACCGTATTTCGCCTACCTTCCTCCGTGGTGAACGTGTCATGGAATGGAGTTTCACCTATAAATCCAGGCGAAACGGTATTGACCCTTATATTGTACGGAGCTAGCTCCTTGGCTAGCCCTTTTGAAAAAGTTAATACAGCCCCTTTAGATGCAGCATATGCAGCTGCACCGGGCCCACCACCGTTGTGTGCGGCAACTGAAGACATATTGACAATTGTTCCACCATGAGACTTCATTAAACGAATCGCTTGCTGAGAAACAAGAAATGTACTTGTTACATTTACGTCCATAATGCTATGCCACAGCTCCTCACTCATCTCTTCAACAGATGAACGCTGTACGAGATGCCCTGCATTGTTCACTAGGATATCCAGCTTTCCTTGAGCAAATTGCTCTACCTCTTGCATTAAGCTAGTAATTTCCTTTTTATGTTTCACATTACCTTGGACAGCTCTCGCTTGACGCCCAAGCTTCTGAATTTCTGCTACCGTTTCTTCAGCACCACTCACATTGCTCCCATAATGCACAACGACATCAGCACCTGCTTCTGCTAGACCGATAGCAATCCCTCTTCCAATACCAGTTCCGCCTCCTGTTACCAAGGCTTTTTTACCTGTTAGATCCACCTTCATAGCTCTTCTCTCCCTTTCTTTTATTGTTTCTTCTAACTAAAACATACACCTAGTAAGGTTCCTATTAGGCTCCTAATTCTGCCTCATATCTATCCTTAATAAATCCAGATTTCTGGATTTTCTCAAAGCCAATACTGGCTAGCTTCATATAAACGAAGCAAAATACACTAATACTCAAGAACAGCTGCAATCCTGGAATAAACCATAGAATACAATAAATAAGCACAGTTCCTAGAGCCATTCCTAGTGTTAAAAGTGGCTGTGTAACAGCCAGAAAAAAGGATAGTTTTATCATTGTCCCTAGAGTCATTCTGAAATGAGCATATATAGGAAAAACATACATACTTGCACTAAGAAATAGGATAAATAAACTTGTAAATAGTACAATTCCTATCATGGCTACTGGATGCTGATAACTAATTAATAAGAGTAAATCAATATAGATAAAAAGACCCGTACACAGATACAAATAGCCCAGCTGCTGGCTTTTCCAAAATTCAGCTCGATACGCTTTGACAAACGTACTTAACAGGTGAATGGACTCTCCGTTCTGTAGCTTTCTTAGCGAAGCGAATAGAGCTGCTGTAGCTGGAAAAATTCCAAGAACTATCCCACCAAGCAAGGTGAAGACAAACCATAGAAGCTGTAGGATAGAGAGTCTATACACCCAGTCACATAGTGTCATAAAGCGATCCATTAAATGACTCTGACCCATGGTCTAATCCCCTTATTTCAAAGTTTCCATAGCTACAGGCTCCATATCGGCAAAGCTATCATTTTCCCCTGCCATCGCCCAAATAAACGTATAGTTACTCGTTCCTACCCCTGAGTGAATTGACCAAGGTGGGGAAATCATCGCTTGTTCATTCTTCACTACGAGGTGCCTCGTTTCATGGGGCTGACCCATGAAGTGAAACACTCTTCCTGCTTCAGTTAAATCAAAATAGAGATAAACCTCCATTCTCCGGTCATGAAGATGTGCTGGCATTGTGTTCCACATGTTATTAGGGGCAAGAATAGTCATACCAAGCATAAGCTGGCAGCTTTTTGCTCCATCAGCATGAATGTATTTATAAATTGTTCTTTTATTGGATTCAGCATCAGAACCCAGATGAACAGGCTGTGCTTCATCTAGTGATACCTTAACTGTAGGATAACTTTGATGTGCCGTTGTTGAGACTAAATAGAATTTTGCAGGATTGGCTATATCCCTGCTTTCAAAAAGTACCTCTTTATTCCCCTTACCAATATAAAGAGCTTCCTTCGTAGACAATACGTAGGTCATGTCTCCTACCATAATTACACCATTACCGCCTATATTAACAATCCCAATCTCTCTCCGTTCAAGAAAATAAGCCGTCTTTAGAAAGTTTCCCGCATCGAGCTTAAGTACCTTGTCTTTCGGAACTGCCCCACCTATCACTACTCTATCCTCGTGAGAATAAGTAAGGTGAAGCTTGTTGTCCTCAAATAATAGCTCAATTAAATACTCTTCTCTCAGTTTTTCTGTTGTGTAATGCTTAGCCTCCTGTGGATTCGTAGCATAACGATTTTCCATAGAGCACCCTCCTTTAAAACGCTTACATTTCAGCTTACTCTGTTAAACTCGTATTCCTCCTCATTTTAGCACTCCTACAGGCGGGCTCTAGGGATATTCTTTAGCTTGCTATCGCTTTTTTTTAGATCCTCAGGGAATCATGCTGCAACTTTAATCCGAACTTTTAATTTGAACCCTTCACTTAAAAAAGCTTAGCCTACAAAGAATATCTTCGTAACCTAAGCTTTTAATACATATCCTATTTTAGACCTTCATACTTATCGTTAAGCTATTCCCTGAATTAGCGCTTAATATGAGTTTAAAAGATCATCTCGCAATGGTGTAAAGCAGTCTAGCAAAGCCCCTTCTTCTAGCGCCAGCGCTCCATGTACTTTATTGCTAGGAATGGATAAAGTCTCACCCTGCTTAATAATGTGCTTCTCCCCATCAATAGTGAATTCAAAGCACCCTTTCAAGCAGTAGGTGAATTGTTCATGAGGATGGCTATGCTCTGATCCTCTAGCTCCTTTTTCAAAATGTACCTCCATCATCATCAAAGTAGCACCAGGTGGATATATCCTTCTTTTTACACCAGGCTCTGCTTGTTGCCATTCTACCGCCATTCGTTTCACTCCTCTATAGATTAAATAGTCTTGATGCTTATTATAGCAGATGGTTGACTTTGCAATTGGGCTAGCTTTAGCTAGCCTTGTCTTTTTTTTAGCTCTTTTACCCATACTTCTTAAGCCAATTGCTGCGAGGAAACCTCATTTGAATATTCGTTCCCTCTCCTTCACTACTACTAATCCTAAGACCATACTCCTGTCCAAAAACCAGCTTTATCCTGCGATCCACGTTACTTACTCCAATACCCATATGCTTCGAAATTTCATGTGCTTGATCTGAAGCCAGCCTTCTTTGAATTTCTTCCATACGCTGCATTGAAATCCCTACTCCATTATCCTGTATCTGAACAAGGAGGAACTCCTTCTCCACACTGGCTGTAATAGAAATAACACCCTCATAGTTCATTTTGCGTAATCCGTGATGAATGGCATTTTCTATGATGGGCTGGAGTGTTAGTTTCACAATTTCTTCTTCATATAGCTCAGGACTCACGTTAATGGAAACGATCATCTTTTTCTGAAACCTGTGCTCCTGAACCACTAAAAAATTCTTTACATGATTCAGCTCATCTAATAAGGTCACCACTTCAAGATTACGCACTGAGTATCTGAACATGGAGGACAGGGCTTCAGCCATCTCCGATATTTCATCCGCTTCATTCATAATGGCATATGCATTCATTGTTTCAAGAGTATTGTGTAAAAAATGTGGGTTAATTTGTGATTGTAGCGCTTGGAGCTCAATCCTTTGCTTTTCAATCTCAACGAGCTGATTCTTAAGCTCTGATTTGTATAAATCATCCACTAGCTGCGAAAGCTTATCCACCATTTTATTATAGCTTTCAACTACACTGCTAATTTCATCATTGCCTTTGAGCTGAGGAATTCGTTCCCATTCTCCTTGCTCCATCCTCTTCATCCCTTTTTGCACCTTGCGTAAGGGCTTCACTATACTTTTTGTAAAAGCACTTGAAATAAGAATAGCTATAAAAAAAGCCACCACTCCAACACTTATTGCCGTGTTTTTTATTCCTGAAATGGGCTCTAGAATATCCTTTTCCGGAGTCATTGCTACTAGCTTCCAATTTGTGTAGGGAGACGTTGTAAAATAAAACAGCATTTTCTCCTCCCCCCATTGCCCTGTAAAGCTTCCTTGATCCGCTTCTTTCAGCTCCTCATGCAGAGTTCTTTCCAACTGCTGTCCTAAGTAGCTTTCATCCGAATGATAGACAATTTCTCCTTCTGGCCCCAAGATCCACAAAGAAGTATTATTCTGTAAATGAGCAATATTCCACAGGTCAGCAAGTGCCCTAGCTTTTATTTCAATTCCTAATATACCTTTAGGAGCAAAACTAGACATTCCTCTTACCTTCCTAGTTATTGTGATGACATACTGGTTTTGATGATAAATACTCGCATCAGCAGAGAGTACGATTTTTCCACTTTCAGGGGTACTGCCATACAGCTTCTCATAAACCTCCTTCGTTGGAAAAAGCTCATCCTGACTAAATACTCTATCCTCAGATAGTACAGCCTGCCCCTCTTCCCCAATAATATAAATTAGATTAATATCGTGGTACTGAAGAGAAATATTACTCATTTTCTTCTTTATTTCACGGTAATGTGTATATCTTTCAAAGCTCTGACCTTCAGTTAAATCTAAAAATCGTTTGATCCGAGTGTCCGTTAACAAACTCAAGGTAGCTAGCTCATAATCGTGAATATATCGATCTGTTTGGTAGCTTGTATTCTCTACGATGTGCTCTAAATATGTCTCTACCTGCTCCTTAATTTGATAGGTCGATTGGAGGTAAATCATCCACGTAACTAAAACAATGGCTATAGTGATGACGAAAGAAAAGTATAAAAGCAAACGCAAATTAAGATTCAAGCGATAGAGCCATTTTTTCAATGATCTACTCCCATTTGGACGCGAAACTTAGACGGAGTCTGTCCTGTATACTTTTTAAATGTTTTAGTGAAATGTGGGTGATCATTACAGCCAATTAAGCTAGGGATATCAATAATCCGAATATCTTTTCGCAAAAGAAGCTCCTTAGCCCGCTCCATCCTTAACCTCATTCTATATTTTACGAACGTTTCCCCGGTCTCCTTTTTAAACAATTGGCTGAAATAGGAGGAATTTAGACCAAGTCTTCTAGCTACATCATCAAGTCCTAGCTCCTGATCAATATGTTCTAGGATATAAGACTTTGCCACCTCAATTGGATCAATTTCGTTTCCTTTGCGTTGGTCTTCTACTTTATGCAAGAGGTACAAACACTGCTGCTCAAATTTTTGGGAGATATCCCGTAGGCTCTCTCCCTCCATTTGAACCTGCTTTTCAAAGGAAAAATGACTCCCTTTCTGACCTAAACGAGAATGTAGCACCCCGAAAATATGCTCAACTAATCTGCTGAAGTAAGCAAGACTAAGCTGGCGTGTCTTCATTTGCTCTGACCAATCATCAATTATCTTTTTCACCTCTGTTTGCTTTAGAGACCAGATAAACTCCTCTAAATGACCAATGATCTCCTCTACTTCATCGGCCCCTATGAAATCGGGCTGCCTGGCACGGTAATGCTCCACTAGACGCTCAACTACTTCCTTCATTTTCCTTTTTGTGACAGGCTTTAAGACATACTCACGTACTCCATTTAAGATCGCCTCTTGGGCAAACTCAAAATAATCATATCCAGAGATAATCACCCACTGAGTATCCTCTCTTTTCTGCCGCCATCTTTTAATTAATTGCAGACCGTTCATTTCTCCCATTTCAATATCTGTTAAAACAAAATCAAAGCTCTGCCTTTCTAACCATCTTTCCGCTTCCTCTGCATGTTCAGCCTCTACGATCTGTTCAAGGGTAAAATCCTTCACATCCACCTGCCTTAGTAAGGTACTTAATCCTTTTCGAATTAAAGGCTCATCCTCAATGATTAACACCTTCATCACGTTGACCCCCTTCCCAAAAGAAAGCGCTTTCTTATATAGCTATTATACAGAAAACAAATTAAATTGAAATAATTTTCTGATTGTCATCTAAAAAAAACACAAGCCAGGCAAAATATAGTCTCTTGATGTAAGCCTTTTCAAATCCTAGTATTTTAAGTACATTACGTTTGATTGGGGGTTGTTGCATGAAGCTTTCGGCTACACTGCGTTCGATGTGGAAATACAAAGCACTCTATATGATTGCGTTACCTGGAATCATATATTTTCTACTGTTTAAGTATGTTCCCTTACTAGGCTCCGTTATTGCCTTCCAGAATTATAATATCTTTCAAGGAATCTTTGATAGCCCTTGGGTAGGACTTGATCAGTTTAAGAAAATGTTTCTCTATCCAGAGTTTGGACGGATTTTAAAAAACACTTTGCTCATTAACGCCTACGACATTCTCTTTGCCTTTAGTGCTCCGATTATTCTAGCGCTTATGCTTAATGAGGTGCGCAAGGTGTTGGCTAAGAGGCTTATTCAAACGATTGTGTACATGCCCCATTTCTTATCTTGGGTCATTATCAGTGGGATTTTCATTGGTATCCTTTCACCTTCTACAGGAATTGTAAATGCTGTGGTTAAAATGTTTGGCTTTGATCCTATCTATTTTTTGGGGGATGAAAGCTTTATCCGGTCCATCATTGTTGGATCAGGGATTTGGAGAGACACTGGCTGGGGAACAATTATCTACCTTGCCGCATTAGCAGGTATTAATCCAAATCTTTATGAAGCGGCTGAGGTAGATGGAGCCAATAGATGGCAGCAGACTTGGAGTATTACCCTGCCCGCCCTGTTGCCTACTATCACCATTCTTTTCCTTCTGCAAATTGGAAACTTTTTAGACTTTGGCTTTGAACGTGTTTACGTCTTCTTGAATCCTCTGAATCGGGTAAATGGGGAAATTTTTGATACGTATATTTATCAGGTTGGATTACTCCAGAATCAATTTAGTTACACGACAGCTATTGGTATTTTTAAATCTGTCGTTGGACTTATCCTTCTCGTTGGAGCCAATTTTTTAAGCCGAAAAACTACAGGAAACAGCTTGTATTAATAAGGAGGAGTTCTTATGTCTATAAAGGACAGTCCATCTCGGAAGCTATTTTTAAAAATTAACCTTACTTTATTAATTGTATATTCCCTTATTATGCTCCTTCCCCTACTACATGTTTTTGCTCAATCCTTTAGTAGCTCGGAGGCTATTGATCGCGGGGATGTTATTCTATGGCCAATAGAGTTCACCTTCGCCAATTATCAATACGTCTTTCAGGATATTTCTATATGGAGATCCTTTGGGGTAACCATTTTTATTACTGTTGTGGGTACGGCCATTAATCTTCTAGCCACAGCCTCATTAGCGTATCCTTTGTCCCGCAAGGAATTTATCGGGAGAAGGTATGTATTGTTTATGGTCCTTTTCACTATGATTTTTTCGGCACCTTTAATTCCTACGTACCTACTTGTACAAAAGCTAGGTTTACTTAATTCAGTATGGTCTCTCATATTACCAACAGCCATCAGTGCTTTCAATTTCTTTGTTATGCGTTCCTTCTTTATTCAGATTCCTTCTGAGCTAATAGACTCAAGCCGAATTGATGGCTGTGGAGAGCTGCGCATTTTATTTAAAATCATTTTACCTCTATCTAAACCAGCATTAGCTACTTTGGCGATCTTTTACGCAGTCTTCCATTGGAATACGTACTTTAATGCGCTTATGTATATTGAGAATAGAAGGCTATATCCCCTACAAGTTAAGCTAAGAGAAATGATTGTAGATGATACTCTAGTAGCTGATCCAACCTCGGATATGTTTTCATCTATGTTATCGAGCTCTCCTGAAGGAATAAAGATGGCTACAATTGTTGTAGCTACCATTCCTATCCTAGCGATCTATCCCTTTCTACAAAAGTTCTTCATCAAAGGCTTTATGCTTGGAGGAATTAAGGAATAGAGGAATGTATAGACATTCACTTTTATAGCGTTAGGTGCTATAACTAAATGGAACGAAAGGATCGGAGCTAAAAAATGCACAAGAAGAACTAAAACGAGGACATTTATTAATTCTTCATTCCTTGTTACCTTAGTTATGAAAGCACTTACATTTCTTGATTTTAAGAAAACGGAGGTCGGTTATGCGTAAAAAGGCTTATTTTACACTTATCCTATTACTAAGCGTTTTATTTATTTTAGCTGCCTGTGGCAATGAGGAAACAGGAAGCAAAGCGAATGATTCAAGTTCTGCAGACACAGATCAAGCTACTGACACTGAAAAACCCTTAGAATTTTCTATTTCTATGCGTACTCTAGCTACACCTTATGTTGAAAGTCACCCTGAGATCAATGATGACAAATGGGTACATGAGCTTGAAAAATTAACGAATACGGATATTAACATCAGGCTTGTTCCTCACGCTGAATATATCGAAAGAATGACATTAATGCTTGCCTCTGGAGATATTCCAGATGTCGTTCAGGCATCAGGCGGAATTTGGGGAGCAGAATTAGCAGGAGCTGTTCAAGCCAACGTATTTATGCCTTTAGATGATCTTTTAGCAGAACACGGGCAGGAACTGTTAGAGGTGATTCCTCAAGAAGCATGGGATCAGGTTACGTATGAAGGGAAGATTTACGCGATTCCTGATTATCTTTCAAACCGTTCACGGAGAGCTACATTTATTCGTATGGATCTGCTTGAGCAAACAGGCTTAGACATCCCTCGAACTACTGAGGAATATTTAGAAGTACTCCGGGCATTTAAGGAGCTTGGCGTCCAAAATCCATATCAAGGAAGGGAAAACTTCAAGTATGCTGATACATTCTTTGGAGCATTTGACGCATTCCCTTATCAATGGGAATACTACGAGGGTCAGGTTGTTCCAAAATTCATGGCTGGCGACAAAATCAAGGATGCTTTAGAGTTTTATCGTACTATGTATAACGAGGGATTGATTCATCCAGAATTTTTAACAACCCCTCAGCAGCAGTTCAGAAGCAATATTATCGCAGGGAATGCAGGGATGTGGAGCATGAACGCAGAGGAGCTTATAGCATGGGAGCAAGAAATTCAACAGCATGTTCCTGAGGCAAGAGTAGCCATTATTCCTTCACCAGTCGGCCCAGATGGTCAGGGAGGGCATTACTTGTATAACAGCCTCACACGTTCATTTTATATTAATAACAACACTAAAGCAGATCCGGCAAAGCTCATTGAATTCTTTAACTGGCAGGTTTCTGAAGAAGCACAAAGATTCTTTACCTATGGAATTGAAGGAGATACGTACACTGTAGAAAATGGAGAAATTCGTTACGATATCCCTACAGATTCAAATGGTCTTAATGAACAACGCTATCGCTCCTATTGGCTCTGGTTAATAAAAGATGCAACCTATACAAAAGGTATCTTAGAGCTTACAGAGGAAGGTCAAACTTTAATGGAAGCATTTGACGGTGTTTTGGATCAGGAGGGACGTGATTCGATACAATTTGATCCTCCTCTCGAAAGCTTAGTAAGCAACCCCGATATTCGTCCTGGAAGTGATACACCTCCTGATGTATGGATGAGTGGAGCAGTAAGAATTATCCTCGGTCGTGAACCTATTGAGTATCACGACACGATGGTGGCAGAGTGGCTAGCTAAAGGTGGACAGCAAGCTATAGATGAAGCAACAAAACGTTATGAAGAAGATGATAATGTCACTAAACCATGATGCCATAATAACTTAAAATTTTATTAGAACAATCATATAATGATTTTATAGCATACCCTTCTTGAAACAACTAAGGGTATGCTATTAACTATTCTAGTCATCTTGAACGGTTTAAGACTTCTAAGGTAACAAGTACATTTAAAGTTCAAAAGAGGACAGTAGGCTCAGATTGAACCTATTGTCCTTTCATTATCACAAGCAATTTACTGCACTATATTATCTGGCTAGCCATCCACCGTCTACAACTAATACATGACCATTCACATAATTAGAAGCAGGCGATGCTAAAAATACAGCAGCTCCAGCCATATCTGAAGCTTCCCCCCAGCGTCCTGCAGGAATACGAGAGAGAATGGATGTGTTTCGATCCTCGTTATTCCGTAAGGCTTCCGTGTTATTCGTTGAAATATATCCCGGTGCAATAGCGTTAACCTGAATATTGTGAGCTGCCCATTCATTAGCCCATGCTTTCGTTAAACCTGCAACGGCATGTTTACTCGCCGTATAGGAGGGAACCGTAATGCCTCCCTGAAAAGAAAGAAGGGAAGCAATATTAACTATTTTACCCTGTTTTCTTTCAAGCATTGGACGAGCAAGGCTCTGTGTTAAGAAAAATAAAGATGAAAGATTTGTAGCAATGACAGCGTCCCAATTATCCTGTGAAAAATCAGCTGCTGGCTCACGTCTTATGATTCCAGCGTTGTTTACTAGGATATCAATTTGGTGTTTTTCAAGAATTTCTTTACATAGCTCACCAACTTGAGACGTGTTTGAAAGATCTCCAAGAAAAGTGCTATAAGAACGACCTGTTTGATTAATAAGCTGCTCTGTCTCCTGCATATTATCTTGGTGACCCAATAAGACTAAATTAGCCCCTGCCTCTGCCAATCCAACAGATATAGCTTGTCCGATACCAGTTCTAGCCCCTGTAACAAGAGCCGTTTTCCCCTTCAATGAAAACACTTCATTCATCACTTTCTGATTCCTCCCACCCTTTTTCTATTTATCAGTATCTTATGAATGCGCTTTCCTTCGTTTATTATACCGCATCTAACCAAAGATTGGAAAGGGAGTTCACTCATTTTTCAGACATTTGCACACTTCGAATCAAGGAAGTGACTAGACAAAACGGAAAAGCTTTTAGCTAGTAAAGTGTTGTGATATAATGTTGCAAATCATAGTAAGTAGGAGGAGTTCACACATGTCTCAACAGCTTCCACCTGGTCAGATTGCAACTGTAAAATGGCCCATCCTCCATGAAGGAGACGTTTATCAATTTGATGAAGCAAGCTGGAGCTTTAAGCTTTTTGGTGCCATTGAAGAAGAACTAAGTCTTTCCTTTTCCGAGGTGATGACGCTACCGAAGCTTCAAAAAACAGTGGATATGCACTGTGTAACCACCTGGTCTAAATTTGGAACTACGTTTGAAGGTATTCCTTTCCGTGAGTTCATAAAGCTAATTAAGCCTCACTCAGACGCTAAATTTATCCGTATTTATGGATACTTAGATGACGATCCCTACGGGTATTCGGCAAACCTTCCTCTTGATGCCTTATTAGGTGATGACTCTTTATTTGTTTATCGTTGGAAGGATGATACTCATGATTGGGCTAACATCTCCCCTAAGCATGGCTATCCTTTACGTTTTATACCTCCTGATACGTTCTATCTTTGGAAGGGCACAAAATGGGTCTCAGGCATTGAATTTATGACAGAGGATCAAGCGGGGTATTGGGAAAATAGGGGCTACTCCATGACGGCTAACCCGTTCAAAGAGGAACGCTTTTCTGATCCAGATTCCAAGCCAAGCGGTTTCTTTGGAGCCGATGAATGGAAGGATTAAGACTACACACTACAATTTATGATATCTAACAAAAAAACCATTTTCTACGAACCTCCTTCGTAAAAAATGGTTTTTAATTTAGCTTTTATAACGTGAAATCTTCTCTAATATCCCTCTGCTTGTCTTTGATGATTTACTTCATTCTTTGATAAATAGGCTTGTCCAATGGCAGCCCACTGAAAACCTAAAGTATAGCCCAATTGAATGTATTTTTTGAGTAATAATTTGTAATTAACTACTGATGCCTCCTGATGAACGGCCGAAATAAGAGCATATACCTCTAAGAAGCCTTCCAAGGCCTTGTTCTTTGTCTTACTCCCCTCATCTATATCCTGAAGCTCAACCATCGGCTCCTCCTCGCTATCTAAGAAAAAGTCTTGAATTACGTCCTTATCAAAGGATAAGTCGAGCCCAATTGACAGAACAAAGTGAAGACCATCCACAAATTCCTCTAAAATCACTTCTTTTTCCGAGGCTGGCCTTAGACTCCAATACTTAAAGCAACGCGTTTCATTCGCTAGCTCTCCCAGTTCTACCTGTAAAGCTAATAGCTTTGCTGGAACTAGGTTATCCTTCTGTAACTGATGATTAGAAACGATCTTCTGATCTAATTCCCTCTGTATGTTATATAGCTTTTCTATATTCATTCTACACTCTCCTCTCCCCATGCTTGCTCTATTATACCTTATCTTTATTTCTAAAAACTATAGAGTCCTCTTCCTCCCCCACTTGATGCTCTTCTATTTGTTCCTCAGCTTCCTCAATCAGCTCTTCAGCTTCAACAACCTGCTCCTCTGTAAGCTCAGTAGTGTCTTTCACTTCTTTAGATAAAAACCATCCTAATACAAATAATAAAATTAATACACTCCAGAAAATGAGCTTCCACACTGTGGATTCAACAAAATCATGAGAAATGACATCAATGCTAGGATGGGCTAATGTATACATTCCAAGCTTTACACCGACCCAACCAACCACAAGATAAGCGGCTGTCTCAAGGCCTGGCTTACGGTGGAGCAAACCAACAAAAAACGTAGCTGCAAAACGCATGATAATTAAACCGACAAGTCCACCAGTAAACACAACTAAAAAGTGACCCCCATCCATTCCTCCAATGATGGGAAGATTCGTTCTTGGGAGTGTCACTGAAAGGGCAATGGCTGCTAATATAGAATCTACAGCAAAAGCTATATCGGCAATTTCAACCTTCAGCACCGTCATCCAAAAGCCTGAGTTCTGTTCCTTACCGGTTTTATTTTTTCTATTTTTTAGCACAAATTTACGTACTAAATGATTGATCGCTAGGAAAAATAAATAAATGGCTCCAATCGCTTGCACCTGCCACACATCCACCAAAAAGGAAATGGCAAATAACGAACCAAATCGAAAGACAAAAGCTCCAGCTAGCCCATAAAATAATGCCCTTTTTCTTTGCTTTTCAGGCAAATGCTTAACCATAATCGCCATCACTAACGCATTATCAGCTGCTAAAATGCCCTCAAGAGCTATAAGGATAACAAGAACCCATAGGTATTGTAAAAGTACAGCATAGTCCATTCACCATTCTCCTTATCATTCGCTTTATTTAATTCTCAGTTCTATACCATTATATTTTTCCCAAAACAGATAAAATGACCCGAAAAAAATAAATTTGTAGATAAATATAAAAACGTCTGCTAGCAAAGCTTAACCCCATGACCTAGACAGGGGAAGTCAATTTATAGCAGACGTTCATTATTCTCTTAATGGTATTAAAGCATATTCTCCTTAAATCGGTGAATGATGAAGCTTTTATGCAATCGTTTTATTGCTTTCAACAGGTGCCTGAATAAAAGGCATTGTTTTTTTGACCTTCAACGCTATATAGCTAGCTATGATGACTTTTATGATATCTCCAGGAATATAGGCCAGTGATCTTGTAGCCTCTAGCCACAAAGGTACCTTATTAATGAATGCAGCGTATGGAATACCAACCGCATAGATCACTAACACACCACCAAGAAAATTAATCAACAGTAGCTTCCAAAAGGAAAGGGTATACCAATTTTTTTGGACCAAATAACCAATCACAAAAGCAGCAACTGGCCAGCTTAAGAGGAACCCTCCTGTAGGACCAATAATCACTCCAAATCCGCCTCTTGGACCTGAAAGGATTTGTGCTCCGACTGCTACTAGTAATACAATGAGCAGCAAACTTAATCCCCCTCTTTTTGCTCCTAGAATAGATCCTGCCAGCATAACTCCTATCGTCTGTACAGTAAGAGGAACTGTATACAGTGGTAAATAAAAGGCTGGAATCATTCCTAAGACTGCTACAATAGCTGTAAACATTGATACGTATACCATATCCTTGACTTTCATATCCATTCTCTCCCTTAACTAAATCACTCTAAAAATAACCCTTCAATAATGAATCCTTCTATAGTATAAAGGAATAGAACTATATATATCAACTTATTTTTTTTATTGGTTAACATATGTGTTGATTTTATTTGATCAGTCTCTTTTTTACAAAGATTCGTTTTATGCTCATAAAAGGGATATGAACAACTAAATGGAACAGCATACCGCTCAGCTAGTCATCCTATAAGTAAAAAACACCACACAAAGAAGGAGGACAACTAGTCATGTTGTCCTCCAGCTATTTTCTTCCTATTGTGTAGCTTTAGTTGTAGGAATACCGCCCAATTTCTTCTCCCATTTTCACCTTTGCTCCTACAACCAGATTATGATTGAGCAGAACACTCTGGCCTTTCATTAGAAGAACAACCGTTGAACCAAACTCAAAATAAGCAAATTCTTCCCCTTTACCAATTTTCGTTGAGCGCATACGGTCGGTTAGCTGAATGCTTGCTACATTTAACGCTCCTACCTTAATCAGGGCTAGTTCTGTATGCTCATTTTTTATATATGTAATTAATCTCTCGTTTCTACTCAAAACCTGCTTCATATTTTTTAATGAGAAATCATTCACAGGGTACACCCTTCCCTCTAAATGAACATGCTCTTTAATTGTACCTGTTATCGGAGAATGAATTCGATGATAGTCAGTAGGACTAAGATAAAGGACGATAAACGTACCGTTTTGATACACTTCTGCCTTCTGTGGATCGGCTAAAATATCTCCCACCGTGTAGGCTTGTCCTTTTACATTAAGAATAGTTCCTTGTCTAATATCTCCTATTCCGGTTACTATTGCGTCCACAGGACTGACGACAATATCCTCTTCTACATTTATGAAACGAGCTTCCTTCTTCAGCCTTCTAGTGAAAAATTCATTAAGACTTTCATATTCATGTATGGATTTCTCCGCTTCATTTATATTAATGTTATAAGCTTTAGCAAAACGGTGAATGAACACTTTGCTTGCTCTATGCTTAGCGAATCTACCTGTAGTTCTTGAAATGAGTTTGTTTGACGATAGGTTTGTCAAAAGCTTATATAATGGTTTCATCCTAAATCTCCTTGCTCCAGCTATTTTAGATTATGATGCTTCACCTATCTGTTTTCTCTACTTCGTATCATAGCGGAAATCTTGTAATTGTCAAATTTTCGTATAAAACACCAATAGATCATCCAAACCTTTTTTACTCATTATAATACGAAATAGATTATAAAATAAGCACCGTCTGCAATCTTTTCTCGAGTAACTACCTTTGCTAGAAAAGAGTATTGACGGTGCTTTTTCTTATTTCCAAAGTTTCTTTATCAGCTTAAGACCATTTTTTGAGGAAGGGTAACGAAACTCCATATCAAAACGATTCGTTTGCTTTAATACACTTTTTTCGTGAGAAAATGTTTTGAAGCTTTGCTTACCATGATAGCTACCCATTCCACTTTCACCAACCCCACCAAACGGTAGATAAGGAGTGCCAATATGCATTAAAGTATCGTTAATACACCCACCGCCAAATGAAACCTGCTCCATAACCTTTTCTTGTAGCTGTGTATCTTTGGTAAATAAGTACAGAGCAAGAGGCTTGGGTCTTTCTACTATTTTAGCGATACACTGATCGATAGACTCATACTCTAAGATCGGTAAAAGAGGTCCAAAAATCTCCTCCTGCATAATAGGATCCTCCCAGCTTACTTGGTCAATAAAAGTAGGGGCTATTTTCAAAGCCTCCCGATCATACTGACCACCTATCACTACATTACCATTTCCCATAAAACGTAACAATCGATCAAAATGTCTTTCACTTACTATACGTCCATACCTGTCAGACTGCACAGGATCCTCTCCGTAAAACGCTTGAAGCACTCGTTTACATTCCTCTATAAACTCAGCCTTGATACGGCTAGGCATTAACAAATAATCTGGAGCGATACAGGTTTGGCCTGCATTTGTAAATTTTCCGAACAACACTCGTTTAGCCGCTAGCTTTATATCTGCATCATCGTGAAGGATACAGGGACTTTTACCACCTAACTCAAGGGTTACAGGGGTAAGATTCTTAGCTGCTGCTTCCATGACAACCTTCCCTACCTGCACACTGCCCGTAAAAAAGATATAATCAAAGGGTTGCTTTAAAAGCTCAGTACTAGTTTCTACACCACCTTCAATCACCGTAACATACTCAGGCTTGAACACCTTCTCGATTAGCTTTACAATCACTTTCGATATATGTGGTGTAAGCTCTGAAGGCTTTATTATCGCCGTATTTCCTGCAGCAATTGCTCCTATTAACGGGGAAATTGCAAGCTGAAAAGGATAGTTCCAAGGTGCTATAATAAGGACTACTCCATAAGGCTCAGAAATGATCATCCCTTTTGAGCCGATATGGGTTATAGCTGTTTTCACCTTTTTGGGCTTTGCCCACTTGTGTAGCCTCTTTTCCGTGAATTTAATTTCCTCTAATAAAATGCCAACCTCAGTGGTGTATGCTTCATATTCCGATTTATTAAGATCCTGCTTTAGGGCGTCTACTATGTCTTGTTCAAATTCTTTTATCCCTTCTTTTAATAATTGAAGCTGCTCTAATCGTTTAGATACACTCTTAGTGGCTCCTGATATAAAATAATCCTTTTGCTTTTGAACTGAGTATTCTAGCGTTTTGCCTTCCTGACCTGCTACCATGATTTCAGCATCCCCTCTTTGCCTTATAGTTTCAAGCCAAAGCCTTGCTGTAGTCGATTTGTAAAGCTTTTTTTGTATTCCTCTGTTGCAAACTTGCTCATTCCATTAATCATTAGACCTGCATAATAAGCAGACGGAGCAATTTCCTGTTGTGCTTTATCGACAACTTGATATGTGTAGGCTCTTACCCTTTTTCCTTGAAAATGAATGTCTACTTCTATTCGCTCATACTTCCCAAGATGAACACCCTCCCGTTGATCAAGGTGAGGTAATTCCTCCTGAGCAAAAGAATATAATACTCCCTGAACCTCATCACCTAAGGAACGAACGACATCTGCTACACCCCCATAGCGACTCTCACCGTATAGTGTAAAGGCTAAACGATAATTCTTTAGTATCGCTGACCCAAGCACCTCAAACTCTGCTATTGTTCTGGTAAAGTCCACTTGATCCATGCATGAACCATAAGCAAAATAATAGATTTTCTCCAAATGCTTCTCCTCCTTTTCCTCTCATTAGATAGGTTTTTGTATGTGTTATGAAACAAATTGAAGAATGGTAAAAATTAGCGCTTGAATTCCACCAAGTATACCTCCAAGCAAAGCACCAAACCAGGTAATCATTTTTAATTCACGATGAGCTACCGATTTAATTAATTCCTCAAGCCTAGGCAACGGGAAGGATAGAACCTGATTTTCAACGATTTTAGCTAGCTTAAGCCTACCCACAAGCTGCACAATTTGTTGATTTAATGTATTCACAATTTGCTCTAGAAGTTTTGGAATTTGTTCCTGGATTTTATTTTCAGTCTGTATCGTTAATAACTCTCCTAGTTCCATCAGCTCAAGCTTTCTCATCTCAGTATATATATATTCCCTAACCCAATGTTTAGTTGTATAGCTTGCTAAGCCTTCACTTATAACCTCTTGAATTTTGTGCACAATTCGTTCCTTGGGAAGTAAAGCGTCTATCACTTTTCGAAAACCACTTTGCTTTTGTAAAGCGTTCTGCATAAATTGATAAATTAAACGCTCACCTTCTATGGAAGTAACAAGCCGATTGCCTCTCTTCAAAATTTCATTTGCTGCATGCTCCGCCATTTGTTCAGTTTCCAATCCAAGTTTGCTCGTTATTTCTCCTACTTTAACTAACCTTATACGCTGTAGATAGTCTTGAAAAGTATCATCTAGCCATTGCCGAAGCTGGTGCTGAACTTCTGGTGTCTGTAGATACTCTTCGAGAGATTCTTTTGTAACTAAATGCTGCTCAATGATTTGCCCAAGCTGATAGGCAATATCCTTGTGTCTCCTCGGAATAAGTCCTGGGGTAAAAGGAAGCTTCCAGCTAAAGAAAAATTTGGCCTTATATGGACGAAAAAGCATGCTAATGGCGACCACATTCGTTATCCCTCCAATAAAAGCTCCTGCTATGATACTAATTATCCAAACAAAGCTAATCCACCACATCTATCGCCCATCCTTCATCAAATTTTCACCTAGTCTGTGAATGAAACATAGTCTATATTATCTACTTATGCTTTTTAGAGGGGAAGAAGCCGATGACTGATTCAAAAGTAATCATATCACACACACCTGATTCTTCACATGGATTACCAATGATCAACATACCTGCTGCACTCATAAAAAAACTTCGCATTCCATACGATTATCCTCTCCAATTACAGTTCTCAACTGGGCATAACCAAGTGCTTTGTCGACCATTGCCCTACAAGCTGGGACATGTACAAGTGGATGAAAAGTTTGCTAAGCATTTAGGGATTCCGGATCAATGTCAATTACAAATAAGTTACTCACCTATTACTGCCAAGCTAAAACTAGGTCCAGTTTTAGCTATTCTTGTGAGCAAAATATCCAAAAGCCACCCACCTTATTTTAAGCTTAACCCATTTTTTGAAGAAGTCATCCTTTATGCTCGAAATCGTCATATCCTTCCTTACGTAACTTCTATAGATCAGTTGCTTAAAGGCACGGATAAAATAATGGGCTGGGTTTTTTCCAAGGGCAGTTGGACGGAAGAAGTAGTCCCCTATCCGCAAATCATCTACAACCGTATTGGAAGTAGAAAAGTAGAAAACTCTCATGCATATCGTGATCTGAAGGAATTACTAGAAAAGAAAAAAGTGCATTTATTTAATCAAACGTTTTTAGATAAATGGGAGGTTTACGACAAACTGAGTGAAGACCGAGCTTTCTCTCCATACCTTCCACAAACTAAACTTTTTGGAGCTAATCCTTTACGGATGATGCTTAGTCAATACTCGACTGTTTATGTAAAACCAATTCATGGCTCTTTAGGAAATGGCATTTATAAGATAAGTAAACACCGAGATGGGTATATAACCCAATACTCTACACGAAACGGGCAAATTCATAAGCAATTTGCTCATCAAAATCAGCTATATAGCTATTTAAGTAAAAGAGTATCAACCAAAAAGCATATCATCCAGGAGGGCATACCCCTCCTTCAATTTCAGGAGCGTACCGTTGATTTTAGAGCACTCATGCAAAAAAACAAACTTGGTAAATGGAGCGTAACCTCGATGGTTGCACGAGTAGGCCCACTTAATCGCTTTGTTTCAAATATAGCAAGAGGCGGAGAAATTGTTAAGGTTAATTCAGTATTGTCGGCATGTGGGTTTAAAGAGCCCAAAATAATGAGACAGCAGCTTATTCACGTAGCTAAGAAAACTTGTGAGGGCATTGAGAATTCATACAAGGATCAGTTTGGCGAGTTGGGTGTGGACCTTGGTTTAGATAAACAAGGTCGTATCTATTTATTAGAAATCAACTCAAAGCCTTCAAAAACAGAGGATACAATTCCTTCCATAGAGACAAAGGGATCAAAAGGCCGCCCCTCTGTGCACCGCCTGCTGGATTATACCCAATTTTTGTCCAATCAATTATTAAAATGAGGTGTCTTCTTACTATGAAAAAAGCTCACCTAGGTATTTTAGTTCGTTATCAATCTACAACTAAGCATCCTCCATTTATAGAGCAATCCTATTTCAAAAATCTATCTATTTATGGAGAAAAAACAGGAGTGACGGTTACGGTATTTTCCCCTCTTTTTATGGATTGGAAAGCAAAAAAGGTTCAAGGCTATCGCTACAACCAGAAAAAGAAGATCTGGGAAAAGGGTGACTACCCCGTACCCCATATTTTATATGATCGTATTGCTTATTCCAATCGATCTCAAATTAGAATGCACCATGCTGCTATTACAAGGCTAGTTCAAAATAGAAATATTTCTTTACTCGGGAGAGGTCTTCCAGGCAAATGGAATGTCTACAACATGGTCAAAGATATCCCGGAAATCAAATCTTTTTTACCTGAAACCATTCTTTATCAACCAGACCTTAATTGGGAAGCAAAGCTGCAGGAGCATACATCTATCTTTTTCAAGCCAGCCTCAGGAAGCAACGGAAAAGGGGTATTCAGAGTATGGACAGTAAATCAGCAGGTTTTGATCCAAGGGAGAAATAAAGCCAACAAAGTATTCCAAAGGACCTTTCCTTCCGTTAAGAAGGCCAATGAGTGGATTAAAAGCTTTATGAGTTCTAGAAGCTATATTATCCAACCTTATTTACAATTAGACTCTACGGAAGGGCACCCTTTTGATCTAAGGATACTTCTGCAAAAGGATGAGCATGGACAATGGAGAGAAACAGGGCGAGCTGCTCGAATAGGTCAAAAATTTACCCTCACCTCTAATATAAAAGGTGGAGGGACAGCTCTTGAGGCAAATTACCTGCTTAATCAGTTTTTTGCACCGACTCAAGTCAAACAAATTAATCAGGACATCTCGACGATCCTAAAGCATGTACCTAAAAACCTTGAAGAGCGACATGGTCAACTGATTGAACTAGGCGTCGATTTAGGAGTTGATCGGTCAGGTCATGTGTGGATTTTAGAAGTTAACTCAAAGCCTGGTAGAGAATCCCTAAAACTTTCTAAAAACCTAAAAGCGTATCAGGCTTCTATTCAGAGCCCTATTAACTATGCCTGTTTTATCGCTTCACAGTCTGGGGGTAACGTTGTTTAATGAGTGCCTTGTATACCGTATCAATTAAAGCGCATAAAGCTTCAAAAAATAGAATTTTCTTAGGTCCCGAGTTCTCTTCACATTACAAAAGAGGAGAAATTATAACGGTTCATTATGGTTTAGAGCAGGTACAGGCAATCGTTACTCCGATCAAGAATTCTGAGCATGTAATTTTCTCTAAGGATGTATGGGATAGACTTTCCCTTCCCTTCCCACACAAGTTACATGTAAAAACGGATCACGAAAAAATTAGCCTAGGGCCATTAGTAGGCATCATGACGACAAATTTCACCCCGAGTTCGAAGGCACCACTTGGCCCACGCACCGATTTTTTTAAGGAGTATATCGTATGTCAGAAATATGTCCCATCTTCCTATTTTCTCTTTTCTCCGTTAGACGTTTCGACAGTATCTAATCGAGTAAGCGGATACTTTCTAATCCAAAATAAGGGAAAGAAAATCTGGAAGAAATACAGCGTTCCTTTTCCTAATGTTGTCTATAATAGAGTTTTTAGGCGTGGGGAAAAAATGAGTGTCGTCAAGCATGGGCGCGCCATTCTTGAGAATGCTGGAGCCAAAGTCTTTAACCCTTTTACGTTTAATAAATGGAATATCCATGAGCTCATCTCTACGAACCCAGCTGTACAAGAGTATTTGCCTGAAAGCATTTTAGATCCAAGTCTACAGGATTTAAAAAGACTTTTGCGTAAGCATAAAATGATCTATCTTAAGCCTGCTGAAGGCTATATGGGCTTAGGGATCATCCAAATCAACAAGAATCCAGAAAAAGGTATTTCATGTCGCTTTAATCGTCATGGAAAAAACCATCTCAAGCCTTATCCTTCCATGAAATTATTTATCAAGCAATTCTTTAAAGGGCGATCTTTAAAAAAATATATCGCTCAGCAGGGTATCTCCCTACTTCAGAATGCAGGGAGAAATATTGATTTCCGGGTTCACGTTAACAAGGATGAACATGGTCAATGGAACATGACTGGTATAGCAGGAAAAATATCTGGAAAAGGCAGTGTGACGACACATATTCGAACAGGTGGCCATGTGCTAAGCTTTGATTCCATTATGGAAAAGTTTTTCTCAAAAGAGACCCAGAACAAAATTTATCAGGAGCTGAAGCAAGCCGTCCTCACTCTAGCACAAGTGATCGAGGATAGTCTGCCAGGCTATGTCGGAGAGATAGGCTTTGATATCGGTTTGGATGCTACTGGACATCCTTGGATGTTTGAGGCCAATTCACAGCCCGGAAGACATGTGTTTGCCTTGCCCGAACTAAAAGAATGGGATGTCATTACAAGACGCAATATTTTAGATTATTCCTTGTTTTTATCCGGCTTTACTAAGAAGGAAGTGCATGCTTCATGAGTTCTTCAAGCAAAGTGAAAGTTTATTATCATCCAAAACAGAATGCTTGGTTTATCAAAAAGCATCAGAGAAGTAAAGAGGAAAGTACGTACTCCTGGGGGGCGAATCATGCCCCGATTCAAAAGCTTTTCGTTCCGAAACTGCCAGACTCACAGCCTTCTTTTTCTATTAATACAGTTAAAAGTAGAGAATCAAGAAAAAAGGGGTACCTTGTCCCGCTTATTGGAATTATGGCAGCCAAAGGGAATAATGCACCATTTACTGGAAATCGCAGAAATTTCATAGATCTTATTGGAACCGGAAAAAGAAATGGAGCTATTCTTTATGTGTTTACCCCTGATCAAATTGATTGGGAAAATGAACAAATCCGAGGCTGGTTTTACAACTTTTCCGTTAAAGGATGGCAAGAAGCCCTCTTTCCATTTCCAAATGTGATCTACAACCGTATTTCTACTCGTGAACAGGAATCATCTTCAGACGCACAGCAAGCCATATCTAGATTTCAAGCGTATGGTAAAAGACTTACCCTGTTTAACCCACATTTCTTTAATAAGCAGGATACCTTTCAGCTATTAAAATCGTCTAGGGAGCTAAGTAGCTTTCTTCCTGATACTCAGATCTTACAAACAAAACAGGATTTAGTTCAAATGCTTCGCAAGCATCAAACGATTTATTTAAAACCCACTAAGGGTAAAGCAGGAAAAGGCATTTTACGAATCATTATACAGCCCAATGAAAGAAACTTTCTGTTTACCTCACAGCTTTCTAACCAAATCATTTCAATGACCGTAACTAGTGTAGAAAAACTATGGAGACTCTACCAGAAATACAGAATATCCTCTCCATATATTGCTCAACAAGGTATAGAACTTGAGACCATTCAAGATCAGCCCTTTGACTTTAGAGTACTCGTACAGAAAAATAAGACAGGACAATGGGAGGTTACAGGAGTTGGAACAAGGGTAGCCGGAAAAAACAGGATTACAACACATGTTCCTCAGGGGGGAAGAATAGAAAATTCTAATTCTGTGCTTGAAGCTCTTTATCCGAATCAAGCCCCACTGATTTTGGCAAACATCCATCAGTTAGCCTTAGCCATTGCCAAAATCCTAGAAGCTAATTATCATGTTCTCGGTGAGATGTCCATGGATATTGGGTTGGATAAAAAAAAGAGACTTTGGTTCTTTGAAGCTAATTCAAAACCTATGAAATTTGATGAGCCTACGATACGCACTAAATCACTTAATAATCTTATTGATTATTCCAAGCATCTAACATTTAACCATTCATAATGTACTCTTAAGCATCAAGGAGGAACATATCTTTGAATATTAAAAATCTTAGCCCTGCTCAGTTCGAAAGGCATAGAGCAAAGCTTACTCTCTTCATTCAGAAAAACGGAGATAAAAGAATTACAAAGGACGCGATTGAATGGGTCAAGCGTGTTAATCCTACTAGGCTTAGCGAGGAGGAAACAGTAGTCATCGTGGCTAGTGAAGGGAACAAGGTAATCGGTGTTTTGATTGCTGCCAATTATGGCATTGAAGAAGGCGTTATTGTTGTAGATCGGAGAAATCGAAATCATAGTATTGCAAAGCGTATGGTTCAAACGGTTATCTCTCAGCTTAACAAAATATACGGAAGAATTGCCCTAGATAATATTCCTAGTCTTAAGGTATGTTTGGATAATGGATTGGTTGCCTTTCATTTGTTTGAAGGACCTACAGGAAAGCCTACAGTATGGGTTGGAGGAGGAGAATGGACTAAGGAAGATGTTCTAAATTAGGGCAATTTATAAGCTCCTTGAATAAATATCTAAAACAAAATAAGTGCAAAGAGTCACATCCTACTCTAAGCACTTGTTTTGTTTAGTTATTAATTTGTTTGGTTATTAGCCCTATTTTTTTTATTTAGACTCTTGTCCACTTGCCTTTCTTAACTCATTGGCTAGGCGATTAAATTCTTTTTCCGCTTCTTTATTCCCTTGAACAGTAAACCAGCCAGCACTTAAAAACCTAATCATTTTGTCAGCATCCTCTTTTTTGAGCATATACGTCTGTCTCCTTTCATCATATTGCTTAAGCTGATGGCTATTGATAATAGAAAGTAGCTTGTTCGCATACTGAGGATCTGTGGCATATCCGCACTGATAAAGCATTTCAGCTTGTGCTTCAGGACTTCTGGCTTCCCTTACTCGTTGGTACCGTGGGAGTTCGAAAAGCAAATCCTGATCATGGAAAAAGTGCTCAATAGATTCGTAAGCTCTGAAGGCCGCAACAATATCTACACGCTGACCGTCATACACCTCCCAGGTTCCCTTATTAACCACTCTTCCAGTCCAAAACTCATTAGGTCTTCCGTTTCCTACCTTATAGCCTCCAAGATTGTTCCAACTCGGAACCTTCCATCCAGTCTCTAAAGCAGATTGAGCAATACGAATAGAGGGAAAAATACTGGATCCCTCAGCAAAAAGTTTAGTCACATGGGGGACAAGGGCTTCAATAAAAGCTTGCTGTGTCATATCCACTCACTTCCTCTCTACTAATGTATCCAATTTTATTTCGTCTTCCTGTACACCTAACTAGTATGAAAAAATTGGCCAGTGTAACCCTATAGTTTCTTTAGATAGGAGGTTTTCTCCTTTTTTCCTTCCATAATTTACACATGTTATTGATTCATTATTTTTTGTACAATGGGAGGTGCCCCCGCCAAAGGGCGACATTTTCAAAAGGAGAGCTGAAGAATCCCCTCAGCTCTCCTTACTATTTTCAAATCTAACCTACCACAACTTTCAATCTTATGGATATGGTACCAATTATATAAGGGTACATATCTTTTACTCGCTTGTTATATTCTTACTCTCTATTTCTCTATATAAATTAGGTTTTCGATCAACAAATACAGGGATTTGCTGTCTTACATGGTCAACCTTTTCCTCAAATACAGGCGATATATAAACTCCTTGCTCCTCATCAGCCAAAACAAGCACCTCTCCAAACGGATCATACATGACAGAATGACCACAGGAATGAACACCGTTTGCCTCCCCACAGCCATTTACAGCCACAACGTAAAGCTGATTTTCTATTGCTCTGGCACGATTTAACGTTAACCAATGCTCTGAACGTGGGTGTGGCCATTGAGCTGGAGTAAATAGGATTTTCGCTCCCTGAAGAGCTAAGCCCCTAGCAAGCTCAGGAAACCTTAAATCATAGCAGATTTGAACCGCACACGGGATACCGTCTAGCTCAAAAATTTGATTGCTTTTGCCCTGTTCAAAATAGTTCGTTTCTGATCCTGGTGAAAACAAGTGAATTTTATCATAGCTATAGACTTGAGCGCCCTCTCTATTAAATACATAACATCTATTGTACACTTTGTCCTGCTCTTTCATCGCAATAGAACCACCAACTACATTCACCTTATAGGTCTGTGCTATTTTCTGTAGCCAAGCTAAACTATCATCCTGCTCGGCCTCCTTGGCAAGCTCGTGAATATTTTTTGGGAAAAAGCCTACATTCCAGGTTTCAGGTAATACCAGCACATCAGCCCCCTGCTGAATAGCTAGCTGAATATAGGGTTCCATCAAAGTTCTATTCTTTTGAGGCTCACCGAGTAAAGTAGAAACCTGTATCATAGCAATGTTCATTTAGCTTCCTCCTCTTATATTATCAACTTTAAAGTCTATGATACCTTTCTTCATTTATTATATCCACTATCTCTACCACTAGATCAAATCTATCTCAAAATTAATCAGATTATAATTCGTATTTCGAAATATTAGATTTTCATGTACACTATTGTATAGAGAGCTTTCAGAGAGACTATTAACTCTATTTTTTCAGAATAGTATAACATAACTTATCTTGAAAAAGTAAAACCTAGGAGGCGACAGCACGTTGAGAATTGAACCTTTTCTATTTGTAAAATCAGCTACACACCCTGTCTATCATCCTACTGCTGACAGAGTTACTTATCTTAGTAATATGACTGGTATTCCTCAGGTATGGGAATATGATCGCGAAAAAGAGTTAAACTACCAGCTTTCCTTTACGAGTGAGAGAATCATGTTTGTAGGATACATCTCTGGTAGCTCACAAAAAATTATTGGCATGGATGAAGGGGTCAATGAGAGGCAGCAGCTTTATTTACTTCACTCTGATTCTACTCTCACTCCATTAACAGATCAGCCTGATTTCATTCATAAATATGGCGGGGCGTCCGCTGATGGCAAACGGATTGCTTGGGCTAGCAATCGTCGTAACCCACGCTTTTTTGATATCTATGTTCAGGACCTCGAATCCCTTGAGTTTCGATGTGTCTATGAAGTAGATGGAAGCTATGCTCCTATCGCCTGGCACCCTCAGCAGGAAGCTCTATTAATTGAAAAGACGAATACAAATCTAGATCAGGATTTAGGCTTACTAGATCTTCAATCTGGTGAGGTAAAGTGGCTAACTTCTCATAATGGTGAAGCAGGATTTTATCATGCTCATTTTAGCCAATCTGGAGATTCGATCTTTGTTCTTACGAATATGGATCATGAATATGTCGGGCTAGCTGAAATCAGTACGACCACTGGACAGCTGACATGGCTAGATCAAGAATTTTGGGACTTAGAAAAGCTTGCTATAAATAAAGCTAAAACACATGTAGCCTACTCCATTAATGAAGGTGGGTACTCAAAGGCTGTATTGTACAGACTAGAAGATGGTACAAAAACACATTGGGAGCACCCTCAGGGGGTTATTGAGAAAATCTCGTTCTCTCCTGACGGAAAAAAACTAGCTTTTGTTCTTAACGGAGCTACACATCCAACAGACCTTTGGGAATACGACCTTGTGAAAAATGAAACGAAAAGGCTAACCTACGTTTCCTGTTCACCCTCTGTTCAAGAAGAGCTAGTAGAACCAGAGCTCATTGAATATATATCCTTTGACGGGCTAAAAATTCCTGCTTTTTATTATAAACCGAAAAATACGACTGGCCCCTTGCCTGTTTTAGTATTTGTACACGGTGGTCCAGAAAGCCAAATTCGACCAACCTACAACCCTTTCTTGCAATATTTTATTCATCATGGGTATGCTGTTTGTACACCAAATGTTAGAGGAAGCTCAGGCTACGGGAAGACAAGCATCCACCTCGATGATAAGCGCAAAAGAATGGACTCTGTTCAAGACTTGGTTTCTCTTGTAGACTGGTTGAAAGCTGAAGGTGACGCAGATCCAAAACGGATCTCAATTATGGGACGTAGCTATGGTGGATTTATGGTGCTCGCAGCCATTACCCATCATCCTGATCTATGGGCGGCAGCTATAGATATTGTAGGAATTTCAAGCTTCAAGTCCTTCTTGCAGAATACGAGTGTCTGGCGTAGAAAGCTACGTGAAGCTGAATATGGGTCGCTTGAAGAGGATAGCGATTTCTTCGATCAAATTGATCCCATTCACTACACAGACAAAATTAAAGCTCCTCTCCTTGTTCTGCATGGTGCTAATGACCCGCGAGTACCAGTGGAAGAAGCGGAGCAGATTGTAGCTGATCTCAAGAAAAGAGATCATCCTGTTGAGTATATTTGCTTTGAGAATGAAGGACATTTTTTTGTGCGTACAGAAAATAATATTACAGCGTATACGGAAGTAGCCCGATTTTTGGACCGCTGGTTAACTAAATCTTAGAACGGAAGGAAGTGAGCTTCAATGAAGCACACCGTTATAGAATCATATTTCAAGGAACATCGCGAGAAACACTTAGATGAATTGAAGGAGTATTTAGCTATCCCAAGCATCAGCTCTTTATCTGATCATAAACAAGATGTAGCAAAGGGAGCCGAATGGACAGCCGATGCACTACGAAAGATAGGAATTGAAAATGTTGAAATTATGCCTACAGCTGGTCACCCGGTTGTTTACGGCGAATGGTTAAAAGCTGAAGGAAAACCTACTGTGTTGATTTATGGGCATTACGATGTACAACCCGTAGATCCTCTCCACCTTTGGGATACACCTCCTTTTGAGCCTGCGATTAGAGATGAAAAGCTTTATGCCCGTGGCGCAAGTGATGATAAGGGTCAAGTTTTTATGCATATCAAGGCCATTGAAGCTTTATTAAAAACAGAAGGTACATTACCTGTTAATGTGAAGTTCTGTATTGAAGGAGAGGAAGAGATCGGCAGCGTCAACTTAGATCAATTTGTTGAGCAATATAAGGATAAGCTAAAGGCGGACGTGCTCGTTATCTCAGATACAACTCTATACGCTAAAGGAAAACCAGCTATTTGCTATGGACTACGCGGATTATGTGGTATGCAAATTGATGTAAAAGGAGCAAAAGGGGATCTGCATTCAGGTCTTTATGGTGGAGCCGTACAAAACGCTCTACATGCCATTGTCCAGCTTCTTAGCACACTACGAAATGATCAGGGTAAAATTATGGTCAAAGGCTTTTATGATAAAGTTCAAGAGCTAACTGAAGAGGAGCGTAAAGCGTATGAGGCTTTACCTTTTGATGCTGAGCAGTATCGCTGCGAGCTTGAGGTTCCTGAGCTTTTTGGAGAAGAAGGCTTTTCAACATTGGAAAGAACATGGGTCCGCCCGACTTTAGAAATTAACGGCGTATATGGTGGTTTCCAAGGAGAAGGCATTAAAACAGTTCTGCCTGCTGAAGCTCACGCCAAAATTACCTGTCGCCTAGTGCCAGATCAAGATCCACAGGAAATTGCCGAACTTATCATTGAACATATTAAGGAGCATACTCCTCCGGGTGTCACCGTAACTACTTCTTTGTTTGATCAAGGAAAGCCATTTGTTACACCGTTTGATCATCCTGCTATTCAAGCAGCAGGTCGTGCCTATCAAAAAGCCTATGGTGTTGAACCTGCCTATACGAGAATGGGGGGATCAATTCCTATCGTTGAGACGTTTGGCACTCTTCTAGATATTCCAGTTGTGCTAATGGGCTTTGGACTACCTGAAGAAAACTTCCATGCTCCTAATGAGCATTTTCACTTAGAAAACTTTGATCAGGGACTACGTACTCTTTGCTATTATTGGTATGAGCTAGAGGAAGCTCTAAAGAACTAAGCTAATGTAGCTAAGAATAGTCTAGATTCGCGCTTTACTAAGTGTTTGATCTGAAGTCACGAGAAGATTTTATATATATAGTGTCCCAAGAACAACGTACAAAAAAAAGAGCATCGCGTAATCCGATGCTCTTTTTTATATGATTTTCTTCAGATGATTAATAGCTTCTTCTGCGTCATTCCCTACCGCTTTTATCTTAATCCCTCCTTTAAATCGAAATAGTAATGGGAGACTCATTAAGCTTTTCATATTAATTTCTTTAGAATCCCCCTCCGCTAGAATAGAACATTGATAGCAGTTTGCTCCGTTCACCAATTCCCGCATTTGCTCGTAATTTAGTCTTCTCCCTGGATCAATCATAAAGGAAACCTCCAACATTTCCACCTCCTCTTTTCTCCTATCAAATAGTTATATGAAGCCCCAGTTTAAAGTATGATTAGTTTTATGGAATAGGATCGTTAGTATTAAGAACAGTATATGTGATGATAAAGTAGGAATCCTTCACTTTGTCATAAAAATTAACATATTTTTTTACAATCAATGGCAGATTTTCTTTCGTTTTTGCTGTCTTTTCGACAAAAGTCATCTTTTTGTTCATTTTTTGAGCAAATGTATTGTTTGTTGCTTCACTTTATGGATAAAATAATGATTAAAGGCTGTGTATTTGTTACACAGTTCAATAGAAACTATAATTATGGGAGGAATCATATTATGGCAGTAAATCGTTTAGTAGGGAAACCTGCACCTAGCTTTGAAATGGAAGCTGTATTACCAAATAAGGAGTTTGGAAAAGTTAGCCTTGAGGAAAACATCAAAAATGACAAGTGGACAGTTCTATACTTCTATCCAATGGACTTCACATTTGTTTGCCCGACTGAAATTATCGCGATCAGTGATCGCTATGATGAGTTCGAAGATTTAGATGCTGAGGTTATTGGTGTTTCTACTGATACCATTCACACTCACAAAGCTTGGATCAACACTCCAAGAGACACAAACGGCTTAGGTGATTTAAAATATCCACTTGCTGCTGATACAAACCATACAGTATCACGTGAGTACGGTGTTCTTATTGAAGACAAAGGGATTGCTTTACGTGGATTATTCATCATCAGCCCAGAGGGTGAGTTAATGTACTCTGTCGTACATCACAATAACATTGGTCGTGAAGTAGATGAGGTTCTTCGTGTACTTCAAGCTTTACAAACAGGCGGACTTTGCCCGGCTAACTGGAAGCCAGGACAAGCTACACTATCTGTATAAGCTAAACACGCTTCTTAAATGTAGGTATCCGCTTAACTTAGCTGTTAAGTGGGTACCTTTATAAATAGTAGGATTAGGATTCATTTTGCTAGAACTGATTAGATGATAGTTCACCCAGCTGAAATGTATTCTGACATGTGAACTGTCTATTCAGATAGATTGGAGGCGATCGTAATGAGATTACGTACACCAATGCCTGAGCTTGAAGGAGCAACAGCGTGGTTAAATGGAGAAGTGACAAAGGATGAGCTTGTTGGAGACAGGCCAACCTTAATTCATTTTTGGTCTGTTAGCTGTGGTCTATGTAAAGAAGCTATGCCACAGATTAATGAGTTTAGAGACGAGTATAAAGGTAAGCTAAATGTGATTGCTGTACACATGCCGCGTTCTGAGAAGGACCTTGACTTAGAGCAAATCAAAGAGGTAGCTGCTGAGTTTGATATTTCTCAGCCAACCTATGTAGATAGCGAGCATAAGCTTACGGATGCATTTGAAAATCAGTATGTTCCTGCTTACTACGTATTCGATAAAACAGGTGTTTTACGTCACTTTCAGGCTGGTGACGGTGGGATGAAGATGCTAACAAAACGTGTAACTCGTGTGCTTGAGGAAAGTGAAAAGCAGGAGTAGTTCTTTATCTTCATATGCTAAAAGTCGAATAAGAAATGATTAAGACGTTAGGATGTTTCCTAGCGTTTTTTACTTTTATTAGGCTTTTACTTTTTTAAGCTTTTATGAATCCAAATCGCTGCCTGTGATCCTTCTCCCATGGCAATCGTTACTTGCTCTGAATGAGCGACAATATCTCCCGCTGCCCAAACATGTTCTACACTAGTCTGTTTGGTTCTAGGATCGACAGCAATATGGCTATTCTCTAACAATTTAACTCCTAGCTTTTCAGCTAATTGAGACTTCACCTCATTTCCTCCAAACGCAATAAACCCTGCTTGTCCATATATTACCTGTCCATTTACTAGCTCGACACCTGTAAACTCTGAATGGTTTTGGGTTAACACTTTTACAATCTGTTCTTCGACGATCTCTATATTTTTCTCTTTTACCGTTTTCTTTATTTCATCATCTATCCCTTTTTTCTCATGATTAACAAAGACAAGTTGATTTGTCCAGTGTGTTAAAGTTAAGGCCATTTTAGCGCCTGTATTTCCCGCACCAAGTACAATTGTTTTTTTATTTTTCACCTCATAGCCATCACAGTCAGGACAAACAAACACAGAAAGACCTAAGCAGGGATAAAGCTCGGGAAAAGCGGGAATACGATCCATGACACCTGTAGCTAGAAGAATCCTTTTTGCTAAAAGAGGCTTCTGCTCACCTACGTAACATTCAAAAGCCTCTCCCCTTCTTTTTACTTCGTGAACATACCCTTTTATAAATTTCACACCTAGCTTGACAGCATGCTGTTGACCTACTAACCTCAGTTGATTTCCACTCACCCCATCAGGGTAGCCTAGAATATTGTGATAGGATTGACTAATCGTAGAACGACCAATTCCAGAATCAATAACCAAGACTTGATACATATATCTTCCTAATTGAATAGCAGCCTGTAAGCCTGCTATTCCACCTCCAATAACAATAACATCATACATGATTACTCTCCTAACTAACATTTTTTATTGCTTACTTTGTTCAAATTTAATTCATTAATTTAACTCTAAATCTAAAATAGGCGGTCAACTAGAAAGACCCAGAATACATTAAGAATAAAAGAATATATATAAAGGAGCGTTTTCTATGTATCCTTACCCCGTTTTCCCTAATTACCCTAGCTTCTCTCAGCAACCATACCCTTTTTATTCTTTTTATCCTTATCCCTATCCTATTTATCCTCAGTACCCGTATCCCTCAGCCGCATATGGTACTTTGCCTAATATTACTCACATCGCTCAGCCTACTCAGCAAGGTTTTCCTATTGTTCCACAGGGAAGCGTTCATTATCCAGTTAGTCATGTCAGTATTCCACAGGGGAGCGTTCATCTTCCATTCAGTCATGGTAGTGTCACACACTATCCGGCTCCAGTTCATGGTGGTGGCTTCCATATTCCCGCCCCACATGTTGAAGTACATGGACCAGAAGTGCATGTGTCAGGTCCCAGAAAAAAAGTATAATAAAAGAAGAAGCCGCTCTACCCTCTTAAATAATGATGATGGTTTGGTGGCTTCATTATCAGTTTCCTTCAATAAGCTCTTTCTCAACTTCTTCTCTTCACACCATCTCTGAAACCTCAAGATCATCCCTTTTTTTGCTTATAAATAGCCCTTTCGCCTACACTTTTCTGTGCCCTGGAAATGGCTGCGTTCGCCTGAGTTCCAGTAAACATTTGGAGCATAGGAGCTAGATTTTTAAATAAAGGCTTAGCTTGATCAACATATCCCATGAACTTCTTTGTATTTTGGAACATTGAATCTAGACCTTGAAAAGAAAAGCCTTGGGGTCTAGGATTTGATGAGTTTTGTGTTGCTTGATTCTGTTGAGTTGGTTGATTTTGTTGAATAGAAGGTGGAGTGGATTGCTGCTGTTGAACGGTTGCTCCTCCTTGCGGGGGAGTAGCGAAAAAAGGATGCTGAAACGGATTCATTGTTGATTGAAATGGGAATGACATGAGAAAGCCTATTTTTTTCCCTCTTGCTTTATTAACCATATAAAAATCCTCCTTAACGCCTGAGTAACATTCCCTTCTATTTATAATCTATGCCTCTTTGTTGAAAGGTGGAAGGGAGATATTTGCGGAGATATAAAAGAAAAAGCCCCCTCTATACCATGAGCTGAGTAAGAGTTGGCCCTGATCTAAACAAGCCTATTACAGAACAAAACTTCTTCTTTGATTCTTTCGATTAAATTAGGGATTAGATATGCTGCATTGCCATTTGCACTAAACGTTTTGTAATCTCTCCACCAACTGATCCATTCGCTCGCGAGGTAGAATTTGGACCTAATTGAACGCCAAACTCGTGTGCAATATCATACTTCATCTGATCCAATGAATCCCGAGCCTGTGGAGCCACCAATTGATTTGACCGATTAGCCATGTTGATCACCTCTTCAGGAAATGTTTCACTTCATAACATATATTTCCTAAACAATTGTACTTTTATACATATTTTATGATAATGTAGCATCTCCAGCTAGCCCTCAGGTAGAATCTCACCATCTCCTACTTTTGTCTATACAAAACGTCTATTTATTTTCTTGTCATCATGCGAATATAATACCTCTTTGCCATCTACAATTGTTAGTAAATGAACTGTTCTACCCCACAAATAATGAAGATATGGTAGTGTTTTTTCAATATATTTAGGGTCTAGCTCCATCCCTTCATAGTAGTGTTTAACAAGCAATTCTCCTCTTTGCTGATAGTCTCCATCCTCCACCATCAGATAAGGGAATCCTCCATTTACCCTCATATTCACAAGCTGATCGCGAACATTCTTCCAATCCTTGTCCACAATCGCATAATCATTACCTTTTTTCTGAAACAAATATAGATCCAGGTCCTCGACTAATTGTTTTGTGAGGTAATTACGGATGAATGAGCTATCATTTTCTACCTGACGAATTTCAAAGATCTGCTGACGCCCACTATTTGGTTTTCTACCGTATCGCTCCTGCTCTTTTAATGTAGGTTCATTAAAGCGCTTTTCAATATCTACAAACATGTTATAGCCCAGATGATACGGATTAATACTAGTGCTTGAAGGAGCAAGCACAGAGGCGTTTAGCTTAGCAAACTCAATGACTTCCTCTTCCGTTAGATCAAGCTCTCTAACAATTTGAAGATGCCAGTAAGAAGCCCACCCCTCATTCATAATTTTAGTCTCTAGCTGAGGCCAGAAATAGAGCATCTCATCTCTTAGGATTGTTATTATATCTCTCTGCCATTCTTCTAGACGACTGCTGTATTCCTCTACAAAAAGTAAAAGATCCTTCTCTGGCTTCTCTGGAAAACGCTTCTTCCTTTGCTGCTGAACAAGCTCTTGTTCCTTTTTTAGCTTCCACTCTTCATCCAGTGACCATAAATCATCATAGCTTTGCTTTATTTCAAGCCCATGCTCTTTCTTACCTGGTCGTCTATCTTCAAGCCTCTTCTTCCACTCTAGTCCTGGTCGTAGGATTGAGGGATCAATATGCTCTTGAAGGGCCAGCACAGCATCGATCACTTTTTCTACCTCGTCCTTGCCGTACTCTAGCTCATACCTACGTATCCGATCTGCACTAGCAGACATGCTTTCGACCATATGGCGTGACGTATTCGTGAAACGGATATTGTTTTTAAAAAAATCGCAGTGGGCCAGTACATGAGCTACAATAAGCTTATTCTGTATTAAGCTGTTCCCCTCTAGGAGAAACGCGTAGCACGGATCCGAATTTATCACTAGTTCATAGATTTTACTTAAGCCTAGATCATATTGTAGCTTCATCCGGTGGAACGCTTTACCGAAGCTCCAATGAGAAAAACGAGTAGGCATTCCATACGCTCCAAACGTATAAATAATATCTGAAGGACAAATCTCATACCGCATGGGATAAAAATCAAGCCCAAAGCCCTCCGCAATCTCAGTAATGTCATGAATGGCTCTTTCTAAGTCCTTATGTTCTTGGGGAGTCACTTCACTCTCCTCCTTTTTGAAAAGATGTTAGTCAACATTTTTGCTGTAAAATTTTTCAATAAACATTTGTAAAATAAAGATCGCGGCAGCTGAAGTACCACGATCTTATATATGCTATACAGCAGTAACGTTTTCCTTATGAAAAAATGTTTTTAAGGCGTGATACACTTCGTTTTTTTCTTTGATAATGGAGTAACGAAATCGCGGATCTTTTATGTGGCGGTAGGCGGACATTAGAGTCGAGCTTCTATTGTATTGATTAATTTCGCCATAACAGAACATGTTCGAGAGTTCAATAAGCTCTCTTACAAGCTTCAAACAGCGTTCATTATCAGAGGTTAGATTATCTCCATCAGAGAAATGGAAGGGATAAATATTATAGCGCTCAGGCGAATAGCGACTATGAATAACCTCGAGCGCCTTCCGATACGCGGATGAACAAATAGTGCCACCACTTTCTCCTTTTGTAAAAAAGTCCTCTTCAGACACTTCCTTAGCTTCGGTATGGTGGGCGATAAAAACAATCTCAACATGCTCATACTTAGTTCGTAGAAAGCGGCTCATCCAAAAAAAGAAGCTCCTAGCTACATACTTTTCGAAAATGCCCATCGAGCCAGACGTATCCATCATGGCTATAATTACAGCGTTTGAGTGAGGTTGAATGGTTTCATTCCACGTTTTAAAACGCAAATCATCTAGCCCAATCCTTAACAAATCCTTCTTTTGTTTCAACGCATTTCGACGTATTGCTTCAAGTAGGGTACGCTTTTTATCAATGTTACCCATTAGACCCTTTTTGCGAATATCATTAAATTGAATATCAGTTACGGTAATCTGATCTCTTTCCTTTTGCTTCAGGTTCGGCAATTCAAGCTCCGAAAATAGTAGTTCCTCTAGCTCTTCAAGGTCAATCTCAGCTTCATAGTAATCCTCACCGGCTTGATCACCTGCACCCTGACCCTTTCCCGCACCTTTTTTCGGCGTCCCATCACGAGCAACTACATCACCAACCTGGCTGTCCCCATCTCCCTGTCCGGCATGCTGCTGCTTCTGATGGTTATACCTAAATTTATATTCATCTAAGGAGCGAATGGGAATCTTAATAATGTCACGTCCATTGGATAGAATGACACTTTCCTCCGTCACTAAGTCGGGTAGATTGCTTTTAAGGGCTTCCTTCACTTTTTCCTGATGTCTAGCCTGATCCTCATGCCCTTTTCGATGGAGGGACCAATCTTCCTTGGACAATATGAACGTTTGCTTGTGGTTCATTACTGCTCCCCCCTTTTTTATATGATGGACGGAACTATCTATTTAATAGGCTTCCTACATAACGCAGTAGATCATTAGCTGATGTAGCCGTATAGCCATGCTCCTCAACAAGTCGGCTGATTACTTCATTAATTTTCTTTAGCTGGTTCTCATCCGGTGTTTTAACTGAGGTTGTAATCTTCACGACATCCTTAAGGTCAGCAAACAGCTTTTTTTGAATCGCTTCGCGCAAACGATCATGAGCATTATAATCAAATTTCTTTCCTTTTCTAGCGTAAGCAGATATGCGGATGAGAATTTCTTCACGGAAAGCTTTTTTGGCGTTCTCGGAAACACCAATTTGCTCCTCAATAGATCGCATTAGCTTCTCATCTGGATCTAGCTCTTCCCCAGTGATAGGGTCCCGAATCTTCTGCCAATTGCAATAGGATTCAACATTATCTAGATAGTTGTCTAATAACGTTTTTGCTGACTCCTCATAGGAGTAAACAAATGCTTTTTGTACTTCCTTTTTCGCCAGTTCATCATATTCCTTCCGAGCTGTAGAGATGAAATTAAGATACTTTTCACGTGCTTCCTTAGAAATAGAAGCATGAGAGTCTAAGCCGTCCTTTAAAGAACGCAAGACATCGAGTGCGTTAATATAATCCTTATCCTGATTTATGAGTGCACTGGAAATCCGATTTATCACATACCGCGGGTCAATTCCACTCATTCCTTCATCATGGTACTCATTATATAGCTCCTCAACATCAGCATGCTTAAAGCCCTCAACCTCTTTACCATCATAGAGCTTCAGCTTCTTTAACAGATCTACCCCCTGCTTCTTGGACTCCTTTAAACGAGTTAGCACGGAAAAAATAGCAGCAGCACGGAGGGCATGTGGAGCAATATGCATGTGACCAATATCGCTTTGTTTAATGAGCTTACTATATATCTTTTCTTCCTCTGAGACAGACAAGTTATAGGGTACAGGCATAACAATCATCCTAGATTGTAGAGCCTCGTTCTTTTTATTAGAAATAAAGGAGCGATACTCTGATTCGTTAGTATGCGCCACAATGAGCTCATCAGCACTAATTAAGGCAAACCGTCCAGCTTTAAAATTCCCTTCCTGTGTTAAGGACAAGAGGTTCCATAAAAACTTCTCATCACACTTTAACATCTCCTGAAACTCCATCAGTCCTCGATTTGCCTTGTTAAGCTCTCCATCAAAGCGATACGCTCTTGGATCAGATTCTGAACCATATTCAGCAATCGTTGAAAAGTCGATGCTTCCTGTTAAATCAGCTATATCCTGAGATTTAGGGTCAGAAGGACTAAATGTACCTATCCCTACTCGACGATCCTCATCAAAGAAAATACGTTCTACAATAACGTCCTCAACTCGCCCATCATATTCTTGATCAAGCATTAGACGGCATGAAGGACATAGTTTCCCTTCTATTTTCACTCCGAATTCCTGCTCAAATTCCTCTCTCAAATCATCTGGAACGAGATGTAAAGGCTCTTCATGCATTGGGCAACCTTTTATCCCGTAAACCGCCCCTGCCTCAGTTCTAGAGAACCTCTCCAATCCCTTTTTGAGCATGGTCACAATCGTTGATTTTCCTCCACTAACTGGTCCCATAAGAAGCAAAATACGCTTTCTTACGTCAAGGCGTTTAGCTGCCGAATGAAAATACTCCTCCACCAAACGCTGGATGGAGCGCTCTAAGCCAAACATTTCTGAGCTAAAAAATAAATACTCTGTCGTCCCATCCTTCTTCGTCTCTATTCCCGCTTCCTTAACCATGTTATATACGCGTGTATGTGCAGTACCAGCAACATGAGGGTTGCCTTTTACAATATCTAAATATTCCCTAAACGTTCCTTCCCAACGCAAGCTTTCTTCTCTAGCCCGATAGTCTGAAATCTTCTTTAAAATATCCATGGGCTCCCTCCTCTCATAAATTGGCTACCCAGAGTATGACGTATTCAAATATGAAGTTTTATTCAATATATTCTCTGACAGCCTAGATCATGTTATCTACTTGGATAAGGCTTAATACAATCTATGCAACTGATTCCGTATTAGATACAAAGGATGAGATGAAAGAGCAATTATTAAATAATGAACAACCTACCCCTCATTACCTAAATACGTTAAGGCTTTCTCCACTTTTCCTATAATAAAGTAAAACTTAATAAGGAGGTTAGTATGGCTAAAGATTTAGAAACAACTGTTATGCACTTAAAAAAAATAGATTCAATCATTACTCAGCTTAGAAAAAAAATGAGGCATTCTACTCCTTACTCAGTAGATACTATAAGACAAATTGTTGCTGAAATAGAGGGAATTAGAGAAGACCTACTTAAATCTGAGCTAGAATCTGATTTGAATTTACAAAAATTATTAGAGAAAAAGAAAGTATGTACTGGTAGCTGTATCAGGCAATACACCGGTAAGCAAGAAATATTGGGTTATCCTACTATAAATCAATCATAGGATTTAGAGCTTCACGCTAACCTTAAAGGAGATGTACCATGGGGAACGTAAAACTAAATGATCTATATCAAGAGGTTTTAAGCATAGAAAGTGCTATTGAACAAATGGAATTAGATATAATGAACTCAGAATGCGAGCTCTCAGTCAAATGTATCCTAGAAAAAGATTTAGTTAGGACTAAATCGGCATACAGAGAAC
This sequence comes from Bacillus horti, assembly GCF_030813115.1. Lineage (NCBI taxonomy): Bacteria > Bacillati > Bacillota > Bacilli > Caryophanales > Bacillaceae > Caldalkalibacillus > Caldalkalibacillus horti. The sequence goes on along the minus strand of NZ_JAUSTY010000004.1, from coordinate 16,553 downwards.
TGCTGAACAGTGAGTTTAGTTTTAAAGATATATCGTTTGATGATTATATTTTGTCTCTTAATCGTTGTCTTGAATGTATTGATCTTTCCATTTAGCCAAGGGCTTTCGCTCTTGGTCTTTTTTATGAACAGTTACTCGTTAAATCTAGCTCTCTGCAACTGACCTACATTAAATAACGATACCTATACTAACTCAAAGAAGGAGGCACTGAGTAAAAAATGATCTAAGTTAGCTTATATAACGAAGGGAGTAACTTACACTGAAAGAATTACACTACTTCTTTGCTTTTTCCTGGTTTACATTCTCTTGCTTGCTACCGTTCTATGCAAATATTCCTGTAAACTTCGCTAAAGACATGGTTCATTATCCTTCCCAAATCAATGACGAACAAACTCGTAGCTATGTCGAACAACTATCTGAGAACTTCGTAAATACAAAAGATATAAAAGGAGAAATACAATTACTTCAAAAAAATGAACAATTTGAGGGTCACATTGAAAGAGAAGCTAGGGAAGAAGTATTATCAATGGAATTTAGTTTTTATACCTCTAAATGTAAGGGCTGTACGGGATTTACTAGATGGGGAGAGTATGACGTCCGTGAAACGATTTATTATGAAGAACTGAATATTGTGGCTACTGACCCAAATGTGATCCCACCTTATTCCATTATAGAGTTTGAACTTGAGGGCTCGACTAGACAAGCTATAGCTTTGGATACTGGTGGTGCTATCAAAGGAAACCGTATTGATCTCCTTGTCCAGAGCAAACAAGAGGCCATTAAATTAGGGCGGCAAACCATAGATATCACTATAGTAAGTTATGGAGAACTACCATGATTGAAATCCTCGTGCAATGAATGAGACATAAGCAACAAACCAATAAATCAATCACTCTCAGGAGTAACGTTGAAATTAAAAAACTTTTATGAATATCTGCAACTCTTGGGCACACCAGTTCGATTTGTATAGAGAAGAATGAATGAGGAGGAATCACTTTTGAGCGGTAATCTACGTGGGGATATTGACAGTAAGCAGAAAGGTAGAGAAAAAGCTGCTTCAAGGACAGTAAATCGTTCCGTTGATATAGATTTAATAAATCTAATGACAGAGACTCAAATAGAAATGCAGCTAGTAAAAGAAGTAGCAAAGCAAGAAATAGAAAAGTGTCAAAATAAACTAGTTAGTATCATCAAATGGCAGGATGAAACATTAGCAGCTTTTGAGAAAAAAATGGAGGATATTGAGACTCTGCTGAACCTGTACAACAATCAATCATTAACAGAACGATTTATTAAAAATCTTGAAGATCATCCTATTTCTGAAGCCTTATTGCGTTCAGTAGAGACTAACTATCAACACTTAATTGAGTCTTTATTAAAAGATTCGACAGGTAAACGAATTTGAGCGACTTGTACAGGAATTTAGCAAAGCAGGGTGTTCCTGACCTCCACAACAACGAACTATTACGTGCCTGTAAAGAGGATAATGATCTTCTTTCGGAGTTTTTAAAGAAAAACAAAGAATTTATCTTTCTGATCTTATCCCAATATAAAGGTAATATTGAGCTCTTAAAAGACAGATTTAATGTATCTGAGGAGGAATTACTTCAACATGCTTATATTGGCATGATAACAGCTCTTAGAGAATTTGATTTTGATAAAGGAATAAAATTCTCAACCTATGCCTTTAGGCCTATCATTTGGGAAGTGAATCAGCTATTATACTCAGATTCAAAGTTAGTGAGATTAAGCCGTAGTGCAGTTGACTTGATTAAACAAATGGAGGAAATCGAAAATTCATTAGGCTATTTTCCTTCACAACAAGAAATGTCTGGCCTGTTACAAGTTCCGTTAGAACGGATTGAGGAGGTTCTCCGCTTCGCTTCGGACCTTAAATATTTTGAATCTTCAAATGATTTTGACTTAATAAATTCGTCTTATAGCTTTGAAAAAGACGTCATTAATAAAGTATATGTCCAGAGCTTAATGGATAAAGCAAACCTAACTGCTTTCGAACAAAAGATTACTGAATTAATTATGAATGGATTAAATAATTCTCAAATCGCCACTACACTTGGGGTCTATCCTATGACGATTAGTAGAGCCTTAGAAAAGATAAAAAATAAAATGGTTATGACAGATAAAAGGAACTCTAAATATGATCCAGAGGTCAAGCTTATCTTCGAAGAAATGGAGGAAACAGGCACTACTTTGAAGATAGACGAGATTAAGGAACTTCTTGATGTATGTGGTTATGATATAAATAAATACTCAGCAAGAATCTTATATTACATTCGTCAAAGAGCCATTCAATTATTAGAAAAAACCAATTAAGATTCTTCCTAATTTATATTATAATCTATTTGCTCATTATTATGATTCCTTGCTTAGTGAAGCAATTTCTTAACTACCTGTGGGTAAATGAAAGATATTAAAAGAGGTCTATTCTATCCTGTAGAATGACCTCTTTTCGTTTACTCTATAACTATTATAACGTAGTTTTTATCCAAATAAATTTTCTAGATATCATCTGTGTAACGTTTGCTATTTTTGACTGACTGGACTGACTTACTATCCACATACGCTTCTGCAAAGATATAAACAACTATTGATCCAAATGCCCCAACTACTGCTACAATTTGAGCCGTTGTATTTTCATCAAAGTTGAATAATATTAATAAACTAGTCAACCATCCTGCCAGAAGACTCCAAAACTTTCTGCTTGATAGTTTTATAAATATCCCTTCCATTTTCATTTTGGAATACCTCCCATAGTATGTTCCTATTTATTTGTAATATGTCTTGTTAAGCATACATTGTTAACCCAAGCCAGCTCATCTACAGTGATTTTCTGTTTCTTAGCCTTCTCATACCATTCCAAGCTATTCAGTATTTTAGCGTTATATAGCCCTTTAAGATTCTGAGCAAGAGTCTCATACATCCAGGGCTTGTCTAACTTAAGCATTTTTCCAGCCTCCTTCAGTTTCATAAATTGATTACTATCTAATCGAATCTTATCCATAAATGCCCTAACATCTTGATAATTAGTGGGGCAATCCTTACGTGAGTATCCAGGGTATTCCTGATGACCTAAAATATCAAAGTTTGGATTAGGTAATGTACTTTTAAGGAAAGCGATTAACCAAGAAAGTGATGCCCTTTGTTCAACGGTAGGTTGCTGCTTTCCTCTCCTAAAATCACCAACTAGGTTTATACCTAACGCATGTCTATTAGAGTTTCCCACATGTGGAGTAACGATCGTATGATCTGCACACCAATAAATCGTACCGTCTCTCATGATGACATAGGTGTAACCCATAATAGACCAGCCATTAGTATGAATATGATAATTAGCAAATGCCTGAGGAGATCCTGATGTTGTCAAAGAGTGATGAATGGCCAATGATCGAATATCAGTTTCTTTCCTATAAGATAGTCCTACATTTGGATGTCTAGGCATGTCCTTACGAATGTCTACTATTTGCATATACAATCCTTTCTAGCTTAAGTAAAAAAGGCTACATTCTCTTTTTGTCATTAGCCTCCCAACGCTTTAGCTCAACTCTAAGTCCATCGATTTTAGCCTGCAGTTGTTTATTCTCAAGCTCTAGGTTAATGTTCATACGCCGAAGGTTTTCTACCTCTTTACGTAAGCTTGTAATCTCTTTTCTGTTTCTATGAAGCTCCTCCATTAAGGCTGCTCTAAATTGCTTTTCATCTACAGACAAAAGCTTTCTGTCACTAATAATAAATTCCTTTCTTGCTTTTCCCTTTGCAACCAAATAGCCAAAGAGTCCTGTTATAAACATGCCTGCTAAGCTTACTAAGGAGGTTACAATATTTTCTGCTAGTATGATACCCACCTTCTTTTTCTAGTAAAATGTTCTAGTTGTATAAAAAAAATAATAGATAAAATTTGGATAAATGATTTGTCCAAAGCTTTTACCTACACTTATTTCTCAAAGACATTATAAGGAAAAAGCATAAAAAAATAGCCTCCGTTACGTAAGAGGCTAGTCTTTTCAAATGGCTATTACATGATAAAGGCGTAGGCTGATTGCCTTTCTCTGCCTATTATTTCAATCATACAATATAAATCTCTTGGATTCTTAACTATGAGGTTGGTATCCAACTCATTAATCATCTTTACATTTACTGTAATATTTGAGTTTATATTAAGAGCATCTCTGCCAGGTATCGCTATTCTAGAGGGCAGATATGGAGAAATTGTGCGAATTACGGCTTGTAAGTAATCAGCTGGCTCAACATCTATTTTACCTGTAAATTCACTTCTACCTCTGATAAAGATAAGAGCTGGTAATTGATCTTCCTCAGTCCTACTGACAATCATTTGCCCTTCTATATAGTCATGCTTAGTGATAGATATCCTACTTACTAATATCTTTCTGTGAACAGATATCCTTGAGTTAAATGATTGATCGTAGTATTGACCTACTATTACTCTAGAAGTTAAATCCTCAAAACGTAAAACCTTAATCCTACTCTTAAGAATATCATTATTCACTATTACCTGACCAGGTAAGGTATCATCCATCTCGTTCGGTATGATAATCGAACTTTCCAAACTATCATTAGCTTTAATTGTTATCCAAGAAACTAAGTGTTTCCTTATTACGGTGACCTTGAAATCAGTTAGCTCTTCCCTATCATTTGGAATAATGATACTCGAGTCTAATAAGCTTCTTTCTTTAACAGTAAGAATCCCTCTTACTAGAAGCTGGTTTATTGTTACCTTAAAGATCTCATCATGCTCTTTATTATTTGAAATTCTAATAGTAGAATCTTGATGATGATGACCATAGTGCCTAATGTGGATTCTACCCACTATAAAACGTTTGTTTATAGTAATTGCTGCATTTAATTCTTCTGCTAATCGTGCTGACTTTACTATGATACGTCCATATATCCCTTTGTCTGCAAATTGTCTAGCATAAAGAATAGCATGAAGCTTTCTTCTATTAATCGTTATCCTGCCTTCACGGAAATTAGGATTACTAACATACATTGTGGCAGGGAGAAATTGCTCACCCAAACGGCTTATAATTTCTAAACTTGATTTCAGGTCCTCTGAGCGATGGGCATTAATTGAAATCCTGCTTCTAAGATCTGCTGCTCCTGGACTAATTACCATAGCAGGATCATAGTAAACAATCTCTAGTTTCGGCCTGTTTGATGAGATTGGAGCTTCTCTGGTAAAAAAAGCTGCTAACCCAAGCTGTGTTTCATCTAAAGCTTTTAGAAAAAGGCCACTATTTTCTTTACCATTTTCAACCCAATCTTTTACAAGCTCTAAGATATTGATCTCGATGCTTGAAAGCTGCCCTTGATTCGTTTGCACTACTTTGCTGTAAGAGCCCATAGCTGGCTGATTAATCCAAGCGACTATAGTCTCTTGCCAATCTCCTAGGGAATCTGTCACCTCTAACTGTTGATTAGAGAGGGCAGAGGACGGAGTTAGGCGGAGTATAGCCTTTTCCACTATGGCTGTCTCCGGTAATCTCTCAAGGTTAAATTGTAGGATTGATCTGAAAACTTCATGTCGGTCAAATGTATATGGACTGTCACTTATGCTACCTGTAACCATTGTGCTTTCTGTTCCATAGTTTAGACTTCTGACACCGTTTCTAAAAAAAGCATCCTTAATAGGCTCTAATTCTAGATTCATCCTTGGTATCGGAACTAAATCCACAAATCCAGACATCTGGTTCCCAGGTGGAACAGAGACTTGTCCTCTCATGTCCTCATAGGAACGGACAGTCATTGTTCCAAGGATATCAGAAAACCTTAAGACTTTAATGCGACATCTAAAGTCATAGTAAGGATTTACTCTTATCGTAGCTTCTTGATCCGAGAACTTTCGATTAGCTACTTCAATTAAAGCATCAAATGTATGGAATCTAATGACCTTAATTTTGGCAGGTAAATGCTCTCCACCCCGTACATAAATAAGACCCTCTACGTCTGATTCTCCGTAATCTGGTACGGATATTCTCCCTCTGAAATCTGCTTCTTCACTAGAAGGAGTAGAGTGATAAACATTAAATGTAGATAAAGTATTTATATGAAGCACATTGTGGTGTGCGGTAAAATGGCTGTTTTCTTTTCCAATATGATCTATATAGGTGTTGTGAGACATGCCAAATCCCTGTGTCCACAGTATAATCCCACCACCATTATTAGACATGCTCACCAACTCCTAATTATTTCGGTGTCACTCTTACGTTAAGGTCGAATGCTCCACCTTCATCCAACTCTTCATCTGTGCTTACCTTTACATAGAATTTAACTTCCTCCATAAATTTCAACTCCAGTTCAGAAAGCTGTATGACCTCTAATTCCTCAAAAGGTTCTATTGTACGACTTAATCTAAGTCTGGTGTATGGACTTATTGTAGGTTTTCTGTTCCACCAAACCTCTATTTTTTCTAAGTCCAATAAGTATTTACTTCTGAGTGTCACTTCTCGTATGGCAGATTGGCCACCTGCTACAATATAACCAAAGTTAATGTCTGTGATTTCTGTATTATCTCTTGGTTCAACCATCATCATTCTGTTCCGAATCTGGTGGAATAATCTAGGGAAGTATCCATTCACTATAGACCAAGTCTTTACTGGTTGTTCGTCCCCTACAGGCTCTTGGTAGTCTCCATCCCACTCCACAAAATTTATAGATTCCATTAATTGTTCTGTTATTAATGGTGTTCCTGTTGTTTGGTTGGCTCCTGTTCCAGGTGTACCCGTTCTACTCTCTATACTAGAGTCCCAGAAGCAGTTAATGACTTGTGCATCGTCAGATACCACCGCTACTAACCCAGATCCAACAGCATTTGACCCATTTACAATAACTCTAGAATAACAATTCTCTATGGTTGCATTATTTTGAGCTCTACCGCAAATGCCTCCTCTCCTCCCACCCGACGAATTGTTCCTACTATATGTTACTGTACCTATTGCATAACAGTTTTTTATCGAACTGTATTCACTTAACACACCCGCTATTAGACCATATCCAGAGCTAGCTGAAACATTATTAGTACTTGTACTAGAAGTTACTCCATATACATAACAATTCTTTAATATTGAATTTCCAAAAGCTTCACCAACTATAATTGCTAAATTAGAATTTGAGGCACTGCTACTACTTAGAGCATTTGAAAAATTAATATTACAAATCATTGAGTTTCCTAATAGACTTACTATCATTCCTCTAGCACCAGATCCTGTAGTTTTAAAATTATATATCCAATGCCCGTTCCCATCCAATTTTCCATCAAAAGTAGGAATCGGAATAAAATTGTTAAACAGAGGGAATTTTTCCTGATCAATATCCTTTATTAACTTGTAATGAGCAGAAGTATTGTTTCTAATCGCACTTAAATCATAAATATCCTCAATAAGAAAAGGATATTCAACCGACCCGTCTCCACCGGCAAAATTTCCATCTGCCATATTCAGCACCTCCTATCCGCTTGCAACAGCCTTAGCTTTAGTAAAGACATCAAAAACTCCTCCAATTAGAGCACTATGATGAGATACAAGCCTGACATAAAATATGATCTCATCATACTTATTTAATTCTAACTCCCCATAATTCAATTCAAATATGGGTTCAAACGGTGAGGCTGTTTTACTTAATTGGATTTGCAGACCATCTATGTCTCTATTAGAAGACCATAACAGAACGTTCTGGACCTTAAAGTTATAGAAATTTATGAGCTTAACTGAATAGATTAATGAGGACTGACCAGCCATCATAGGAGCAATTTGCATGTATTTCAATACTTCCCCTAGCTCTGTAGAATAGAAGTCTCCAGCCATGTCAGTAAACATTAATCCAATATATTCCCCTATGAACTCTATGACCTTTGTATTTTCTTCACCATAGTGATCTTTAGCTGTAATTTCTATTCTGTTTTGCTCACTTATGTTCATTTGACGGCTATTTAGTTGCCTACTGAATTCCATCCTAGTAGTAAAATCTGACCATTCTCTATGAACGGGATAAATCACTTGATCGTTCAGCTTCACTTGATACTTGAACAAATCCCCTTCTTGGTCAGATATAACTATATTCAGCATGTTTTCACGAAAGCTAGCATCAATAACCGGCGCTGTATTAATAATTGAAACAGTTGCTGCTTCTAGCAAAGTAATGCCATTTTCTAAGTAAACATAAACAAGCACTTTATAGGAAGGAATTATATTAAAAATAGAACTCTGAATTATAGTAACAACGTTACTATTGTCAAAAAAGGTTGGGCTTAAGGGGATAAAAGTACTTTCTCCATTACTGATTAACTTAGCTTCATAAGTAAACCCTATCTTTGCAATCCCCTCTGTCTCTACTTTTCTCTCTAAAGGTGTATGCTCTATTATAATTATTTTAGGATTTTCTAAACGTAATAGAATATCTTGAGTTACACTAGACAAAGTAAGCATTCCTGATTCCACCATACTCACTTGATCAGCATTTACATGTTCTAATGCTCCCTGTTCATTAATGGTTAGATAGTCATTACCTTCCCTTAATAATGTCACATAAGGAGCAATGACAATGATCTCCGTTTCGGTAGGTTCATTACAGTGTTCACTATTACATGGGATAACCCTTATTTTTGAATCCATAAAAGTGGTAATATTAGGAACAGTAAACATTACCTCTCGCCCTGTAGTCTGGGCCATGTTTCTCCATACTCCGTCAATGAGTATGTCAACTTTATAGGTAATAGGTCTCCCTTCAGGATCTGTTGTTGGTAACCAATTTACCAAAATTTGCTCACCAGCTAAATATCTTTGTCTTGGAACAAATACCTCTCGCACTCTATTAGGGGGAGGAACAGTTACTCCATATAACTCAATTTCATTTAGGGCTACTCCATAACTACCATTTCTAGTTAACGTTAATCGTATAAAGCGAATGTCGAGATAGGAATCTACATCATGCTCTCTGTATTGTCCTGAAGGTATATAATTTGAGTTATTGGTACTATGATGGTTGTTTATCCAGCCTGTTATTTGCTCCCACTCATGACCATCGCGAGAAACATCAATTCTGTAATTAGAAGATGCGTTTGTCCTAGAGTATGGGTATATCCTTATCTTTTTCGTATGAAAGCCAGACACTGATCTCAAGTCGAAGGTTAGCGATTGGTTTCCACTTGAACCGGTCATCCAGTATTGAGTGTTACTTGTACCATACGATCTATTAAAAAGGTACGCAAGGTAATAATTACTGCCACTAGAGTAAGTGTTAGCTGATGAAGTTACAACAACACCGTTTGCGGCTATATAAACTGAACTCCTGTCAGAGTTTCCTCTTCTTAAATCTAGCATTTCTAAATCCATGCTATTTCACCCTTAAACTCGTAATATCTTCCCATTTTTCAGGTTCTACATCATATTCCGTTACGGTTAGGTTACCTAATTGATGTGAAGCTACTGAATCAAAGTCTTTTCGTTTCCATTGTCCAACACCATTATTTATAATTTGAAACTCAAAGGGATAATCAGTGGCTCTCCGAACAATAATTTCATTTTCTTTTATCTTTAGGTCTATAGGAGAAGTTAGGAATATACCATCATTTACCCATTCACATGATATAGCCTGCCCTTCCACTTGATATGGAGAGAGGTCCTTTACTGTTTCTCCAGTACCTTCCTCTAATGAATGATTTAATATAATGCCCTTAGAGTATGTAGGGACCGAAAGAAACATATCATGTTTAATTTGTTCTTGTGTTTTTTCTAAATTGTAAACTCTATGCCCTTTTATTGAACCAATGAAGGAATAATCTGTTCCCCCAGAATATCCACCTAGAACCTGTTCACCTATTCCTGTTACTGTTCCTGAAATGTTTGTAGATCCTGCTAGTTCTCCATTCACATAAAATTTCACAGTCTGTCTATTGTAGGTTAAAGCTAGATGCACCCAACCATGGTTAGGTACCATGGTTCCCCAGTGCCATGTCCTTTGTGTATTACTTATTCTAGTAGAAATTCGAAAGACAGAAGAATTATAGAAATCTACATACCATGTCCCATTACTAAAAGCAATTCCTCTAGTTCCGCGATTTCCATTCCCCTCTCTCCTAGCCCAAACTTCAAATGTAATTCCTTCATCAAAGCTGTGTGTACTTAGATTCGCTGAATTTACTCTAGAAGCGTTACTAGGAAACCTTAATGCTACTGTACTCACTTATTTCACCACCCACGATGTTTCACCTTGAATACCAACTTCTAGTGGAGCATCAATACTGGCTACTTCAGTGCTATTTCTTAAAATAACTAATGCTCCATTTAAATCTTTATCTGCAGTTAGCTTGAAAGTCATAAGAACCGGCTGTTGATAGGGAATCCTACACAACGCTTCAAATTCAAAATTAACATCCTCTACGCTGATATTCGCTTTGTAGCCGAAGCTATGCTCCACAACCTCACCCGCGTTTTTCCCCCAAATTACTGAATCATGCTTGGGTTGAAGAAGGTTTAGTTCTGATTCGCCACGCTTAAATTGAATGATATTGTTATATGGTTTGTTGTGACCAATGAGGAAATATTCTTTTCCATCTTGAGTAACATACTTAGCTTGAATTCCTCTTCCAGCAATATTAAAAAATCCACCGAACACTTCATAATAAACGGGCACATCAATTCCAACTAAACCAAATCGAATAACATCCTGTCTTCTAATTGCGTTAAACTGATTCGGTTTTTGTGTTTGCAGATCAAACTCAGACAGATACGTACCATTTGAATATTCCGCGACCCACAGCATCTGTTGGGGTACAGGGCTCTTAATTTTTTGACGTAGTATCACCGAAAAATCCCCCTCGAATAAAAATACATCGCCCCATTGGGGCGATAACTTACGTAAAAGTATATGAAAAACGGACGACGAAATCGAAGGTTCCCGCAGGAGCTAATGCGTCTGGTAAAGCCATTAATGTTACTTCAATAAAATTTCCTGCTGAATTTTCTTTAGTTCCATCATTTTTAAGACCTAGAGCACTAACTCTACCTGCATCAGTTACATAATCAGGATCACTAGGAGTATGGGAAATCCCATCAACAATCGTTGATCCCTCTGTTCTTACTGGATGATCTGCGCCTTTTCCGATTGGTGTAAATCCTACCTCGTGTAAAGAATCTACTTTCGCTCTAATCCATTTTCCCTCTACGACAAATCCTGTTTCTGAAGCATCCATAGCTCTAGTTGTTAAGCTAGCTTCTACAATGTTTGCTACATCCTCATCGCCACCTCTATTATTCCAAATAAGGACACCAAGATGGTTCGATTCAGTACCTGCATCTACAACTCCAATGTCCCATAAAGTAACTTGACTTGTATTATCCCTATTCCACCATGAAATAACGGGATTCGTTGAAACTGCCATATTATTCAACTCCTTATTTAATATCCAACTCTACAACTACCTCTACTGTGACACCAGCAATACCCTGTCCTACACTTAAAACATTTATTCTAAAGTGATCGTTCTTCTCCACATTCGGTTGTACAGCAATAGGAAGGCTAGCAGACGTGTTTGTAGATTTTGAATGAGCATTTAATATAATATTTGAACTTAAAATATTTACCCAGTAGGGATTAGTGTCGTAATCGATCTGATTGCATTTCTCAATTGTCATAATTGTATCCGTTGAACCACGTGTTGAGCACGAGGCATAGATATCAACAATTCTTCCCTTCTCAGGAAATCTAAGCTCTATTCCCGAAGCGCTAGAAGCAAGATGTCCCGGAAGCACGAAAACCATTGTCCTCGCTTTTAAGCTATTAATTTTTATACTATTTAATATGGTTCTATTAAATGAATTAAAATTCATATTTATCCACCTTACGTGACCATAATTCGTTAGTTAGAGCGAACTGTATGATTAGTATGAAATACGTGAAGTACGTCTACCTAAGCAGATAGATTGATCACTTTTTTATACCAAAGTAGCAAAACATCAGGTTTTTCCTCATGTACCTCTAGTAAGTCCGGTTCAAATTCTACCCCGGTAATATTCCCATCAGCATCTAAAATTTCACTGTAATGAAGTCCGGGAGCTTGAAGCTGTCCATTCAAGGAGAGAAACAGAGTATTAGCTTTTGCTACTCCATTTGTTAACACATAGCTTGACTCTCCTCCAACCGCTTCATATACTTCTCTTTCATCCTGCACTTCAATTTCTAGCAATCTATCCGCGTGGGATTTTAAGGTCGCATCCATTTTGTTTTCTGTATCTACTAATCTGTCCTTTAAAGTATCAAACTGATTAGCTTCGAAGAAACCATTTGGAGTATCTTCATCCCTAGTTCTAGCAGCAACTACATCTGAGTTACTAAGTTCTTCTTGAGCATTTAATCGTTCAGCTAATTCACTTACTACCTGTTGAACAGTTACGCCACTGTAATTAGGATCTAGAACAACTCCTACTAATCCAGAACCATTTCTATCAGACAGGTTGCTTACAATCAGTTGATCTGCTTCAGCTCTTTCCAATGCTTCATCCTCAAGCTGCTGAATAATGGACTTAGTTAATGTAACGTTACCATCTCCGTTAAGAGAGCCCGCAGCACCGTAAAGGTCCTTCATAAGCTGTAGTAAATTCATGTAAGCCTTAGCATCTGTAGCTCCTTCAACAAATCCTGATCCACCACTAACTAACGCATCTACAGGCAATACAGCTAGATTCGTTCTTACTATAAATCTAAAGTCAATATCCTCAGCATCAGCGGAGAATATATACGCTTCCTCTCCTGCATCTCCATTAATGTAAAAATCAAGATAGAAGTTACCCTCATCTGTTCCTACTCCGCCTCTTAAGCGCCCATAAACCTTTTTACCTGTGGAAGAAATCTTTGGTGTATCATCTGTGCCAGCCTTACGTAGCTCTACTTTTTGTCCAAGTACAACTCCCTCTGTATCAATACTTGTAGAAACGGGTCTGCCAGAAATTGCGTTTGTAACATCAATGCTATCTGATCCATCTACAGCATGACCATTTGATTGCACCCAAACATCAATTTTTGTATCCTCTAAGATTTCTTTGTGTTCGTTCCAACTAAGTGCAATATATTTCTCATCAATCTTTTGATTCTCATCAAAATGTCGATTACGAATAATTTTATCGTTAAGCTGTTCTCCTCTTAACTTGGCAATACCTCTTGTTCCTGCCATATGGAAACCTCCTTTATTGTTTGTGTAAGCTATTATAAGAAATACCTAGATAATTCTCACACGAGTTCGTAAAAGCCTTCCCGTATCTAGATCCCAGATATGACCTTTAATCAATGTTGTTTCGTTATGAGTAATGATTTCTTTAGAAATTTGGTTTATTGAGTTAAACTCAAACTCTCTCTGTAGGTTATATTCACCAGTTATAATTTGCCTTGTGATTTGGCCATTTTCGTTATGTTCATATTCAATATCTACATTGGCCATGCCGTTCTCTATCAATTCAATGGATCGTTGAATAAAGTCTAGTCGGCTATCTAATGATGGAAATGCTTGATCAGATGATCTGTATCTTCTAGCTTCTAAGACTTCATTTCTTAGATCATTAAACTCCGAGAAAGTAGCAAATGATCCTCCACCACGACTGCAATATTGATTCCTATATACCTTTATATAAATTTCATCTCCAACCTCCAGTTGGTTCGGTATCCCTGAGTCTGAGTCGATCCCTAAATGAAGCTGAATCGCTTGATCAATCTCTGAATACCCACCTCCTGGATGGAGAAGCTGCCCATTATAATAAACTTCTAGCAAACCTAAACCTAATCCATAAGGATGCTCGATAGGAATGACTAAACCATTCTGATCAATAAAATCTTGATCCACAATAAGTTCTATAATGTTCCAATCTAGGGTTACAGGACTATACCTAAGAAGAGTCATTTTCGTCCCTCCGGCCATTCCACTTACCTCCTATTCACTATCTATATCTAGTAAGAAGTATGTAGGTTGATTGGAGCCCTCATAGTCTTGTCTTTCAATTCTTATCCAGAAATCCTTAGACTGATTTGGTGAAAGTGTTCCTAGGGATATCTCATGCCCAAATTCTCCTGGACTCCCAGCTACATCCTCTGCTATATCTGCCCATTCCCAACCAAAACTTTCCTCATACTTTGCAATCCTTACTTTAATTTGATCAGCTATATTTCCTGAGGAAGGATTGACTAAAGTCATCTTCTCTAGAAGAGTGCCTCTTTTTATAGCACCTAAATGTGTTGGTATATATTGATCCAGCTGCGTGTCATTCCAGTAAACATGCAAATCTATACCTGAAAGAAATTCATCTCCACCATACATGTCTACGAATTCATCCATCTCAGAAATAACGTTTGTTCGGCCAGTTTCCCTATTTATTTCACTAATCTGTATCTTTCCTACAAAAGGTATAGTCGGAAGCTCTATCTTAATTCCAGAAAAGCCTTTTGGAACCTCTTGATTTCTTACTACTCGCTGATTTTCGTCTAATAGTCTAATCATGTATCCACTATTTACATTGGCTACTGTAATATGTGAATTTTTGCATAGGATTGATCTTCTTGCTAACAAAGGCGTATATCCAGCATCATTCTGCCCTTTTAAAACTAATCCTGCTCTTACTGGATTGATACAGACCGAGGAGTCGAATAACTCCCAAGCTCCATTTCTTTCTGCAAAGAATGTAAATAGATTTCCCCGTTTTATAATTCTCCAGTTGCTGTATTCAGAATCTGCTGTGGAATCTATACTCTCCAGAAATTCAACCTTTTCCGTTGCAGATTTCCAAATCACTACGCCCCCTTCATCTCCTACCCTCACAGGTGTATAGCTTGCCTTGACCTCAAATAACCATTCTTCCTCCTCTTGTGGAATTTGAAACAAGGCAACTGTTTCACCTACCATACTATGTCTCAAGGACAGCCCATTTCCTGGGAGAGAGTAGGAGCCAGAAGGGGATATTGTCCATCTCTCAGTATTTAATGAAGAAAATCTATCATCAAATATCAAACCACTTCTGACTCTGTAAATACTCATCATATTCCCCTTATCTAGTCTTTTTAGGATTCCATCCGTTCCAGCCTGGGTAAGGTTTACCCATGATTAACCAAGATTTTTTCTTATCTTTTGGATCTACTGGTGGTCTATCTGGATCTGGTAATCGACCAATCCCTTCATCATCCTCAGCAGGAGGCCTAATCAAGCGTGCCTTTTTCCAAACTCCTTTATTATCTTCAGTTAGAGTAATTTTTCGCTCGCGTTTTTTCCTCATACCAGTTTCATCTTCACTAATAAGTGATTTTGTCTCAAAAGCTTTATACGACTCCTCTTCTTCTAGAGGTAATACAGACGAGTTATTCCATACAATGCTTCCCATATTTTCTTCATCTATAAGAGCTATCTCCCCATTTTTATGGGATGTTGATGTAATTTCTTCTATTAAATCAACCATATTAGTGTCACTTACCCGGCTTGCATGATCTTCTTCTGTCATACTAGCCATTTGATTATCGAATGGACCATGAGCTTGGTTAATATCAAGTGAATGAACCTCATTTGTGAGATTGCTAATTTCAGAGATTTCACTAAACTCAATGTGCCCTTGATTATTTAGATCTGAAAAATAGCTTTGATCAAGTTTATTTAGTTTTGTATCTGTATATCTATCATCAAAAGAACCATTTTCTAAATCTGCTACATTTAGCTCAGAAGATATAGTAGATAAGTTAGAGCTATCTAACGAAACTTCATCAGTTTCGGCGATCGTTGACGCTAAATCAGCATAATCAAAAGAAGATATGTAGCTATCTACTTGACTTTGATCCATACTGAAGTCTTCCACTTGCTCTAATTTACCTTCCCTATAGCTTTCTTTATTTTCAAATGCTTCAAATTGACTTAAGGTGACATCATAGCGTTGACTCTCGGAATCTCCTGCTTCAATTCTTATATCTGTAGCTTCAATTACACGTCCAAAATTTTCGCCAGTTTCAACAGGTAATTCATCCACAATTTCATATGAGCTGTCGCTACTTTGAGCTCTTTCTAGAGGGAGTTCATTCACTATCTCATAAGACCTATCGTTACCTTGGGCCCTCTCTATTGGCAGTTCATTCACTATCTCATAAGAGCTATCACTACTTTGAGCTCTTTCTAGAGGGAGTTCATTCACTATTTCGTAGGAACTATCACTACTTTGAGCTCTTTCTATAGGTAATTCATTCACAATCTCATGTGAGCTGTCGCTACTTAGAGCTCCCTCTATTGGAAGTTCATTCACCATTTCATATGAGCTATTGCTACTTTGAGCTCTTTCTATAGGTAATTCATTCACCATTTCATATGAGCTGTCGCTACTTTGAGCTCTCTCTATAGGAAGTTCATCCACAATCTCATAAGAGCTATCACTACTTTGAGCTCTTTCCATAGGTAATTCATTCACGATTTCATAAGAGCTATCACTACTTTGAGCTCTTTCCATAGGTAATTCATTCACGATTTCATAAGAGCTATCACTACTTTGAGCTCTTTCCATAGGTAA